>DATANR010000071.1:0-4823 GCA_036266155.1 Gemmataceae bacterium | reverse complement strand
GACGGCGTGAGCGGATTTACTCCCCCCTCTCCGCTTCGGAGAGGGGGTTAGGGGGAGAGGTCTGCACTCGAGCTCGTGCTGAACCTCTCCCCCCCCGCCCCCCTCTCCGAAGCGGAGAGGGGGGAGTAAATCCGCTCACGCCGTCACCTCGCTTAGCGTCACATCATCATTCGTCAGCGGGTTGAGATGGATGTCGACATCGTTCCCCGGCCCAGGCGCCAGCGTGCGCTGGACCTTGGTCACGGTGAACGATGAAATCTGCGACCCCAGGAACGCGAAGTGGTCGTTGAGCGTGGCCGTGCCCTCGATGACGCCGCCGATGTTGATGGACGCGATCGGCGAGGCTTTCAATACGGAATCGTCGGGGCTGCCGAAGAAGCCGTCGTTACCCGCGAGGATGATGCCGGACACGACGCTGGCCGCGGTCCAATCGTGCACCACTGTAACCGGTCCGATCCCGCGATCAGCTTGAATCAGCGCGCTGCTCAGACCGGCGCCGCCTGCCACCGAGCCGCCGACAAATACGGACGTGATCTTGCCGCCGAGCAGGACCAAGTTGATGTCGTAGTCCGCCGCGCAGCGGATGCTCGCCGATTGCACACCATTGCCGCCGGTCAGGTTGCCGGTGACCTTGACGGGGCCGATCGTGCCGCCGGTCGTGGCAATCGAAGCGCTCTGTTTACCCTTCCCGCCAACGATGGACCCGCCGACGGTGACGCTGGCGATGTTCTCAATCATCGTGTTCGTGGGCGACACGCCCGCGGCCACCATGCCGGAATAGTCACCGTCGCCGCCGCGCAGGTCGCCGGTAATCGTGACCGGCCCAAGCGCCTTGCCGGACATGATTGACCCGCTCTGGACGCCCGGACCTCCTTTGACATCGCCGGTGATGCGGACCGAAGCGATGCCGCCCAGACCCGTTTGAATCGAAGCGCTCTGCGGATCGGCGCCGATCATTCCGGCGAGCTTGACCGCGCCGACCGAGCGTAATGCCTGGATCGCCGCGCTGCCGCCGCCGTTCCCGTTCAGCGCGCCAGTCACCGCAACCGACGTGATTTTCCCGCCGTTCGCGATGATGTCGCCATAACCCAGGTTGGTGGGGTCGGCGTCGGCCGCCACACTGGCGCCCGGATCGGTTCCATTCGCATGAAACGAGGCCGAGCGCAGGCCAGCGCCACCTTGCACCGCACCACGAATGGTAATTGGTCCGATGTTGCCCCACTGGGCGCTCACAGCCGCGCTGCCATCACCGGCGCCGCCCGTGAGCGCGCCAAAATCGATCTTGCCGACGCCGCGGCCCGCTTGCACAGTCGCGCTCTGCGGCCCGAGCCCGGTCACGACCCCTTTGACCGTGACGGCCGCGATCGCGCCACCCGCCATGACACGCGGCTTGTTGGGGATCGGCTGCGTGATGAGGCCGGGAGCGCGCACGGACGCCGACCGCAGGCCACCGCCGCCCTGCATATCGCCGGTGATGGTGACCGCTCCAATGTTGCCACCGGTGCTGACAATCGACGCCGATTCAATTCCCGTGCTGCCTGTGAGGCCCCCGACGGACACCGACTTGATGTTGCCACCGGCGCGGATGCCCGATCGATCGCCCGTGCCACCCACAATCGCGCCGGTGATCTTGACCGGACCGATGGAACCAGTTGCATCAAGCAGCCCGGTATCCGAATTGGCGGCATTGGCGACGAGCTTGCCGCCAATGGTCGCCGACCCAATGGATCCAGCAACGGAGATGCGGGCCTCCGTGACGTCGCCCTTGACCGTCACCTTCGTCAGGTTCCCCGTGATCGCGGTTAGGAGCGTGCCGCCGGCGCCCTGGGTCATGACGCCGAACTGGCCGATGGTGCCGGCGGACAGCGTGCCGAGTCCCGGCGTCTTGGTATTGGCGTCGCCAACCGTCACGCGGCCCAGGTCGCCGGACACATTGACAGCAACGACGTCGATATTGTCGCCCTTCACCCAGCCGATGTTCGCCTTGCCGTCGCCGCCCACGGCGGTGGCCGTGACCTTGAGACCGGTGCCCAACGTCGTGAGGTCGAGCGTCTGCAGTGCTTGCGGCACCGTGTTGAAGCCGTCGACGATTCCCACGTCAAAATGGAACACCGCGTCTTTGTTCGCGCTGGTCAGAACCGGCTTGTTCAACGCGACGGTCACCGTGTCGCCGTCCGCATCGAGAAAGGTGACCGACTTGCCGTCGGCGCCGAGCGTGGCGGGCGTACGACGATCTTCGAGCGGCTCCAGACGGAGCGTGCGGCGGAAACGTGGCATGAGTGCGAGTTCGCGAGAGGCGAGAGTTGGTTGGATTGTACTTGTGCGCCGGCCAAGACACAACGCGGCTCAGATCGGCTTGTCTTGCTCCCCCTCCCCGTTTCGGGGAGGGGGTTGGGGGGAGAGGTCTTGGGATCGCGGTCGCGAAGACCTCTCCCCCCCGGCCCCCCTCTCCGAAGCGGAGAGGGGGGAGGAAATCCAGAGGCTACTTCAACTCAACCCCATACCGATCCGCAATCGCAACCGCTTCTTGCGTCGAATGGGCGTCCGGCCACGACTTCTTCATGGCCGACACTTTGTCCTTGAGTTGCTTGAGCGGCTCCTTGTGGGCCTTTTGCCATTCCGGTTTGCGCGGGTCGTCCGCGCCGAGGCCGAGTTGCTGATCGATCTGCTTCACCTTCTCCAGCGCCGGCCGCGCGGCCAGTTCCGCCTTCACCGCCTTGTCGCCCTTGAGCTTGTTGAGCAGTTCATTCGCCTCGGTGGCCAGCGGCGCGCCCTTGTAAATGGTCGGCACCTTCTCGATCAGCAGGAACGCTTCGAGCGGTTCGCTGTCCTTCTTCGAAGTCGCCTCCTCCAATTTCTTCGTGCCCGCCGCGGTCATCGCCTTCAGCAATGCCGTGGCGTCTTCGCCGAGGTCGCCCTTCGCCGTCCGGTAGGCGGCGACGCGCGCTAGGATGCCCGCCGGCGGTTTGCCGGCCTTCAGGTCCTTGATGATGCCGTCCATCTGCGACGACCATTTGTCCCGACCCGCGGCGGCGACCAAGGCAGCGCCGACGGCCTTGCGAACCAGCGCCTCCACGTCGGTCGGCTGGCCGCGGAAGATGCAGGCGCCGGTATGGTCGAAGAGGATACAGTGCGGCAGGAACTTGTTGTCTTCCGAGCCTTTGACGTGTGCGTTGACCTGGATCGGGAAATTGGCATGATGCTGAATCGCCACCGCTCGCACCTTCTCGGCCTCACCGCCCTGACTGTGCGCGCCAATGATGATGAGCCCAAAGCCTTCGAGTTCCGCGTATAGCTCGGACGTATGCGGCATCGCCGCCAGGCACGGCGGACAATTGATGCCCCACATGTCGTACAAGACGGCGTGCGACTTGACGTCCTGCAGTCCCATCTTCGGCCCCATAACGGGGTTGCCGAAGACGATGTCGTCGACCTTCAACTTCAGGTTGAATTTCTGTTCCGGCTCCTTGGCCTTGGGATCGGTCTTGGCCTTTGGGTCGGCCTTGGGATCAGTCTTGGCTTTCGGATCCGGATTCTTGGCGGGCGGCTGCGCTTCGGATGCCGCGACAATCAGGAAGAGAGCGGCCACCAACGCGGCCAATGCGATCGGGCGCATGTCCAAACCTCAGGCGGGAGAAACGGGCAGACTGTTATTAGAGCATTCGGATGGCATCACGTCAACTTGCACAGAGATAGGTCCGCCTCGGCTCGGCGGACCTACTCAGGCTTGCACTACCGGCGTGACCCGCCGATTCCGCGTGGCCTTGCTCCTATAACTCACCTTCATGCCATCGGTCCTGGAAATAAGCGGCATCCGCAAGCAGTTCGGCGCCGTTGAAGCGCTGCGCGGCGTCACGCTGTCCGTGAATGAAGGCGAGATCTTTGGCCTGCTCGGCCCGAACGGCGCCGGCAAGACGACGCTGCTCAGCATCCTGTCCGGATTGCTCGAACCGAGTTCCGGGTCGGCCCAGCTGTTGGGTCGGCCGCTCCGTCGATTCGATTTCGAACTGAAGCGCTCGATCGGCATTGCGACGCAGGATGTGTCGCTCTACGGCGAACTGACGGCACGTGAAAACCTTGAATTCTTTGGGCGGCTTTACGGCATGCGCGGCCCGGAGCTGGGCAAGCGTGTGAGCGAGATCCTCGAATTCACGGCCCTGGCAGATCGGGCGAACGACCGCGTCGGCACTTTCTCTGGCGGCATGCGCCGGCGCCTCAACCTCGGGGCCGCGGTCGTGCATCGGCCGCGGATTCTGTATCTCGACGAGCCGACTACCGGCGTCGATCCGCAATCGCGCAACCACATCTTTGAAGAAGTTCGCTCCCTCAACGCGGCCGGCGTCACGGTCATCTACACCAGCCACTACATGGAAGAGGTCCAGTCCCTGTGTCCGCGCATCGCCATCATGGATCGCGGCCAGGTGATCGCAAGCGACACTCGCGAAGGATTGCTGCGACTGCTCGACGGAACGCTGACCGTTCAAGTGGCTGGCGATCCGGGACGCCTCGCGGAGGCAATTGGTCGAATCGACGGTGCGAAAGTGGTGAAACGTGATGGCAACACGCTAACCGTGGCCGCTCCGGACGTGCGGCAATTAACGTTACATATCGTTTCATTGCTTCGCGAGCTGGGCCAGGAACTGACGGGCCTGGAATCAAACGAACCGACCCTCGAAAAAGTGTTTCTCCATTTAACGGACACGAAAGTGCGCGATTGACGCGCCAAAAACGAGTTCCTGGCGCTAGAAGTGCGATCGCAAAAGATAAGCGCAACACGATTATTAGTAGTAACTTAACTGCGGTTTGCTCGGACAGAGATGGCC
>DATANR010000070.1:0-18505 GCA_036266155.1 Gemmataceae bacterium | reverse complement strand
TGGGGCGATCAGCCGGCTGGGTGCGACGGCGACGAACTATCAAATCGCGCCGGGCGATCGTGTGTATGTCGGTTCACGTCACTTGCTCGATGTGTTCTTCAACTTCGATCGATTCCGCTAATTCGTGAGCCGATACGTCGCGAACGAGTAGGGCGTTTCCCACAACGTGACCTCGACGACTGGCAAACCTTGCTTTGCCGCGTAATCAAAGACAAGCTTCGCCAAATTCTCGGTCGTCGGCGTCGCGTCCAGCGGCAACACCTTTTCGCCGGCCGTTTGCAGCGTCTTCACCAGCGGATCGATCTTGTGCAACAAGAGTGTGTGGTCGAGCGTCTCGTCGATCCAGCCGGCGAGGACGCGCTTGATCTCCACGAAGTCGACGACCATGCCGAGCTGGTCGAGCGTCGTGGCTTCGAGCGTGACGGCCACCTTGGCGTTGTGGCCGTGCAAATGGCGGCACTTGCCGGGGTAGTCCATCAGCCGATGGCCGAAGCAGAATTCGAACTCGCGGGTCACGCGGAACATAGGGTCAGTATCGCGGCTACCCGTCCATGAGGCCAGCTTTTCGCCCGCAGGTCGGTCGAGCAAATACGATAATCTCCTCTCATGACCTCTCCCTTGCTGGAAGTCCGCAACGTTCGCAAAGAGTTCCCGGGCGTGCTCGCCCTGGCCGGCGTCTCCATGCGCCTGGCCGCCGGCGAAGTGCTCGCGCTCGTCGGTGAGAACGGGGCCGGCAAGTCGACCTTGATGAAGATCCTCGGCGGCCTCTATCGGCCCGACGCTGGCGAGATTCTGCTGGATGGTCAACCGATCCATTTCAGTGGCGTCACCGACGCGATGGCCGCGGGCATCAGCCTCATTCACCAAGAGTTGAATCTCGCGGAGAACCTCTCGGTCGCCGCCAATGTGTTCCTCGGCCGTGAACGCCTGGCCGGCAAGATGTGGCTGAAAGACCGCACGATGGGTGCGGAAGCGGCGGGCCTGTTGCGCCGCGTCGGCCTGGCGGAATCGCTGGTACGGACGCAGGTCAGCCGACTGGCGCCGGGACAGAAACAACTCGTCGAGATCGCACGAGCGCTGTCATTCAATGCCCGCATCATCATCATGGACGAGCCGACGTCGAGCCTCACGCAGTCCGAGACGGACCGGCTCTACGAAGTGATCGACGATCTGCGGGCCGGCGGAGTGTCGATCATCTACATCTCGCACCGCCTCGCCGAGGTCAAGCGCTGTGCCGATCGCGTTAGCGTGCTGCGCGACGGCAAGAACGCCGGCGAGCTGGCGAAGGCCGAGATCAATCACGACGCGATCGTGCGCCTGATGGTGGGCCGCGATCTCAAGGGTTTCTATCCGCGGACCGACCGCAAAGTGCGCGAGGGCGCGCCGGCGCTTGAAGTTCGTGGCGTAACCTATGCCGATGGCCCGCCGACGCCGGCGACCTTTACGCTGCGGGGCGGCGAAATCGTCGGCATGGCCGGCCTTGTGGGCGCTGGGCGCACGGAACTGGCGGAAGCGCTTTTCGGATTGCGGCACATCACGAATGGCGACGTGCTGCTCGATGGCAAGCTCGCGACGATCAAGCAGCCGTCGGACGCCGTCAACGCCGGGCTGCTCATGGCTCCGGAGGATCGACGGCTCAACGGCCTCGTGCTTGAAAAAGGCGTCGGCTTCAACTTGACGTTGCCAAACCTTTCGATGCTGTCGACCGGTGGGATGGTCTCCGTGGGCGGCGAGCGAACGATGAGCCGCGACTTGTGCGATCGATTGCGCGTGAAGACGCCGAGTTTGGATCAAGCTGTCGGCCTGCTATCGGGCGGCAATCAGCAGAAAGTCGTGCTGGGCAAATGGCTGGCCCGGACGCCGCGCGTATTGATACTCGATGAACCGACGCGCGGCGTCGATGTCGGCGCCCGTAGCGAGATTTACGGCCTGATGGACCGCCTTGCCGTCGACGGCGTGGCAGTGCTCATGATCTCGAGCGATCTGGAAGAAATTCTGGGCATGAGCGATCGCGTGATCGTCCTGCACGAGGGCCACATCGCGGGCGAATTGCCGCGGGAGCGAATGTCGGAAGAAGCCGTGATGCGATTGGCGACGGGGACTGAAAACGTCGGCCGTCATTGAACGATGAATTGCAGTTCAGGTTGAGAGGCTAGTCCATGGTGCGCATTGCCGGCGTATTGACATTAGTTGCCGCCCTCTATGTGGCGCTCTACTTTGCCGACGCCAAGCGGAATTCGTTTAAGACGACCAACCTCATTGATGTGACAAATCGTCAGGGGCAGTTTGGCGTCATCACACTTGGTGTCGCTGTGCTGATCGTCACCGGAGCAATCGACCTCTCGATTGGTTCTGTTGTGGGGCTTAGCGCCGTTGGCTTCGTGCTGCTGACGATAAACGGAGTGCCGCCTATCGCGGCAACATTGTTAGTCTTACTCGGCGGCATGTCGATCGGATTGTTGCACGGCGTTCTCGTCACTCGATTCAAACTTCAATCATTTCTCGTTACGTTATGCGGACTGTTCGTTTATCGAGGACTGGCGCGCTATTTCACCAAGCAACAGGTGGGACTGGTTGGCCTCAAGACCGAGCATCCCGAAACGACTGACTCCGTCAATTTCCTGCGTTCCATACTGATCGGCAAGGACGGCGACGGCGTGCTGCATTACCCAGCGCAAATGTTCGTATTGCTCTTTTTGGCGTTGATCGTTGGGCTGGTCTTACATCGCAGCGTCATTGGGCGCTATTGGTATGCGATCGGCTATAACGAATCGGCCGCTCGTTATTCGGGCATTGCAACTGATCGCTATCGTCTGTTTGGATTCGTGATTTCGTCAATGTTGGCATCTTTGGGCGGCATTATGCTGTTATTAGATACGGGCACGGCTGATCCGAATACGGCAGGCGAATCATGGGAGTTGTATGCGATCACCGGTGCGGTGCTTGGCGGTTGCAGCTTGAAGGGCGGCGAAGGCACGGCGATTGGAATTGTACTCGGAGCGATGGTATTGCCGCTCTTGAAAAGTGTGGTCAGCTTCCTGGAAATCCCAGACTCAATTATTCCCGCCGTCATCGGCTTGACGCTGCTCTTCGGCACACTCGCTGACGAGTTCTTCCGACGGCGGTCGGCGGTGCGGAAATAAAGAAGAGCCCACGGACGTACGTCCGTGGGCTTTGTTGCAGCTTCGGCGCAACCGCTACTTCAACTCCACTTCCCAGTACGCGGCGTCCAAGAACGACTGCCACGACCGGTACTTCCGCTGCGTCATCTTCATCGCCAGCAGCGGGCTCCGCTTCGGCTTCTCCGGCTTGCGGATCAGCATCATGCTAGCCTGCCGCGGCGTGCGGCCGCCCTTGCGGACGTTGCAGTCGACACAGGCGCACACGATGTTCTCCCACGTCGTCTTCCCGTTCTGGGCCCGGGGGATGATGTGGTCCAGGCTCAGTTCACTCGTCGGGAACTTCTTCCCGCAGTACTGGCACTGGTTGTGATCGCGCGCGAAGATGTTCCGGCGGTTGAACTTGACCGTCTGCTTCGGCACGCGGTCGTATTCCAATAGCCGAATTACTCGCGGCGCCTGGATTTCGCAGGTGGCCGCCCGCACCCAGTCGTCATCGACCTCCCGATCGAACTTGGCGCGAAACTCACTGACCTCACGCCAGGTGGCGAAGTCGTACGTCATGTACTGCCCGTCTTCGAGCGTCACGACTTCGGCCATTTCCTTGAACAGGAGGCAGAAGGCCCGCTTGACGCAGATCACATGCACGGCCATGAACATCTTGTTCAGGACGAGCACGCTCGCCTCAAGCGGGGAATGGTGGTGCGGGTCGGTCATGGCCGCGATCCTTTCTCGGGGATTCTCCCCGTGGTGGTCGTGGAAACGACGCTCCGTCCGGCCGTCAGGTTCGATAAAACGTGGGTATTCTAACGAATCCGACAAGCAAACCGCAAGCGCGCAATTGGAAACCAACGCGCAATCTTCACGATCAATGCAAGTTCACTCGTGAGCGAAAGCGAGATCGCAACTCGTCGCCGGCCCGATCGCTAATGCGGTTTTCGCCCAAATGAAGCTCACGCAACTGGCTCAGATGAGGGGACCGAATCAGCGCTGCGGCTCCGTCGTCGCCAATGCGGTTCTGCCGCAGGAAGACTCTTTCCAGCCGAGCCAGATGAGGCGATCCCGCCAGTGCGGCGATGCCGACATCGGTAATCGCGTTTCCGCTCAGGAACAAGTCAAGGACGTCCGTCATCGCGGGCGACTTGGCCAGTGCAATCAGGCCTTCGTCGGTGACCTGGTTGTGACTGAGATTGAGAACGCTCAAGCCCTTGAGCAGTTTCGTCCGTGCCAGCGTCATGACCCCGTCGTCGCCAGTGCGTGTGCGCTCCATATCGAGTTGTGAAAGATGGACGAGCGCGTGTGATTCGGCGACATAGTGCAAGCCTTCGTCGAAAAGATCGTTCCGTTCAACACGCAGAAACTTGATGTTCCGTGCATAACTCGCCATCGCGATCGCGCGGACGCCCGCCGAGCCGAGACTGTTGCGGCCGAGTTTCAAAACGTTGAGGCGGCCCAAATAACGAGACTCCATCAGCGCTTCGGTGCCGACGTTCGCGATCTTGTTGCCGTCGTTTAGATCGAGCACACGGATGCTGCGCAATTGTTGTGTATTCGCGAGCGCCGGAGCTTGCGGATGGTTGAACTGGTGCAAGCGCAGTTCCTGTATGGGAGCGGCTGCACCCACCTCGGCGATGTGGCCGAAGAACTGATCGGGATGATCGAAGCGCGCCGCCGCAAAGAAGCCGCGCTTGAAGACCTCCCAATGGACGCCGTTGAACTGCGGCAGCCGCGATGCCCATTCGACGTGATGAATCCGCCCCAAATACTCGGCACGGGCATGAACGCCGGGCAACTCCGGATCGTCCGCGGTCATCCGTGCTTCACGAACCTGCAAGCGGATGAACTCGGCCCGATCCGCTTCGCCTTGTTCGTCGAGCCAGTCGGCGTAAATGAGCCGCGGCGCATCGTCGTCGGGCGATTCGATGATGGTCGCGACGAACGCCCGGTCGTTGGCGGAATGGAGCATCTTGCCACATTGTACCGGCGGAGAGAATGACTCAGCTAGCGGTGGATACTTTGGAGTGCTGCGGCTCGACGCAGCACTCCAAATTGACGACTTACACTTGCACGCGCCGGTTGTAGACCCACCATTCCAGGAGCAGGAACAGCAGCCCGAAGGCGACGGCCCAGCGCCACAGTTCGCGTGGTTGCCGGCGCGACGGGCCGGCTTGCACCTGCGTCTCGCCGATCTTGACCGACGGCCGCGGCTCGATGTGGCTCTCGTTCGCGTCGAATAGGTTGACGGCAAAACGCCGCGTCTCGTTGGTCCACGTGGCTTCGTAGACGCCCAGTTCCCCTGTCGCTCCGAAGGAGAACTCGGCACGCGTGCCGCGTTCGAGGGTCGTCGTTGCCCCGGAAGGCGCGCGCACTCGGATCTCTTTCACGTCGCCGAACGGGCGGATGATCTTCGGGTTGCCAGGCCGCACGGTCTCCTCGGTCGTGGCATCGCGAACGTTGCCGAAGGAATAGAGCAGGTTGCGCAGGAACAATGGGAAGAGCGGCTTGAGGAACCAGCGCGTGTTCCACTTGGCGTCATCCGTCGACAATGGAAAAGCGAGCACGAGATCCTTGTACGCCTGGCGGTGGAGCGTGAACATCAGCAACAAATCCTGATCGCCCTCGACGAGCCGGGGCGTCTTCGGTGGCAGGTTCTTGAAGCGGTACGCCTCGGCAATCTCGAGTTCGTGCCAGCCGCGCAAGCCGCGCATGACAGGGTCGGTGTCCGACCAACCGCGGACCTGCGGGAATTGCACCGCCTCGACGCGGTAGCCATCGTCGGCCCCGCCCTGATGCCACGGCGGCGGCGGCGTGCCGACGAACATGGTGTTCGAGCGCGGCATATCCGCCTCGGTCGGCGGGGCACAGCGATCGAAGACGACGAGGTCATACTTGCCGTCGCGGGCCGGTTCGAGGTAGCTCTTCACGTCGGCCAGTTCTTTCGGCTGAATCTTGGCGACGTCGGCCACGATGCGCGTCGATTTTGAATCGAAGAAGTAGTCGAGCAGCGGATTGCCATCGGTCACGATGAGCACGCGGGCCTTGCGCACGATGCCGAGCACGACCCAGGCCTCGTCGTCGGCGGGCAAGGCGTCCTTCACTCCGGTCAACTTCACGTGCAGCGTGACGTCCGCGTTCTCGTCGATGCCGGTCAGGTCGAACTTCGCGACCGATTCGCCGGGGATGTCCTTGCCCGTGTTTGTCGGCGAATTGTCATCCGGTTCCGGTGGCGAATAGACGCGGGCCGCCAGCGGCAGGTCGCGATGACGCACGTCTTGTACAGCCTTGCCGCCGGACAGCACATCGAGATCAACGCCGGCCTTCACGGGCGTGTTGCGGAAATTCAGCACGCGGACGAAGGCTTGCAGCTTGGTCGGGTCCTGCTCGTCGCGCACGGCATCGAAGCGCACGATGGCGACGTTGTCGGCATGGCCGGGCGGGCCGACTTCCGGCGAATGAAATGTGAGTTGCAGATTGGCGAGCGCGAAGTTGTTAACGTCCGAGAAACGGCCATCGGAATAGAGGTGGATGTCCGCCGGAATGCCTTCCGCGGCAGCGTAGGTGCGTTCCTTGCCAGGCTCGGGATTCTCCGGCTTGACCGCCGCATCTTCCGTCGAGAAGAGCGGGTTCGCGAGGCTCGACGCCAGCGACATCGCTTCATCGATCTGCGTCGGATTCTGCGTTGGTTGGATCGCTTCGACCGCACGCTTCAGCAAATCGCGATTGCCCGTGTAGGACTGGCGAATCTCCGCGGTCGAATTGAAGACGATGACCATGCCGAAGTCCGCATCGGTCGCGGCTTCGATTTCCTTGAGCGCCTCGGCCTTGGCCCATTCGAGCCGGCTCGGCTTCATGTCGGTCGCGGACATGCTCGCCGAGTTGTCGATCATCAAGATGAAGTGCCGGCCCGAAGTCTGCGTTCCGTGCAGCCGCGGCGCCAGCACGGCATAGATCGCCGCTACGAGGATCAGCAGTTGCAGCAGAAGCAGGATGTTTTTTCGCAGCCATTGGAGCAGGCGGTTGACGTGCAGGTCTTCGATACTTTTCTTCCAAAGAAACGTGCTCGGCACCGATTGCGGCTTGCGCTTGAGCCGCAGGAAGTACAGCAACAAGAGCGCGAGCGGAACGACAAACAGCGCGATTGTGGCTCCGGTCGGCAGGGCGGTGTGATGGCTCAGACCGGTACGGCCTTCGAGCCAGGTGTTGAGTTCGCCGCCATAGCCAAAGAGTTCGGCCGTGAATGCGACCAGAGCCGGCAGGCTGAGAATGATCAGCACGGCCACGGCGATCGGAAACCAGAAGCGAAAGGACATGCCGGTACTCTAAGAGGGAGGGCGACCGAAGTCACGGCACCATGGCGTAGCTGAATTCGTAAGAATTCAGGGGCTGGCGCGCCGAAGACCTGAATTCTCACGAATCCAGCTACGGAGGGATTGATGACGGTAGGCGATCCGATCCCCGACGTAAACCTTGCTCAGCCAGACGGATTGATCGTCTCGTTATCCTCCATCCTCCGTGGCCCGACGCTTCTGATCTTCCTCCGGCACCTTGCTTGAATCCCATGTCAGGCCCACCTGGTCGAGGTGGCCGAGCGAATTGCAGATTTTCGCAAGCTCGGCTTCGACGCGGTCGCCGTCGCGATGAGCCGGCCCGACGCAATCGCGCGCTACCTCGCCGAACGGCCGCTGCCGTTTCCCTTGCTCGCTGATCCGGAGCGGGCGGCCTATGCGGCCTTTCAATTGAAACGAACAACGGTGCTCCGACTGCTGCGGCCCGACATCGGCTGGCGTTACATGAAGTCCGTACTGCGCGGCGGCAAGATTCGGCGCGTCCCCGAAGGCGAAGACCCGTTGCAAACGGGCGGCGACTTTCTCGTCGCCGACGGTAAACTGCTCTGGGAATACACGACTCCCGACCCGACGGACCGGCCGACAGTCGACCGATTGCTGCAAGTCATTCGAGACCTCGCCAATGATTGAACCGCTCCCGACCCTGGAACGTCGCGCTCTGGGGGTGCTCGTCGAGAAGGCGCTCACTGCGGCCGCGCCGGAACCGTTGACGCTGAACGCTGTCGTGCTCGGCTGTAATCAAAAGAGCAATCGCGACCCGGTGATGGATGTGGAGGAGCCGGAAGTCGACGACGCGCTCGAACGACTGCAACGCAAGGGCCTCGTCTTTCGCATCACCGGCGGCCGGGCCGAACGCTGGCGACACAATTGTTACGACGCGTGGAAGGTCGCCAAGCCGGAGTTGGCACTTATCGGCGAATTGCTACTGCGTGGACCCCAGACGGCGGCCGAAGCTCGTGCGCGGGCCTCGCGGATGGAGCCTCTGGATCAGGAGACGGCAACATCGGCAATCAAGCGACTGGTGGAGCACGGCTTCATCGTGTGGCTGGCCCCCGAGAATCGCCGTGGAGCGAATTTGACGCACGGATTCTATACCGCCGATGAGCTTGCCCGATTGAAGGGCAGCCACGCTTCGAGCGGTGAGCAAGAAGTCGTGAGCCAGCGCCCGGCGGCAACTCACGCGATGACGCCAGCCGTCAATCCGCTGGTCGATCGCGTGAGCGCTTGCGAAGCGCGGGTGAGCGAAGCCGTCGGCGAGATCGGCAAACTGCGCGACGAACTGAGGCAACTCCGCGAAACCTTGACAGCCCTACAGGACGCCCTGGGCATCGCGCGCAGCCCGTGAGCCGTCTTGCATTCAATCCTCTGTTTGTTTCGGCCTTTGCGATTCATACCGCTCGCTGATATCGCTAATCATCTTTGACAAGAGAGCCACGTTCGGGAAATAGTCGGTTGTGTAGTAAGGGCCGATTGCCTCGTTGTCTTGGCTGACGTTCACCAATTTCCCATTGTCAAACCAACTGCAAAAGTGCTGTTTCCACGGGACCTTTTCATCGTCGATCTCAATCCCATCAGGATGCAGCGTCATCGGACCGAACGTCACCGATTGCCCGGAATCAAACCTCTCGAACGCGGAATCATACCGACGGCTGTTGACTTCACCCTGAATCGCCCAACTGATGTCTGAATAGTCGATAAGGAACCCAGTGACGAAAACCTTGGAACCGTCCGAAAGCACGACGGCAGTCCACTCCGAGTGAAAATCCATCAACGGCGTATCCGTTCGCATGAACACATGTTTGGGATAGCCGGGCATCCAGGAGTACCGTGTATGATTGCGGCCGGCACTCGTCTTCACGTAGACGTCCTGGACGTCATCCCACGCGATCTCCTGAATCTGGGCGTTCCGCTGAATGATTAGCCGATCGCGGTAAACGAGCACTTTGTAATTGATGTGGCTCAAGAGCTGCATCATCGCGTTGAGACCCTTGAGCGCCAGGAGTCCGAACAGGACCGCGAACGTAATGCTCGTCCAGTTCAACCAACCCGACGTATAGAACGAGAATGTGAACGGAACCGCGAAAAGTACAAACGCAAACAGCGACGGGATGGCCTTGATCAACGCGTGCCGGAAATTGAGTTCGGAAACTTCAACGGGGTTGTCGCCATAAGCTTCGATCAAGCTCTTCAGGCCGCGAGTTTGATAATAGTTCGGCGATTCGTCACTCATATGACCATCTTATGCCCATTCACGGCGTTCGCGCAAGACTCACATCGATCGTCGTTCTCCCACCAACGGCGAAGGGGCGGCGCGATGCACGTGTTTCCCCATTCCCCAACCTCGCCTGGCTGGCCTTGCTTGCCACGGCCGGCTGGGGTATTAGGCCCTATTCCCGCAATCACTCTGGCAGGAGGCCACCGTGAGCCGCCCCGGTCACGACGAGTTTGAACAACCTGAGAATCGCAAGAACGAGGCGCTCGTCTTGGCGGCCAATTCGCTGCGCGCAGAAGTACGTTCAGTCGAAGTGGTTAAGCCGGCTCCGCACGCGGACGAACGCCTTTCCATGTTCTGGCGCGTGTTCGGTGGAACGATCCTCAGCATCTTCGCGCTGGTGGCCGTCACGCTTTACAACAACCAAACGAACACCATCAACGAACTGCGTTCCGAGGTCAATCGGTCGAACGAAGCACGGGCCGAGATGGTGAAGAAGGAAGAGTTCAACTCGCGCACGCAAAGCATGTGGGACCGCGTGCAGTCGTTGCAGGAGTTGAAGCCGACCGTGGCAGGCTTGAAAGAGCAGATGGCGGGGATCGGCGAGAAGCAGTCGGACGTGAAGGCGGTTCGCGATCAGATGACGGTTCTGGAACAGCGGTTCAAGGCGGCCGAGGACGATCACAAAGCGCTGGCCAAAGCGGAAGTTACGATCGCGGCCCTCGAACAGAAGGCAGCTGCCCGCGACGCTCAGTTCAAGGCGGCCGAAGACGAACGCAAGGAGATGGCGAAACAATTGGCCGAGCTTCGAGAGCGGCTCGCCAAGGTCGAAGGCGCAACGGAAGCCAAGCCGATGCCGAAGACGCCCGGCACGACCAAGAACGATTAACGGCCCCAACGATTCACGCGACCGCAGTCGTTGCGTTTCTGGACTTGGCGACCAAGCCGGGGGACCGAGCGAATTGGCTCCGGGAGAGGGCGAGATCATCAAAGGTTCGTCGCCGTAAGAATTTATCTACAAGCCAGTTGCGCCTCAGAATTCCGAGCGTTGGAAACGTTTCAGTTCATTGCGATCAAAATCGGCGAAACGCAAAGTGGGTGGGCGTGTATGTTAGTAATGCATTTGCTCTCAGGGTCTTGAGCCAGCACTCCCTGCTCAACTCGGCGCTTTTCGGGTAGGATTCCTGTCACCACTCCAGCGGATCGGTCAAATTTGCCCCTGCGGCAATCGGTCGGCGGGGGTCAACCGTCTGAATCATTAGAGCAGCATGATCGAGCCCGGCGCGAGCCTGACTCCGGGGGGCCCAGCGGTGAAAGCGGAACGACCGCTTTCCACTGCCGACCGCCTCACTCGCGCCTTCGCTGACATGCGAGATGAACTCGTCAGTACCTTGCTGTACGTCCTGGGCAACCGCGACGACGCGCAGGATGCTGCGCAAGAAGCCTTTATCAAGTGCTGGCGAACCCAGGAAAGTTTGCCCGACGTTCAAAACCTGCGTGCGTGGATCTTTCGCGTGGGGCTGAACACCGCGAAGGACATGCAGCGGTCGGCCTGGAAGAGGAAAGCAAAACCGTTCCTGACCGACGAAACGATGCTTGAGGGCCGTGACAGCGGCCCGGCAGAACAGCTGGAGGACAGCGAGGAACAAGCCCTTTTGCGAACTGCTTTGATGGATCTTCGGCCAGATGAAAAGGAAGTGTTCCTGTTGCGACAAAACGGCGGCTTCACTTACGAAGAAATCGCCGAGATGCGCAACGCCCCGGTGGGCACCGTGAAAACGCAGATGCGCTCCGCGCTGCAGAAGTTACGCAAGATATTGGCTTGAATGAGCCTTTGATTCGAGTGGATGTGATGTCCGACCGCGACCGATTCCAGGCCCTCATGCTCGAGCACCTGTATGGTTTGCTCGACGAGGACGAAGCTCGCGAACTGGCCGCCTACCTGGCGACGCCGGAAGGGGCAGAGGTTCGCCCACAGGCCGAGTCGCAGAAGGACCGCATCGCCGCCGCCGCCCGCGTTGAATTCCCGAATGTTCGCTTTGTACCGCCCGCTCCTGAAACCAAGCCGCTCGCCAGGCCGGCCGCTGACCGCCGGACGGCCTTGTCCGTTCAAAGCGTCTGGATGCGTTGGGCGGTGGCCGCGTGCTTGCTCGTCGTCTTTGGCGGCCTCGGTGGGCCGGCCGCTTACCAGTTCGTTGCGTGGCATGCCCAGTCGAGCGAAACCGAATTTTGGAAGCTTGCGGTGAACAACCGCCGCGAGGACTTGAAGAAAGTCGAGGCCGAGCAGCAAGCGCGCAAGGAGCAGATTCGCGTTGAACATCGCGATGCGCTCGCTGCTCAGCAGGCCGCCGAGAAGGCGTATGCCGAGGCCCTGGCGAGCGCCCGCAAGGCGATCGAGAACAAGGATTTCATTGTTCGCTTGACCGGTCCCGAACGTGCAATCCCTGGTGCACCGAATGAATGGAAAATCGAGGCGCTGAATACCAAGCAGCAGTTCGCGTTGCCGCACAAGCTCGAAGTGATCGTCAAGGATCAGAAGAATACGGAACTGGCTCGTGAGGCTTTCGATCGGCCGCAGACGCCGCCGAGCCTGAAGCTGGCGGCGTCGTTCTGGGAAAAAGTAAAGCCGGGCTCGGACCTTTACCTCGAAGTCATTGCCTACACGGATGACAATCGCAAGAGCGTGTTGGCCGAGCGCGTTCCGCTCGAACGGCCGGTCTACGTCACGCACCTCGTCACCGACAAGCCGCTCTACAAGCCGGGAGAAATCGTTCGTTTCCGATCGCTGACGCTCGACCGCTCCACCTTCCTGCCGCCCGAGCGCGATCTGCATTTGGAGTTTCGACTCAGGAAGCCGGACGGGTCGATGGAGTTTCTACCTGACGGCAACGGCCGAGTGATGATTGACCTCAAGCCGGTGATTGGGCCGGATGGCAAGCCGGTCCGCGGCATCGGCACCGGCGAATATGAAATCCCCGACAACGCGGCCGGCGGCGAATATGCACTGGAAGTCGTTGAACTCGTCGAACCGAAAGACGGACGGGCCGAGCAAGTAGTCGTCCTCGACACGCGGCGCTTCCTGATCAATCGCTATGTGCCGGACGTGTTCGAGAAGAAGCTCGAATTCGACGGCAAGTCCTACGGCCCCGGCGACACGGTCCAGGTACGCGTCGAAGTTTCACGCACAGCCGGCGGGCCGATGAAGGACGCCCGTGCCGACATTGCCGCGTCGATCGACGGCAAGCCGCCGTTCTTCGCGGACAAGGGCGTGCGCTTCCAACTCATGACGAACCCGGCCAACCGGCAAGTGACGGCCGTTTGCAATGTGAAATTCAAACTGCCCGCCGACTTGTTCGCTGGCCGTGGGCCGAAAGACAAGGCGCTGAACGCGATCCTGACGGTGAGCATTCAGGACGGCAGCGATGCCGAACCGATCGTACGGCCGATTCCGCTGGTCGAGAAGGAACTGCGCGTCGAGTTCTTCCCCGAAGGCGGCGATCTCATTGAAGGCATTCCGAGCCGCGTTTACTTCCAGGTCCGCACTCCCAACGGCAAGCCGGCCGACCTGAAGGGGACGATCACCGACGGCACCAACATCGTCGCCGATATTGGCACGCTGACCGATCCGGAGCAGGCCGGCGTCAATCGCGGCCAGGGCATGTTCACCTTCACGCCGAAGGCGAAAACGAACTACTTCCTCAAGCTCACGAGCCCGGCCGGAATCATCGAGCCGACCAAGGACGGTTTCCCGCTGCCCGAGGTGAGGGCCGATGGCATTGTGCTGACGGCACTTGATGCGGTCACCGAGAAGGGCGCCCCCGTTCGCGTACAGTTGCAATCGCCGCTTGCGAAGGTTGTGCACGTCGGGGCGTATGCCCGCGGTCGCTTGATCGGCCATCAGCGCATCGAATTGACGGCCGGCAAAGCCGTCGATGTAGCCATCCAAGGTGATGAATCGGCCGGCGGTGTCACGCGTGTCACCGTGTTCGAAGAGCCGAAGGTCGTGGAGGGCCAACGAGCCACGTTGATCCCGCGAGCCGAGCGTCTCGTCTATCGCCGGCCCGGCGAGCAGCTCTTGCTCAACGTCACGCCGGATAAATTGCGCTATGGGCCGGGCGGCAAGGTGTCGCTTGACATCACCGCGGTGAACGAGAAGGAGAAGCCGACGCCGGCCATCTTGCTTGTCGGCGTCGTGAATCAGAGCGTCATCGCGATGGCGGACAACAAAACCGACCGCCTCATGCCGACGCACTTCCTGCTCGCGGGCGACGTGCGCAATCCGGGCGATCTGGAACATGCCGACTTCCTGCTCACCGATCATCCGAAGGCCGGTGTCGCGCTCGATCTTCTCCTGGGCACGCAAGGCTGGCGGCGCTTTGCCGAGCAGAATGTGCTGCCTGTCGATCCCGCCGAACGGCAGGACGTGCAACGCCTGCTCGTCGCCAACGGCAAACGCACGGGCGCCGCGGTGGAACTCTTCCGCCTCGAAGAGCAGCGCCTCGCGGCCGAGTTCCAGCCGAAACTGGAACAGATGGTCGTCCGCGTCGATGCCGCCGATCGGGCGGTCGAGAAGTTCCACGCCGTCGAGGAGCCGGAATTTGCGAACAGGGTCAGTCTGGCCCGGTCGAATGCTGCTAACGCCGAGCGCATGCACACGCTGGCGGCGGCCGAGCTTTATCAGTTCGAGACACGCGTCGAGACGGTTCGCAACTGGTCGTTGCCGTTGTTCGTGCTCGGCGCCATCGCGTTGACGATCGGCGGCCTCGCGCTCGCCATAGCCCGACAGGGCCGCGAACGTCGGCGCGTCGTCTTGGGTACGGCGACCGCCGTGGTGCTCGGCCTCTTCGCGGTCGTCGGCGTGGTCCTGACGCGCGGAACCGCTGAAGCGGAACGAGCGTGGGCGGCGACCAAGCATGAACGCGACGAGAATCCGTACGGGTCGCGCTATGCCAAGAGCGGTCAGCCAGTGCAACCGAACAACGGTGCTGTTCCCGGTCCGCAGATGGCGCCGGAGAATGAGCCGCCGGTTCGAGCGAATGTGCCTGATCCCAATCCGCCACGTGGCCCGAAGACGCCGAAGATCAACCTGAAGGTCGAGACCGACAAGCAGAAACTGGCGAACCTGCCGAAGAAGCCGAACGTGCGTTCGAAACCGGGTGCCCGTGATGCCGCCCAGCTTGAACGGCAACGCGAACTCCGCGAACAGCTTGGCGATAAGTTGCGTCACGCCCAGGGAGTGCCGGCCGCGCCCGGCGCCGCCGACGTTGCCGCGGTCGTCGAGCAGTTACAAAACGCGTCGATGCCGTTCATCGTTCGCGAATACGCTCACCAACGCGATCCGTCGCTTGGGAATTTGCGTGAGGATCACACGGAGACGGTCTACTGGCACCCAGTGCTTGTGCTGCCGGGCGATGGTCACACGAAAGTCGAGTTCCAGCTCAGCGATGACATCGCTCGTTACCAGATCCTGGTGGCCGGCCACACGACCGATGGCCGCATCGGCGCGATCACCAAGACGATCGAGGCCCGCAGGCCGTTCACGGTCGATCCGAAGCTGCCGCTCGAAGTTTCGAGCAACGACGTGATCGACGTACCGGTGCGCGTGGTCAACGACAGCGACGATCGCCGCGCGGTGACGTACACGCTGACGCCGGCGAACCTCAGTCTGGAAAATGCCGGTATCAAGACGGCCGATGGCCAGTTCAAGGACACGATCGACCTGCGTGCCAATGAAAAGGGCCGGCGGATCTACCGCGTCCAGCCAACCGGCCTGACGGGCGAGGCCAGTCTGACGGTCACTGGCAACAGCGATCCAGCGGCGCCTCCCGATGGCAGCATCCGTTCGATGCGCGTGGTTCCAGACGGTTTCCCGATTTCCGGCTCGTACAGCGACCTGCTGGAGACGCGAGCGTCGGGAGCGGTGGAACTGCCGAAGGACCTGGTCAAGGGAACGCTCAAGGTTCGACTCGAAGTCTATCCGACGTCGATGGCCGACCTCGTGAAGGGACTCGAAGGCCTGCTCCGCGAGCCGGGTGGCTGCTTCGAGCAGTCGTCATCGGCCAACTATCCGAACACGCTCGTGCTCGACTACTTGAACCAGTCCAACCAGTCGAACCCGGAAGCCACGAAACGCGCGCGCGAGATGCTCGATCGAGGCTACGCCAAGCTCGTTTCGTTTGAAACGCCCGACACGCCGGCCAAGATGAAGCAGGGCTTCGAATGGTTCGGCTCGCCGGACATGGCGCACGAAGCGCTCACCGCTTATGGGCTCTTGCAATTCAAGGACATGGCCCGTGTCACGGCCGTCGATCCGAAATTGATCGAGCGCACGCAGGCATTCCTCATGTCGCGCCGCGATGGCAACGGCGGCTTCCAGCGGAATCCGAAGGCGCTCGACACATTCGGCGGCGCGCCCAAGCACACGACCGACGCGTACATCGTCTGGGCCCTCGTTGAAAGCGATCCGGACGACGCCGAGAAGCTCGACCTCAAGAAGGAAATCGAGGCGATCAAGTCGGAAGCTCTGAAAGAAGATTCACGCGGTGGGAAAGACGCCTACTTCGTGGCCTTGACCGCAAACGTCCTCCTCCAACGTGGCGACCGCGAAACCGCTCTCAAGCTGCTCGATCGCTTGAAGGACAAGCACTTCAAGGATGGGTCCGTCACCGGTGCCGAGACGAGCATCACGCACTCGGGGGGACGCGACTTGCAGATCGAAACAACGGCTCTCACCATGCTCGGCTGGTTACGGGCCAACGAGACGAAGTACACGGCCGCCATCAAGGACGCGACGCGCTGGATCAGCCAGCAACGCGGCGGCGCCGGCGGCTTCGGCTCGACGCAGAGTACGATTCTGGCCCTCAAGGCGCTGATCCTGCACGCGAAGAAGAACGCGCATCCGCCGGAAAGCGGCGAGGTGAAATTGCTCGTCAATGGCAAGCCCGTCGCAACCAAACGCTTCACGCCGGCCGACACGGAAGTGATCGCGATCGACGTCGAGAACCCGGACGATCTGTTCACGGCAGGCGCCAAGACACAAGTCGAAATCGTGACCGATGCCAAGCATGCGTACCCGTTCGCATTAAGCTTCAGCGCCACCATGCGGACTCCGACGAGCGCGGAAAATTGTGCCGTCGCAATCGAAACGAAGCTCAACAACGTCGAAGTGAATGAAGGCGAAACGGTGCCCCTGACGGCCACGCTGACGAACAGAAAAAAAGCCGGCCAGGGCATGGCAGTTGCAATTATTGGCTTGCCAGCGGGCATGAAGGTGCCGACGGATTTGAAGCAGCTTACGGACCTGCGTGAAAAGGGTGTCGTGAGCTTCTTCGAAGTGCGGGGCCGTGAGCTGGTGCTCTACTGGCGTGAATTGGCCCCTGAGCAGAAAGTGACGTTGTCGGTGGATCTCGTTTGCGATGTGCCCGGCGAATATCGCGGGCCGGCCAGTCGGGCGTACTTGTATTACACGTCCGACGATAAGCAGTGGGTGGAGCCTCTTGCGATCAAGATTCGGCCACTCGCCGGGGGCCATTGAGGACCCGGTTGCCCAGAAGTGACTCGCGTCTGAGTGACCCGATGCGGCGGCCCCTGGAGCAATCCAGGGGTCGCGGTCGTTATGGGTATGTGAACCTGCCGCGATGATGTTGGCTCTCGTAGACAAACGACTGCGATCACCGGAGCCGACGTGTCTGCCAAACCCGATCCGCCCTTCACATCCGAATCCGAAATCATCGAACTGGTCCAATTGTTCGAGTCGTCCGAGTTGCCCGGCGAACGTTGGACGCACCGAGCCCATCTCGCGGTCGCCACCACATACTTGCAACGCTATCCTCTCCACGAGGCGACTGAGCGTGCCCGCGTCCACATACAACGGTTTAACGAGTCACGCGGCAAGCGCACCGGCTACCACGAGACGATCACGGTGCTGTTCATGCGCCTGGTCGCGCGTGAACTGACGATGAGGAATTGTGACATTGCGGCCTTCGTGAACAGCCTCACCGGCCGATTCACGGTGGATGAGTTGCTTGCGTATTATTCGCGCGAGCGCTTGTGGTCGGATGCGGCACGGGCGAGGTTCGTTGAGCCGGACATACGCGAGTTGGATTTTTGAATCGTCAACCTTAATACAGTGGGATATGAGGCCGGAGACCGAAGCGCAGCGAGGGCGACGGCGTCGTTGACGCCACACTGTCGCCCTCGCTGCGCTTCGGTCTCCGGCTTATCCGACCCACTCGTCGCGACGGTGGATCGACACCGTCCTCGGGAGCACAATCATGCGACGCGAACTGGCGGGATTGCGGATGCTGGTCACCGGCGCGTCGCAGGGGATTGGCAGGCAGATCGCCTATCAGGGTGCAATGCGCGTCATGCGGGTGATCGCCGCGGCGCGCAATATCGAATTGCTCCAGCAACTCGTCGACGACGTGAAGGCGAACGGCCAGACGCTCGAGATCGTCCAGGCCGACGTCGCGACGCCCGAGGGCCGCGAGGCGATGGTACGTGCCGCCCAGGAAAAGTTTGGCGGCCTCGACGTGCTCATCAACAACGCGGGCATCGGCGCCACCGGCCACTTTGCCGAGTCGTCGCCGGACGTGCTGCGGTCGATCATGGAGACCAACTTCTTCGGCACCGTCGAGACGACGCGGGCCTTCCTGCCGCTCCTGATCGAAGGTACGACGCCGGCGCTGGTGAATGTGTCGTCGATCCTTGGCCGTCGCGCGATACCGGGTCGATCGCTTTACTCGGCGAGCAAGTTCGCCGTCGAGGGTTGGACGCAAGCGATCAGGGCCGAATTCGCACGCTTCGACATCGACGTGATCACCGTGAAC
>DATANR010000069.1:0-9270 GCA_036266155.1 Gemmataceae bacterium | reverse complement strand
TAGAACCATCCCGGCGCTGCGTGCGAGTAGGTCGATTCACTCGGACAGAATTGAAATAACAGAATGCCATACGTCGATGAAAACGACGTACCCGGAATTGCTACGTTTTATTCAAGGTGGATGGGTCAAAAGGCTGTTCGGCGCCAGCTCAGCGGCCCGGCCAACGCATTCGAGCGCCTTTGCACGCTCGCGGGCGGTCTGAAAGATGAGCGCCTTGTAGGTCCAATACAAATTCGGCGGGACGGCCGGGTCGTCGGCCACTGGTCGGAAATGATCGAGCGCCTCATCGAGGCGGCCGAGGCCGGCGAGCGCTTGCGCCTCGCGAAAGGGCCGCTCGAACGGCGGCAACTGAAAATGCACGCGCCGCAGATGACGCGGCACCTCTTCCCAGCGGGCCTTCAAGACGGCCTTCAGCATTCGCCGATACGGGATCGCCTTGCTCATCAATTCCGCATAGACGGCGAAAATCATCGGAAAGGATAGAAATGCCAGCGGCAACGAGTCGAAGAGTCCCCACTCCGCCTCGATGCAACGCCGGTAGACGAAGGCTGCGGCACAAATCAAGTAGACTGGCCACGCTTGCGTATACATCTTGCGAATCAGAAACAACATGCAGCCCAAGCGGCTACGCGTGCGATAGCCCAGGTATTCGCGCGGCGTGAAGCTCTTGCGCATCTTGCTGGGATTTTGAAACGGAGCGGCGTTGTCATCCGTGTGCAACTGCACTTCGGAGTAGCCTTCATGCTCGAAGATGCGGACCGCCTCGTCGGCCGAATCGGCATCGACGATCTCAGTAACTTTCCGACCGCGTCGATTGCGGCCCGTCAGGATGTACTCGGCCATTGGCACGCTTACCCCAGCACCATCGACGCGAGGCCGAAGTAGGAAACGAGCGTCACGATATCGGTCAGAGCCAGTGTGATCGGCCCAGCCGCGATCTTCGGATCAAGCTTGAGAGCGTGCAAAGCGGTCGGCACACAGAGTCCGAAGAAGCATGCAGCCAGCGCCGCGGAGCCAATGCCACCGCCGACCACGAGCGCCGCGGCGCCATGCTGCCGCCAGATCAGCACAATCAGCCCGACGGCCACGGCACACGCGGCCGCGATGAGACAGGCCGTCAGCATTTCGCGACGCAGCGCACGCAGGAACCAGCGTCGATTGGGCCGGACCGAGCGCAGCGTTTGGATCGTCACGGTCATCGACTGAATGCTGACGCTCTCCGCGAGACCGAGCACGAGTGCCAAGAAGAAGGCGAGCACGATGCTCTTGGCCAGCGTCACTTCGAAGACGCTGCTGAGCATTGCACAACCGACGCCGCTGGCGATGGTCGCCGTGAGCCACGGAAAGCGAAAGCGAAACGCCTTGAGCGGCGAGGCGCCCTTGACCTGCGTGATGCGAAAGCCGATCGCCTCGAACACGTCGTTCGCGGGCGCGTCGCCGCCCATGTCGATCATGTCGGTGGTGAACTGGCTCACGTCGATAACGCCGACGACCTCTCTTCGTTCGTTGACGACCGGGAACGCGAGCAACTTGTGCATGACGAAGAACTCGCATGCATCCAGCACGGTAGCCTTCTCGGGCAAGGCGATCACGCGTCCCTGCATCACGTCGCGCAAGGGTCGGTCGGCCGGCGTGGTAATGAGCCGGCGCAACGGCAACACGCCGACGAGCTTGTTGTGATCGTCAACGACATAAAAGTACTGAATGCTGCCGCCGCCAGCGCCGCGGCGAATATCATCGACCGCCTGGCCGACTGTCAGCGACTGGTTCAATGCCGTGAAGTCGGTGCGCGCATGGGCCGCGACAGTCTGGCCGAGAAACTGGGTCTGCAATGCGGTCGGCAATTCCACTCACCTCATAGGAGATATTGGGGATACCATACGATGACACGACAGGCGAGCGAGGGCTCCGGTGGAGCGGTCATGGCTAATGAGACATGGACAGTCCGGCGTCTCTTGACATGGACGGAAGATTTCTTGCGCAAGAAGGGCTTCGAGTCGGCCCGCCTCGAAGCGCAGATCCTGCTGGCGCACGCATTGGGTTGCAAGAAGATTGACTTATACGTTCGGCACGAGGAAGAGCCGCCGGAGGCCAAGCGTGCCACGTTCCGGGAGATGATCAAGAAACGAGCCGAGGGGATGCCGGTGGCGTATCTGGTCGGTCACCGCGAGTTTTACTCGCTCGACTTCGCGGTCACGCCGGCGGTCTTGATCCCACGTCCGGAGACCGAGACGCTGGTGATGGAGGCTCTCCGGCGATTGAAGCCGATGGCGTCGCCGCGCGTTCTCGATGTCGGCACGGGCTCGGGCGCTATTGCCATCACCATCGCGAAGCAGCACAAGGGTGCCCATGTGACGGCAGTGGACTTGAGCGGTGCGGCCCTTGCGATCGCCAATGGCAATGCGGTTGCCCACGGCGTCGCCGATCGCTTGTCGTTCGTAGAAGGCGACCTCTTTGCTCCCGTAGCGGGACGGACATTCGACATGGTCGTGAGCAACCCGCCGTACATTGCCCATGCGGAGTTTCCGATGCTCGATGCCGGGGTGCGCGACTATGAGCCGCGCTCGGCCCTCGACGGCGGCGTTGATGGACTCAACTATTACCGGCGAATTGCCGGTGAAGTCTCAGGCTTTCTTCTGCCCGGAGGAACAGTGCTCGTCGAAATCGGCTCGACGCAAGAAGCGGCGGTGCGCGAGCAGTTCGCAGCGCACCTGGAACCCGGGCAAACGTACAAAGACACGGCGGGCCGGCCGCGCGTCGTCACCGCTCGTCGCAAATAGAACTTGAATCTTGGAATTCGCGCTTATGCCCGAAACCATCTTGATCGTCGACGACGAGGAACCGGTCCGCAAGACGTTCCTCGACTGGCTACGCACCTCCGGCTTGAGCGTCGACGTCCATGCCGTGCCGGATGCCGAATCCGCACTGTTGTTCGCCAATACGCATTCCGTCGATCTGGCCGTGCTCGATTGGAACCTGGGCACCGGCTCCGACGGGCTACGGCTGCTCGAAGATCTGGCTGAGTTCCATCCGGACATCATCGCCATTCTGGTAACCGGGTTTGCGCATCAGGCGACGCCGCTCGAAGCCCTGCGGATGGGCGTCCGCGATTACCTGGACAAGAACCAGGACCTGACGCGGGAGTCATTTCTTCAAGCCGTGCGCAAGCAACTGGAACGGATCATTCCGGCGAAGCTACATCGACAAGTGACCGAGGGTTTGCGTCAATTCCGCGAGTCGGTTGAGAAGATTCTGCCGCTCGTGCGCTCGGCGACCGCAATGAACGATCCGGTACCACTGCCGGATGCGGTGCGCAATCTGTTCCGCTTCCTCATCCGGACCACAGGCTCAACCGACGGCGTGTTTCTCGGCCGGGCCGTCGCACCAGATGGCACCGAGCGATTTCTCGCGTTTGCTCCGGACGGCAAGCCGTTGCCGGTGCCGACGGTGCCGTTCAATCGCTCCCTTGCCGCGACCGTCCTCAGCATGAATGAGCCGTGTGCCATGAACGCGGCCGATCTGGGGTCGCTTGGCGCCGTCGAGTTGCAGTCGTTCGAACGTAATCGTCAGTCAATCCTGGCGGCCCCAGTGCCGGTCGCGCCGGGAATCCATGTCGTTCTTGAATTGTTCGATAAGCCTGGCGGATTCACTGCCGCCGATCGCAAGTTTGTCGATGCTGCGGCCGATTTCAGCACGGAACTATTGCGCCAGGCGGTGGCCGAACGACAAACGCAGCAGGTGCTCATCGGCGCCGTCGAGGCGGCACTCAAGGCGAGCGAACAAGTATCTGTCGTGTTGCCGGCCGAGCGCGCAGATACGCTGCAGACGCCGCTGCCGGCCGCCGTGATGGATCAACTACGGGCCGGCTTGGATGCATCCGCGAACGCGGTGGTTGACGCGAAGACATCGCTGGAGCTGGCCGAAGCAGTCCGTGAACTGGCGGTGCGGCACGGACCGACGGCCGTGCGGCACTGCGTTCGACTCGTGCAGAGCGTGCGTGAATTGCTGGACGAAACCTCGGGCAACATGAACGGGTGAGGGACCGCCCGTGACCGGGGCCGAAACCGTGTTCGACGACATCTTCCGCCTGCTGACCCCCGAGCGGCTGCTCCGCGATCCGCGAGCCACCGGCGAAGGCGTTTCCATCGGATTGATCGACAGCGGCGTCGAACGCTCAGTCCTTGCCAACAAGTATGGCGATGCGATACACCCCATTGAGGGTGCGATCTTCCGCAACGACTCGTTGCAGCCGCAGCCGTACACGGGCCACCAGTCAAGTCCGCACGGGACCACGGTTGCGGACATCCTGCTCACCGTCGCGCCACGCGTGAAGATTTTCTCCGCTGACGTCTTTGGTCCCACGGGCACCAGCGAGGTCGACACCGTCATTCGCGCTTTGCAACACGCGATCGACATCTGGAAATGCAAGATCGTCAACCTATCGCTCGGCGTACCGGAGGCGAAACTGCAGCAATTGCCGAAGCGCCATCAGTTCTTGCGTGCGATTGAAGAAGGCTACTACAAGGACGTGCTTATCTTCGCAGCCGCGCACAACGAACACCCCATCATGCGGAGTTATCCCGCCGCATTCGCTCCGCCGCTGATTTCCGTGGATAAGGGCTTGTTCGACGACCCGCTCGGCTTTGCGTACCAACTCCGCGACACGATCGAGTTTCAAGCTCACGGCCGCGGCTACCTGGGCCCATTCGCCCGTGAGCCGGCCACAAGCTGGGCGACACCGCACCTCGCCGGCATCGCGGCGCGATTGTTGTCGCTCCGGCCTGATATGAAGCCGTTCGAAATCAAGACGCTGCTGTATTGGATGTTCGTTGCCAACCGCGAACGCGAGCGGTCGGCGTGATCACGGGAGCTGCCTGCGGAGGCCAGACACCCGATTGCATTTCACCGCGCATCCAAAGAGCGCCAATCAAAGAGCGCCACGAAGAGCGCCAGCGGGTAATGGGTCTGGCGCTCTTTGACTCGAAGAATCAACACATCCACCTGGTGGAACAGCGTTTGCGCCAATTATGAGAAGGCGAAAAGTGGTGCCAGAGGGCTTTAGAAAAGTGGTAGCCGTCGCGCTCCGTTGGGACTACCTGTGTCCGACGGTGCCGATACATCAATACCGCGGCACGGTCGCGTCGACGAGCACACTCCAGGCCTCGATGCCGCCCGAGAGCGAAAAAGCCTCAGGAATGCCATTCGCCTCCAGAATGGCGGCGCCGGAGAGGCTGCGGACGCCATGATGGCAATAAACAACAATGGCTGCGCCGGTCGGCGGATCGAGTTCGTGCAGCCGGTCCTGTAGTTCGCCGAGCGGGATCAGCACGCTGTCGGGTAAAGAACAGAAGGCGTGCTCATACGGCTCGCGAACGTCGATCAAATAGACGGGTTCGTCAGCCGCACGCTTGCTCGCCAGCGTCTTCGGATGCATTTGTCGAGGCATGTCACTCGTCCACAATGTCGGGCAAATTCAATTGTCGCAGGTAGACCCGTTCTTTCACGCGCATCTCGGCCGCGTCCTTCTTGCTGCGGTCGTCGTAACCGCACAGATGCAGGATGCCGTGTATGACGTAGAGGCACAGTTCCATATTCACGTCATGGCCGCGCTCGGCCGCTTCACGGGTCGCCACTTCAACGCCGATCACAACCTCGCCTTCGAGTTTCTTCGCCTTACCACTGTATGGGAAGGTGATCACGTCCGTCGGCCCCTCGTGTTCGAGAAACCGCTTATTCAATCCTGCGATCGTCGCATCGTCGACGAACGCGAGCACGATCTTTGCCTCGGTCACGCCTTCGCCCGCAAGCACTGCCCGAGCACAATCTTTGAGCCGCTGATATTCGAGCGCGACCAACTCCTGCGGGCTCGCAACGGAAACGCCGATCATGCGTTGTCTCCTTCCGCATCGGTCTCGGCTGGCAACGCCAGCGGTTCCAACCCCAACGGCCGGCGCGCTTCCGAGACTTGCCGCATGAGAAACAATCTTGTTGCCATGTGATCGTCGAGCATCTTCGGTTCAATTGGAACCGGGCCGA
Organism: Gemmataceae bacterium; assembly: GCA_036266155.1. Classification (GTDB taxonomy): domain Bacteria; phylum Planctomycetota; class Planctomycetia; order Gemmatales; family Gemmataceae; genus SIAJ01. The sequence goes on along the minus strand of DATANR010000069.1, from coordinate 3,234 downwards.
CGACGCCGATGCGAATCGAACGCCAAAAATCGATCCGCTTGCCCTTGGTCGGCGGTCCGCCACGATGCGACAGGTAGCTGCCCCAGGTGCCCTCGATCCAGCAAGCGAACACCGGCGTCTGCGGCCGATCCTTGAGGATTTGCCAGATGCCGCGGCCGAAGCGTTTGAGCGGCACTTCTTCCTTGCGGCGCAAATAACCCTCGGGAAAGACGACCACGCATTCGCCGCGATCGAGAGCAGCGACGGCCTCCTTCAACTCCGGGGCCTCGTGGCGGACGGCCTTGTCCGGCACGCGAATCGTGCCAATGACATGGCGCATGATCCAGGAAATGACGGGCACATCGTAGAACTTGCTGATCATCATCGGCACGATCGGCGTCGGCAGTATCTTGGCGAAGAACAGCGGATCGAACCACGCGGCGTGATTGCCGATCACGATGTACGGGCCGCGTTCGGGAAGATTCGCAATTCCCGGCCCAGACGATCGTATGCGATAGATCGGCCAGAAGAACATTTCCAGTGTCAGCTCCATCGCGGGCCGGAAGAACGAGGCGAAGCCGGCGACGAAGGCGAAGGCGGTCACGGCGAGCAGAATATTGAGAAACGGCAATCGCGGCGGGACTGCAATGGGATCGTCGCCGAAGTTCACGACAAGAATTGCCAACACGATTGCCACGGCACTCCAACCGGCCACGACGAGCGCGGCTGCCACGCCATGCTGTTTCGCAGACGTCCACGTGAAATAGTAGTTGACCAGTGGTGAGATCGCGAACCCGAGTGCGAGACCGATGAGCATTAAGGGACCGCTCGACGCTTCGCCAAAGCGTAGCCAAAGTAAAGCGGCGGCGGTGGATGGCGCAGCATAGAGCACGAAGCCCGCGTGGCGGTACGTATGACGACCGATCGATGTCGCCAAAACTCCAACACCGATTGCCGAGGCGAAACGCCAATTCGTGAGATCGATCCAATCGTCTGGTGCGCGAAGCCAACATACCTGAAGTTGTCGCATCAATTCATTCTGCCGCACTACTTCCAAATACGCTTCGGCCCGAAACAGACTCGCAATCACGGTCAACGCGACAAAACCCCAAAGCCATAGCCCAACCAACGCGTGTCGAGCCCGACGATGTGCCAATGCCTCCCGCACGCCGGCCACAAACGGTTTGATGAATCCCTGTGCCAAGGAGACGGTTTCGACGGGCCGACACGTCGCAACCAGTACGGCGAGCGTCGAGGCGATTGCGAACCCAAATATGAACGCGGGCGAAGTCCGGCCGACAACATAGTTCAGGCCAGCGAACAGCCAGAAACCGCCGACCGCGGCCAATACCATCCAGACACGTGTCATCGTCGCCGATATGCGTGCGGCGGTGCTTACCGCCGTCGCGACACGGAGCACCGCCGGTCCAAAGAACGCGAGTTCCAACGATAAGATCCCGACAATGCTGAGCCACGACACATCAGTTCCAAAGTTGGCCCAGGCGATTGCGAGGAGCATCAGAAACGAGCCGCCGACATGAACGGTCCGATTCCATCGTGAACCAGCGAGCGGCCCAATGACCGGCGTCAGGATGAGTGCGGGAATCGAACAGATACCGAGCCACGCCGCCAAAGTGCCGGGCGCATAGGCCGTATAGACGTGGTTTTGCAACAAAGAAAGGCAAAGATAGGTCGAGGCAGCGTAAACCGTCGTTCGACATGCAACGGCGAGGCACAGAATGAATAGTTGCAGTCGGGCGACACGTTGAGGGGCCATGCCGTTATTGTGCCGTGAAGACGGACGCGGACAAGTCGGGCCAGTTATTCACCATGTCCCTTCACCACCTCCGACTTGATCCCCTTCAACAGCGGGTAATCGTCGACCGGTCGCACGACGCGGAAGCCGACGCGGTTGCCCGGCACGATCCACCAGATGCTTTGAGGTTCCTCGGGGTCCCAGCCATTCCACGATTTGACCGAACGGTCGCGCATGGCACAGCGGCAATCCGCAGCCACCGATCGAAACGACCCGCCGCGGGCCACGTGCGGGTACTGCAGCTTGCCGGGTAAGTTCACCGGGCCGAGCGGCGTCCGATCCCACGGTAACGTGTCATAGAAGTCAGCGTCGTACTCGTCCAGGCACCACTCCATCACGTTGCCGAGCATGTCGTGCAGGCCCCACGCGTTCGGCCGCTTTTTGCCGACCGGATGCGTGCTGCCCTTGGGGTGCTCCGCCGTTGCCGAGTTCTTGACGAACCAGGCGAATTCATCCAATCGCTCGGCATCCTTGCCAAACGGGTACATCTCATTCGAGCCGGCCCGGCAAGCGAACTCCCACTCGGCTTCGGTCGGCAGCCGGTACGTGCGCCCCGTTTTGGCGGACAGCCATTCGCAATATTTCATGGCCGCGTGATGGCTCATGTCGAAGGCGGGGTAGTGATCGTCGCCGAAACCATGCGTCTCGTCGATGTACGGCTTGGTCGGCTTGCTGACGGCATCGGCCTTCGCTTGCCGCGGATTGAGCGCCGGCCGCAGCGGCCTGTCCGTGATGTTGAAGTCTTTCTCGCGCATGAATGCATAAAACTCGGGCCAGGTGACTTCGTACTTGCCCATCCAGAACGGCCGCAACTCGACACGGTGCCGCGGCCCCTCGTTGTCATGTCGGCCGGGCTCAGAGATCGGGCTGCCCTGATAGAACACGCCGCCGCGAACGGCAATCATCGGGAACGCGATGTTCGTGTCGTAAACGTGCTCGACGTAATTCTCATGGGCGTCAACCTTGGCCCGTGTCGGGTCGGCAGCGAGTGTCAGGAGCAGCAACGCGGTTTGCATGGCGCATCACGAAACGCAACGGAGTTCGATTAACCTATCTTACTTGCCGATGCAGAACCGACTGAAGATCCGATCCAGCAAATCGTCGGTGTAAACGGCGCCGACCATTTCGCCAATCTGGTCGAGCGCGGAGCGCAATTCGAGTGCGAGGATTTCCGCCGGGTCGTCGAACAAGACGGCCTGATGGGCCGCGCGCAAATGAGTCAGGCCCTTGTCGACATGATGCCGGCAGCGACTCAGGCTCGGCGCCAGCGGCGCCTTGCGGGCTTCGCGGGCGTGGTCGGCAAGGCGGCGACGCAATTGTTCGATGCCGTGGCCGGTCGTCGCGCTCGTTGCCAGGTGTTCGGATTCTACCTCCGCGAGATCGCTCTTGGTAAGCACCACCAAGGGCGAGCGGAGCGGCGTAAGCCGCCCGATAATGAC
>DATANR010000068.1:0-14207 GCA_036266155.1 Gemmataceae bacterium | reverse complement strand
CGGACGTGACGCGGTCGCCGAAGCCGTCGATCTTGGCAATCTCTTTACCGGTAGCGTAGTCCCAGATGCGCGCGGTGTTATCCATGCCGCCGGAGGCGATGAGCTTGCCATCGGCGCTCACGGCAACGGTCCACACCGCAGCCTCGTGGCCCTTGAACTCCTTGACGCGCTCCTTGCTCGCGACGTCCCAGACCTGGACTGTGCCCTCACCGCGGCGATTGCCGCCCACGACGATGCGCTTGCCATCCGGCATAAACGCAAGCCTCCACGCCTCGCCGCCGCCGATGGCAATGTCGGCCCAGCGACGATATTCGTCGGCCGACAGGGTGGTCGTCGAGCAGGCGACGATGAGAAGGGCTGCGAAACGGAGAGTTCGGGACATGGGAGAGGCTCCCGGGAATGACGGCTCCTCAAGCGGTGTCAGTATAAGGACAAGACCTGATCGTTCGGCCAAAGAAGGGCACACCGGAGGCAGGCGTGCACCGTACATTTATCTTCTTCCGCGCCGAGCTGGCTTCGGTCAGCCCGGCGGTCACCATCTGGTGGCCGGGCAAGGTTATCAACTTGTTCAACCAGTTCCCGGACACCGCGCTGAACTTCGGCGGGTTCCCCGACGGCATCTGCGTGGATTTCATCATGTCGTGTTCGGCATTGGAGAAAACGAAGAGTCAGCCGATCGAAGTCTTTAACTTGCCGCTGCGGTGGGAGGGCCAGGACCGGTTGACCGGCGAGGTCGACACAGCCGGCCATCGGGAGCAATGGCGAGCCTGGTTGGTCGCGGAGATCAAGCGGTTGTCCGGCGACCAGCAATTCTCGCCGATCCTGGTCGATATGGACCCGCCTTACCACATCACCCAGGCTGGGATGGTGTTGTTCCAGCGGCATGATGGCCGAAATTTTCAGGAGGGCGATCCACTCTGGATGACGCCAGCCCAGGCGAACCGGCTCGCCAAGGCTCGGGCCGCCGCCCTGAAGCGGCGCCCGGAGCCGACGGGAATGTCGGTGGACGAGTGGGAAGCCCTGCTCCGAAACCGATTGGAGGCCGCCGGATTCGACTTCCGCCAACCCGACCGCAGGCTGGCGTGCCGCGTGTACCTTGCCTGCGGCTGGGAGCCGGTTTCGTGCGAGCAAGGGTTCCTCTACTATGAGGCCTTGGACGACGGCATCGAGTTCGGCCGCTGGTTCGTGCACGGGCTGGATCCCACGAACGCGCGGCACGAACGGGTCGCTCTTCGCTTCTCCAGCCCCAAGCTCCGCGGTTACGAGTTCCCCTCATCGACGGGCATGTGCGGCGGTGGTCCGGACGACCCACGCACGTTCGCGCGAATGCTGCGAGAGGTATTCACTTCCGGTCCGGATAAGAAAGTGTCGAAGTGGCGAGCCGAGCTGCGGAGGTACGATCCGACGCGACCAGTGCTGTAGCCTGGGGAGCAAGGCAAGCGGGATTTCCCGGCATGCTCGTGTCACGGTACACTAACCAGACGCTTCTGACCTCTGGGAGTCCCATCGTGTCTGCCATCCCGAAGCCCAAGCTGACGCCTGCCGAGTATCTCGTCCGCGAGCGCTCGGCCGAGTTCAAGAGCGAATATTTTCAGGGCGAAATGATCGAGCGAGCGAGAGCCAGCAAGGAGCACGTGATTATTGCCACAAATTTGCTCGGCGAATTGCATCAGGCTTTGAAAGGGAGTCCATACCGCGTATGTTCCAGTGATCAACGACTGAAGGTTTCGCGGACCGACTTCTATGCGTATCCGGACCTTGCCATCGTGAGTGACAAGGCGGTATACGATCCTCTCGATGAGGAAACGCTGCTGAATCCAATCACCATCATTGAAATCCTCTCGCCCGAGACTGAAACCTTCGACCGCAGCGCCAAGTTCAGGCAATATCAACAGATTCCGTCACTATCCGAGTACATTCTCGTTTCTCAAAACGTGCCGGTCTGCGAACGATTTGTGCGCCGGCCGGACGAAGGCTGGAACTTAACTTTCGTCACGGCACTTACAGGCGAACTCGCGTTCACAAGCGTCCCGGTTCGAATTCCGTTGACCATGATCTACGATGGCGTCGAGTTCCCACCCGAAACCCTCCGCTGAGCGCACCACAGTTCCGAGACTCCCAATGCCGAAGCGACGCCCGATGGACGACGACGACGAGCCGCGACCCAAGCGCAAAAAGCGCAAGCAAGAGAAGTCTGGCTCGCCGATCGTCTGGTTCGTCGTCATCGGCATCTGCGTGGCGATCTTGCTGGCGCTCGGCGTCTTCGTGTTGATGCAGATGGGTTCGCGGAAGGATAAGGAACCGGCGCCCGCGGCCAAGCAGCCGGAGACCAAGGGCACGGGCAGTCGCGCCGGCGCCGGCAGCGTGCCGGCCAACGCTCCTCTCTACAACGGCCCGAATCTACTCACGAACGGCAGCTTCGAGGATGGCCCCGAGCCGGACGCTGGCGGGCCCGGCTTCACGCCGATGGAGGTTGGGACCGAGCTGATTCCCGGCTGGAAGATCACCCGCGGCAGCGTCGACTACATCGGCCCGTACTGGCAACACGCCGACGGCCGACGCAGCATCGATCTCAATGGCAACGAGCCGGGCGCCATCGCCCAAACCTTTGCGACCACTCCCGGCAAGAAGTATCGCCTCACCTTCAGCATGGCCGGCAACAACTGCGGCGGCGATACCACGCCCAAGACCGTGACTGTCATCGCCGCCGGAGTCCAGACCGAATTCTCTTTCAACGTGACCGACCGGAGCTACACGGACATGGGCTGGGAAACCAAGAAGTGGGAGTTCACCGCGACCGACGTGCAAACGACGTTGGAATTCACGAGCACGACGCTTGACACGCCCGCCTGTGGCCCGGCACTGGATCGAATCGTGGTTGTCGAGATCGGGAGTTGATATCGGCAACTAAATTCGGAAAAAGACAGCCAATCGTTCTCTAGCATGCTTGTTTGCGGACGCGCTGAGGGGACATGGCCGACTCTTCCGAACCGATAGGCCGAGACTCGCAATTTCCTACCACGCAATGGAGCGTCGTGGCTCGGGCCGGCGTCGACAATGGGTCGGCACGCGCTGCGGTTGCGGAACTCTGTCGCGAATACTGGTATCCGCTATACGCGTTTGCCCGGCGTTCGGGAGCGACCGCAGCCGAAGCGGAAGACCTGACCCAGGGCTTCTTCACACACTTTCTGGAAGACGCGGTTTATTCCCAGGCCGACCCGGCCCGCGGGCGCTTCCGAACTTTCTTGCTCCGCTGTTTTCGTAACTACCAATCCAATCATCGCCGGGCCGATCGAGCGAAAAAGCGCGGCGGTGGGGCGGCGGTCGTGGCGCTGGACTCGGCTCGTGCTGACGCGGCCTATAAGCGGGAGCCCGTCGATCCGGCCGATCCGGAGCGGTTGTACTTTCGCAGGTGGGCATTGACGGTGATTGACGACGTGTTTGTGGCCCTTGGCGCCGAATTCGTCGCTGCCGGCCGCGGCCCCTTGTTCGATCGCCTCAAGAGCAGTTTACTCGGCGATGGCGACGGCACCTACGCCAGGATCGGGTCGGACTTTGACATGACGGAAGACGCCGTGAAGCAAACAGCGTCTCGACTGCGCGCCCGCTTCGGCAACATCTTGCGTGTGCACATCGGCGCCTTGGTCGTCCGCCCGGAGGAGGTGGATGACGAGATCCGCGACCTCATGGCGGCCGTCGCCGAGTAAATGCGCCGAATTCCATGTCACCTTCGTGGCGAAACCGTTTAGGCAATTGAAGCTTGGGTGTCTAGGAGTCACGCGTGCCACAGATATTGAGCTGCGTGCGATGTTCGCGGCGAATTCCGTCCGACGCGCCGGGCGGATCGTGCCCGGCGTGTCTGTTCGGTCTGGCCCTCACGACGCCGGCCAACGCCGTCGATCCGACCGTCGACCAGCCCGTCCCGGAAACCTTGACGGCAGCTGGTGGCCGGCATGCCGAATCGACCGCCCCCTATGGCGCACGTCGCACAACGGATTGGCCGAGTGTCCCCGGTTACCAGATTCTCGATGAACTCGGCGCCGGCGGCTGCGGGAGCGTCTATCGCGCGCGACAACTTGTTGCCAACCGCGAGTTGGCGGTCAAAGTTGTCCACAGCGGCGGCGCACGGACCCGCTTCGACCGCGAAGTTCGGGCGATGGCAGCTCTGGAGCATCCGCATGTCGTCCGCGTTTACGAGGTCGGCCACTGCGACCAGGGCCCATTTTTCTCGATGGAATTGATGCCGGGCGGAAGCCTTGCCGACCGCATTCGACGGACCGGGCCATTGCCGCCCAACGAGGCGGCCGCTCTCGTGGAGAAAGCAGCGCGCGGCGTCGCCGCCGTGCACAAGCGCAATATCGCCCACCGCGATCTCAAGCCATCGAACATCTTGCTCTCCGCGAATGGCGAGGCCAAGGTCGCCGATTTCGGGCTTGCCAAGGAATGGACGACCGACCCGACCGGGCCGACCGTTGACCCACCGACGCCGTCCCACGACTTTGTTGGCACGCCGGCGTACGCAGCGCCGGAACAGGTGGCAGGAAAGTCGGGCGTGCACGAACCCCGGACCGATGTCTATGGCCTCGGCGCCGTTCTGTACCAGGCGCTCACGGGCGAGCCGCCGTTCGTCGGCGAGAACACGGCGACCGTTCTCCATCGCGTTCTAACGGAGGAGCCGGCCACGCCGCGTTCCAAGAACCAGCACATTTCGCCGGAATTGGAAGCGGTCTGTTTGAAGTGCCTGGCAAAAAACCCCGCCGAACGTTACGGGTCCGCGACCGAAGTAGCCGACGATCTGGCTCGATGGCAGCGTGGCGACGCGACCATCGCGCGCCCCATTCCCCGACTGGTCCACGCGAGCCGTTGGGCCTGGCGGCGCCGCCGCGCCGCGGCGTCGGTATTCCTCGTCATGATCGCCACGGTGGCGGCGGTCGTGGCTGTTCAGCACTTTGCACGCGAAGATCCGGACGCGGAGTTGCAGAAAATCCGCAAAGAACTGCAGGGACGTGGTCCCGTCGTCCTGGTGATGGAAACCGGTCGACCGCGCTGGTCCCGCTTCGAGTCCGGCGCCGAGGCATTTCGCGACTCCATTTATTCCGATGGAGCATGCTCCGTCGAAGCGATCAACGCTGCCTATGTGGAATTGTTGCCGATGGCGGATGTGCCGCTCGCCTACCGGCTGACGGCTGAGATTCGTCATGAAGGCGCGCTTGACGGCTCGGGCACAGCGGGAGTGTACGTCTGCTATCGCCTCGAGACCTTGGCCGACGGCTCGATCGTAACGCACTGGCAGCGTGTGGTGTTCAACGATCATCCGGCGCCGCCCGGGCCAGGAATGAAGAAGCCCCCCGATCTGTGGCAACTCAAGCCGGGTGGGTCGCTTCAGAAGCCGGGTTTGCCGGCTTGGTCGCCGCCCGGCAACGTCGCCACGCTCAAGATCAATCCCCCGGCGCCGCTCCTGCCGCGGTCGTGGCGAAAGTTGGTGCTCGAAGTCCGTCCGAGCGGCATTCAGGCCTGGGCGGCACATGGCGGAGGTGAACCGGTTGCGTTCAATCCGTCGTCCATTTCGGCCGAGGAGTTGACCAAGGTCGAGCAGGAGGTCGACAAGAACATTTATCCCGGCCGGCCGGACCCGAATCGAATTTCTGAATGGACGCCGCGCGGAGCGCTCGGTCTGTTCGTATACAAGGGACAAGCGTCGTTTCGCAATGTCATCATCGAGCGCCTCGACCCATAACCCCCTACCCCCGTGCCCAACATGTTCATCTCCGTCGACGACCTGACGAACAACACAATCCTCGCCCAGACATTCACCGTTTTTGGAACGTTCGGTCTGACCTTCGCGAAGAAAATCAAGAGAACCGTCCAGTACCGGACGATCGAGCACAAGCAGAAGCGCATATTGAGCACGCCGTCGTTCACCATCTCGTGCAAGGTGACGACAGCGACGGGCGGCGCCGTCACGAACGGAATCGGCGCCGTCACGCATGACGGCGTGAGTCGATGGCAAGCCGACTTCACGAACGTCGCGCCCGGCATCAACTACAAGCTCGTATACAGCATCACAGCCGGCGGCACGACCTTTAACGGCACAACGATCACCGGCTTGCGCGTTCCACAGGCCGGCTTGCCGATCACGATCTCAGCAATGCCGCTCGCCTCCGGAGTCCCCGGCGACCTGGGCAGGACCTACATGCCGACGGGCCAGTTCGGCACGGCCCTCAACCCATTGAATGTCGCTGATTTCTGGTCGCGCATCTTGATCAATGGCAATGTGGTGCATGAGGAAAACCTGCTCGATTTGGTGATCTTCATTGCAAGGGTCCCGCCCGCGTGGCAACTGAACTCGCCACACATATTCGATCACCCGGCCGGAACGTCGGCTAGCCACGTGATTCAGCTCACCATGAATGACGGCAGCGTCCGTCGCGCGAGCCGGTTGGGATTGTAAAGACATGAATTCGATAAATGGCGAGATCACATCAAGTACAGCGACTTAATGTGATCTCGCCATTTGTGATTTCAAACAATCAAAAATCCGGAATCACCTCACCATCACTGCGCATGCTCAACAATTCCAGCAGATAGCCGTTGATGATGGCCGGGATCGCTTTGACGTGGCCGTCAGCGAAGACAAAGTTCACGACGCCCATGTGCCGGCTGCCGAACTTCCAGGATTGATCCTGCAGATTGGTCGTGAGCGGATAGATCCGGCCGGCGGCGCGGCAGGAGCATTGATAATACGCCCCGTCATACATGGAACAGTCCCACCAGCCAATCCCTTCCTTGCCGATCGGCACGTGCTTCTCACCGACGAGGAGCGTGTTGCTCAACCCGTCCGTGATGTCTTCGAAACGCGATCCAGCGCCGAGTTGGAATGAGCCGCGAACACCGACGCCGTCAAGTCCGCCGGCCGTCTGCGGCGAATCGTACCCGAGCGGATCGACGACGGCCGCGTAGTCACCGAGCGCGCCGGGATAGTGCTGACTCGCCGTGCCGTTGCCATACAGGTCACCGGAAAGGCTATACATTGGGGCCGAGTTGCTGACGCGCCGGGACGGGCAGAAGTACGAGCGTACGGGGCTCATCCGCGCCACGTCGTTTTGCTTGCCGTAGGGCCACTGAATCACCCACTGGTTGAACAGGTTCGTTTGTTCGAGTTCCGGCAACAGAAGTACGGCCCAAGTCGGCCCGCCGTCGAATGTGCGCGTCGGCGGCAAACGATCGAACGAGCCGTGATAATTGTGCATGGCCAGACCAATCTGCTTCAGGTTGTTTGCGCAACTGATTCGGTTCGCCGCCTCGCGCGCACGTTGCACCGCCGGGAGCATCAGCCCGATCAGGATCGAGATGATGGCGATCACCACCAACAACTCGATCAGCGTGAAGCCGCGCTGGGTGCGATTGCGAATCACGGGAGAAACTCCTTCGGTTACTGGGGAAACCGAATCCCAAGCGGACGGGCAGGAATTTGAAAACGGACCGGGTTCTCCGGCACGCCGCAGGGAGCGCCAGGCAACTCGATCCGGAAGAACTCAGTCGGTGTCGTCGGCATTTCGAAATAGAGAATCCAGTCGGCGGAGTGGCCCGGCGTGATCGACGCCGTTTTCAGATGATCGGCGGGCACCCAGCCGGCCTCGAACTTCGCCGGCGAAATGATCGTACCCGCGGCATCGACCAGTTTGCCTGCTGTCTGGCCGTCCCAGCCATGGAAATCGATAGCACGCGCGACTCCCACATTCGCCACCCTGATGTGAACAACGAAGAATGACTTCTTCGACCAGGCGGCTTGTCCTTTCGGCCCGATCATTTCGATGGGACCGACGACTGCCGAGGCGCGAACGCGGACATCGTCGAACTGCCAGGTCTGACCGATGTCGAGCCAATCGCTCTTCGGCTTTTCGAAACCGTCGGCGCCGACGATCTGAACAGTCCGCATGTCTTTGGCGGGCGGCTCCGGTCGCCATGACCCGATGCCCAGCCAGCCAGGCAAGAAACAGGCAACGAGCAGAACGAGCGCGTTCAATGCGGTGGCGATCGCGGGATACTTGGGACGTTGGGAGCCGAACCATGCCGAGGCGCCGAGCAACCCGCCGACCACGCAGGCGCCGAGCGTGCCGAACCGGCCATAGGGCAGTTGAGCGACAAGCAGTCCAGCGCCAGCGAGCAAGAAGGCGATCACCATGGCGACGCGCGCCGGGTCGCGTGCTTCGGATTCGTCATCGGTGACGACGGGCGTTGGCACAGGGGCGGGAGCCGGTGCCGTGCTCGTCGTTGGAGCGGTGATGACTACCGTCTTGGCGTTCGCCGTCGCTGTTGTCGGCTTGGGTGGTTCCGGCTCAACCGCATACGTGAGAACGCGCGGCGGAGCACTCAAGCTCTGAATCGCTTCGTCCTCGGTTTCGCCGGAATCAACGACCGTGAATTGGGCTGAACAGCGCGGACAGTTCGTTGACTGGCCAATGGCCCCCTGGGGCGCTCGTACACGGCCCGTCAAACAATAGGGGCAGACTGCAATGATGGGGGCCGGGCGTCCTTGAACCATGGCGACTGCCACGTCGGATTTGAGTGATTCAGTGTGAGAATACTACGCTGGCACGATCACGAAGGCAATGGGCCGGCGCAATCCAGGCCTGGCCGCGCGCGGTTCTCATAACCATTCAACCGGATCGGCCTCCGTGCGACTGGCCCACACGGTGGCATCGGCAAATTCCGTTTGCAACTTGATCGCCAGTTCCTCGACTGCCGGTCGCTCGGTGGCATAGTGGCCGGGCAACACGAGGGCGATGCCCTGACTTTCGGCATTCAGATAATCGTGAAAGCGCATCTCACCCGTTAGGAAGACGTCGGCCCGAGCTTTGACCGCGTCGTCGAGGAACTCGCCGGCCGCACCACAGGCGATGGCGATGCGCTGGACCATTCGATGCGCGTCGCCAACGATTTGCACGGCTCCCGCCGAGAGTTCGCGTTTAATCGTCGTACCTAACTCGTGCAGTGATTGTGCAGCCGGAAGCGTGCCAATGCGCCCCTCGCCACTGGGTCCGGGCGTTGGCTGCATGGGGTAAACGTCGAACGCCGGTTCCTCATAGGAATGGGCCGAGCGCAAGGCAGCAACGACCGCGGGCAATTTCGCTGTTGGACAAACGACTTCGAGGCGCAGTTCGCTCACCTCCTCGCGCCGGCCCTTGGTGCCGACCGTCGGGTTCGTGTTCGCGGTACCGAAGAACGTGCCCGTTCCCGGGATGCGGAAAGAACACTGCTCGTATTGACCAATCACGCCGGCGCCGGCCGCGAACATGGCGTCGGACACTTTGGTCAGGTCGCTTTCCGGAACGAACACCACCACCTTGCACCGGCTCGCCTCGTTGTGTCGGCGAAGCGGAACGACGTCGACCAAGCCAAGTCGGCGCGCCAGCGAATCGTTGATGCCGCCGATCGTGTTGTCGAACGCCGTGTGCGGCGAATAGACCGCGATACCCGCACGAGCGAGCGGCCAGAGCAGACGACCGTCGGCGTTCGCGGTCGAGAGCCGCTTGACGCCGCGGAACAGAATCGGGTGGTGCGTGACGATCAGATCCACCTTCTCGGCAATCGCTTCAGCGACCACCGCGGGTGTCACCGTCAAGCAAGTCATGACCCGACGGGCTTCCGCGGCGCCATCGCCGAAGAGGAGGCCGACATTGTCCCACTGGGCGGCGAGCGCCGGCGGAGCGAAGCGATCGAGGAAGCCGCAAATAGTGGAGACGGTCGGCATGGTGGTTAGCCTGCGGGCGGCGGTTCAGATTCACGTGGCAATGGCGGTACGTCCACCGGTTTCACAGCCAACGAGCGAAAGCCGTGGATGAGTCCCAACAAACCCATGATCCCAAGCGCGATTTCGATTACCAAGCCGACGACTCCGCACGGGTTGGCACCGCCAACGGCAAGGCGCACGAACGCGGACAGCGCCATCGTCAGAGCAAGCAGTCCCCCGGCAACGATGAACGTGATCGATCCCCACAACGGCGTTGGCGGTGTGTAACGTGTCTGGCAGTTCAGACACACGCGATCCTTGGTGAAAGCAACGGTGGCTTTCGGGTTCACCTTGCGATACTTGTCGCTGCCGCAGCCCGGACAACGAACGGCAATTGGGAGCGTCTGTAGGTGATCGGCCAACGTCGGATCGGAAAACTCCTTCAGAGGTGGGCGATCGGCGCGCGGGCGAATCGAGCCGCACTCGCATTTTTCAACTTCATCCGCCAAGTCGATTCGACAAACGTGGCAAGTCCAGGGCATGAGCAATTCCTCACTTGAATTGAATCAAAGTCGTGGTCGCCGAAACGCTTCGCGCAGTGCTTGCAAATCCGGCGACAGCGCGCTGCCAACCAGCGGCGCACGACGGCGTTTACGAAAGCGGCGCTCGCGTTCCTCTTCACGATCCCACGCGCGGCGCCAGCGTGCTTGTGCTCCTTGTGCCGCCAGACCGAGCAGCGTGATCAAGATGACTACAATGCTATTGGCAAGCGGGTTCCGACTCGCCCAGCCGACCGCATCGAAATTCGAGAGCGTCGCGGCCAGGACCAGTCCGGAATGCCCGGCGAGCAGGGTACCCAGAAAGCTCGTCAAGAGCATGGTCCACAAGCGATAGAACAGCACGCCCGCGAGCCCGCCGATAAGAAAGAAAACGCCGAGTTCCTGCGCGTTGGGAAACAACGCGGCGATCGCGAGCCAGACGGCCGTGCCGCCGGCGGCGAACGCGAACAGCCGCGCCAGTTCCAGCGCCAATAGCCCCGCGGATACCGCCAGCAACAGGCCCAGAGCCAGCACATGGCCGCCGGCCGCCTGACCCGTTGACAAACCGTAGAGCCCGCCGGCGACGGTCACCGCGACCACGATCCAGAAGCGGTGCCAGCGCCAGCCGAAGAGCCACAGCAGTACACCGACGACGATGCCGGTCACGAGCACGCCGACGGACAGTCCCGCGGCCTCGGCCAGAATATCGGGTGCGATGAGGTGCATTCGGCCCAGGCCAGATCACTTCTTGATGCGCTTGAGCACGATCAAGACTTGCTTGCTATCCTTGGGCGACGCGAATTCCGTCGGGCGCGTTTCGCTTTCGGCAAAGCAGATCTTCAGCTCGTCGCCGTTGAGTTCATAAATCCCCGGCATCGTCTTGTTCGCCTTGTCCGTCAAGTCGATCTGGGCCGGCTTCTTGGACGGATCGACTTTGATCTTGGCGACGTCCTTCGGATTGTCGCTCGGCGTGATCTCGTCGCCCTTAAAGATCAACGTGGTCTTATCAACCTTGTCCGGCCCAGGGTCGATGCCGCCGAACAACATCTTCTCGATTTTCCACTCGCCTTCGAGTTGCTTGAGGACCTTGTCCGATGCCTCGTCAGCCATCAGTCGAGTGGCGGGCAGAAACAGAATGGCAGCGAGCGCGATGAGGCGAATCATGGGGGCTCCGAAATATGCCTCGGTCAGTCGTTTGGGCGATTGTAGAGGCGATCTGGGAAGGAGCCAAAGGTAAATCAATCCCCAACGTCTTTGCAATGAAAAGGGTCGCCGTGGATGTCAGATTCGTTTCGTTTCTTCTATTCAGAATTGAGAGATTGCCATCAGAGATTGCCAACGCACTACCACATGTTGGCAATCTCTGCCTGCATTTTCGCGCCCATCTATCTACCAGCAAAGAGGATGGGTTGAAAACGCGCAGCCCAAAATACTAGCGCCAGGAAGCCGCGCAGATTGGCATCACCCGCGCCGTCTGCTTCGCGCCAACAACTTCAGTTTCGTCATTAACCCGAGACGTGAGTGAGGCATTCAACGCAAATGGCCCGCGCCAATCGGCGAGGGCCAACGTGATTCGAATTGCTCGCCAACCTACATCGGCGGCACGAAGTTCGGAACCGGCAGCGGCGGGAGGTCGCCGTCGGTCTTGGCCGGCACTTCTGCCTTGGCCGGCACCACGACCGGCGCGGCCGGGAGTTCCGGCAGCGGCTTCGGCTCCGCGCGAGCGCCCATGCCGGGGTCCTTCGGCGGCACGCCGGGGTCGCCCTTGCCGACGTCGGGACGCTTCAGCCCTTCGCCCGGTTTGCCAGCGGTGGATCCGGGCACCTGGATGTCGAGCTTTCCCGGCGGGTCGCCGAGCTGCTTGGCGTCCATCGCCATCAGGACCGTGGCGCCGACGAGGGCCAGGAACGAGATGGCCAACAGGCCGGTGTAGGCATCATTTCGCGGCTTCGGGCCCGCACTTTTCGTCGCCATCCCAGTCTCCCCTCGAACCGGCGCCTCACTGCGGGGCGCCGGTAAAGCTGGTGATCACGGAATCGCCTTCCTGGAGCTTGGCCGACCGACTCTTCGGCGTGAACTTGCCGACGGCCGCCTTCGCTTCCGTCCGAATGAGCGCCAAGTCACCGAGATATTCGTTGCCGCGGTAAACGATCAACACGTTGCCCGGCGACAGGCCCGAGTCGCTGCCGATGTTGATCTGGGCCAGCGACGTGCCTTCCTTGCCGACGGCGGTGATTCGGCCACGCACGCCTGGGGGCGCGGACTTGGCGGTTTCATCGAGAACGGAGCTGCCCGTGCCGAGCCCACCACCACCACCACCCGGCGCGGCCGCTTCCAACTCGCGCGTCTTGACCGTCAACTCTTCGACGGTGCGCAAAAGGTTCGTCACGCGCTGGAGGAGGTTCTTCGCTTGCAGCGATTCATTGACGGCGATCTTCCGCTGCTCGTCGAGTTCCTTCTGGATGGAAACGACCTTGGCTCGCGCGGCATCCTTCTCCGTGACAAGCGCTTCACGCTCGGCTTTGATCTGGTTCAGCTCGGCCTGGACCTTCTGGATTTCGGTGGCCGATTGGTTCGTGAGCCCGGTCTGCGTGTCCGCAGTCATCTGCAAGCGCGTGATGCGGTCTTGGAGCTTGGCGATTTCTTGGGCAAGCTGTTCTTTCTCGCTGGTTTCGCCCTTGAGCGCCACTTCGGCTTGTTTGCGGTCGTTGTCGTGCGACGACTTTTCGGCCAGGTAACGGGCCTCGGCCGCCTCGGCTTTTTGCTTGGCGTCGTTGTACGCGGCTACCCAGTTTGACCGGGTGGTGAACACGAACACGATCAGCGCGCCGGTGGCGATGCTGAACAGCAGGTTCAAGAAGACGAGGATTTTCCCGAATACGGTCATGACAATCCGCCTCCCGTGAACGCGGCTAAGCTCTCGCCTGCCGAGTCACCCCCCGAAATCACCCGTCCGCCATCGCCCCCGAAGACCGCCCGTATACCCGGGTGGCCCATCCTGTCAACCGCAACCGCCTGCTCGGTTCCCCCTCCCCGCTTCGGGGAGGGGGTTAGGTCAAAAGCGTCTCGCAAGCGCGGCCGTGACCTCTCCCCCCCAGCCCCCTCTCCGAAGCGGAGAGGGGGAGCAGATCTACTTCTTGTCCCACTTCTTCAACTCTTCCACCCGTGCGAGCATCGCATCGCGGCGCTTCTTGAACAGACCAAACTCGGCTTCGCGGTTGGTGACGAACACGCTCGCGTAGCGATCTTCCAATTCCGCCTGATCGAAAATCAACTTCTGCTCGTTGATCAGGGTCCGCAAGCCCTTCACCAGCGTCGGCTGCGTTACGCCGACGATCTCGCGGTTGAGCTTGTCGCGTTCGACTATCGCCGCCTCGCTCTTTTTCTGCGACGCCTTGATGTCCTCGACCAGCTTGACCATGCGCCTGTCGTATTCGTCGATGCTCATGGCCTTGGCGCCCGGCCGGACTTCGACGGCTTTGCGCAGGGTTGCCGGGTTCACGTCGAGGAAGCCATTGGGAGCGACCACCAACTCGCGCACCGGGTCGCCGGTCGCGGCCCCATTTTGAATTCGAGCCAGCTCGGTCTGGTAGTACGTTCGCCGCGGATAGCGTTCGGCTTCCAGTACCAGCACTTGATTCAGATTCGTCGTCCAGCGTGAATAGGCCCGATCGACCGACCCATTGTACTCGACCGCGCGCGCCTTCTGGCGATCGTACAGACCGGGGCCCTGATCCTTGCCGGGCTCCGCGGGCGGCGTGTTCCAGTCGATGCGGTGCGTGAATACGCCGACTGCCCAGACCAGGACCGTAATGGCCACGGCCCCTTGCAGGAGGACCAGCACCTTGCCGATGAAGCCCATCGAAGTCTCTCCCGTGGTCTACATCCGGCCACAGCGTTGCCCATGTAGGTCAGGTTTCCAACCTGACCCGTTT
>DATANR010000067.1:0-5076 GCA_036266155.1 Gemmataceae bacterium | reverse complement strand
ATCGGGCGGCTGACGCCGCTCCGCTCGCCTCAATCGAGTATTATCGTGACCGCGACAGCTTCTCGCGATACATCTGCGCCTTTTCCTTGTCGTTGTCCATTTCAAAGATCTTGATGAGCCGGCTCATGGCCTTGAGCTGTTCGCCGCGGTCCTGGTTGTAGACGACATCGACCCAGAGGTACGACCACATGGCGTCGCGTTTCTGGTTCTTCGCCAAATAGACATCGCCGAGCACGTTGTAGCCCAGCGCTTTCAGCGACGGATCCGTCGCCTTGCCGATCGCCTCTTCGATTTTCTTGACCGCGGCGGCCACCTCGCTCTTGGCGGCATCGAGGCCGAGCTGATACATGTCGACACGCGCCTTCAATGCGGGCGGGGCCTTCGCGTCCTTGTTGACCGCTTCAATTCGCTTTTGGCCCACGTCGTATTGCTCGGATTGGAACGCGATGTCGATCAACGCCGCCGTTGCCTCCTGCTTGAACTCGGCGGGGATGTTAGTCGCTTTTTCGAGTGTCTCGTACATCTTGGTAGCGTTGGCATAGTCGCCGGTGTCGGCCTGAAGCCGCGCGAGTTGCCGCGCCGCGTGCGGGTATTCCCAACACTCCGGGTTCGCCGCGATGAAGTCGGATAGTCCCTTGACCGCCGCCTTGACCTCATCTTCCTTGTCGGCAACGAAGGCACGAAGGGTGGCGACGCGGTAGTCGATGTAGCGCCGAGCCGGCAACGGCGTCGTCTTGACTTCCGGTAGCGCCTGGATCGCTTCGTAGCCTTTCAGCAAAACTGGAAAATCGCGGGCCGCCTCGGCATTGGCGAGCTTGCCCAGATCGAGCGACGCCTTCGCCGGCAAGTCGACGTAAGTGATGCGCTGGATCTCATTCGAGGGGATGACCTCCTCTTTGCCAAGGCCCTGCAGCTTCATCTTCACGCCGGCGGCGTTCTCTTCCAGGATTTTTCCGGAGACGATCACGGTCCCGGTCTTCTTGTCACGCCGTTCGACCTTGTCCTGGCCGCGCAGCACCGTCTGGCTGGCAACGACGCAAATGAGGGCTGCGAGGACGAATAATCCGACATACCGTCTCATGGGAGAGCGTCTCCGGGGAAAATCGAATGATGACCGCCACTTGCGGCGTAGCGCTACGCCACAAGCGGCTTAGGATTTCGGCGGCACCGGCGTCGCCGCCGCCATTTCGTCAAATTTCTTTTTCATGGCCGGGGTCTTGTCGAGCAAGTCCTTGATCTTCTCTTTCACTTCCGGCTGGACATCATCGTTTTTGGATACCAACTCAAAGAACTTCTGACCCAAATTGGCGAGCTTCTGGTCCGCTTCGGGCTGTCCACCCTTCAACTTCGCAATGAGGGACGGCGTCGTGTAGCCGCGAGCACTGGAGCGCATCGTCTCGTAAAACAGGTCAAAATAGACAAGCCGTTGCTTGTTGCGCGTTTCCGCGGTGGACGAGAACACCGACTTGAATCCAGCATCCAGGAATGCCGCCGAGGCAGTCGGGAACAGGCAGTGGGCGGCCATCAATTCGTCGATGCCTTGTCCAACGCCGACGAACGCCGGCCGCGCGCCGAGGAACTTTACCGGCACCGGCAGCCCGCCCGGCACGAATTCACGCGTAATTGCCACCCAGTTATTGCCCGCCGCGCTAAACAAGAGCTGGTCCTCCAGGAGCATGCAGTGCTCCTTGCGCATGGCGAGATTCTTGTAACCCCAACCTTGCGGCGCGCCCTTCTTGCCAGGCTCGCCCACGATTTTCAGCATCAGCGCCGTCGCCTGCGGGAACTGTCCGGCCTGACGGTAAGCACGTGCCTGCATGAACTCGAGTTGGCGGTGAGTTGCCTGATCCTTCTCCGGATCGGTCTTGGCCAACAGTGCGCCGAACAACTCGGCCGACTTCGCATGTTGATCGACCGCCCCGTATCCCTGTCCGAGGAAGATGACGACGTTCTTCGACAACTTGGTCAGGTCCTCGCCCTTAATCTTGTCGAGGAACTCCGAGAAGCCGCGGGCCAGCTCGTCAGCCTCCGCCTTCTTATTTTCCTTGGTGAGCCCGTCGATCTGGCCGCGAATCGTCGCAACCAGTTGCTGCATGACGGCCACGTTCTGCTCAACGGTGCCGCCGGCGCCTTGCAGCGTGTCGAGCAATTCGCTCGCCTTGTCGCCTTGCTTGTTCTGCAGGAACGCGGACATGCAAGCGATCAGGAAATCGCGCTGGGCACGCTTGAGGCGTGTCAATCCCGGCGTCTCCTCTGGCGCCGGTGTCGCTAACTCCTTCTTCAGCGCTTCCAGTTCCCCGCCGAGCGAATCACTCACCTTGGCGAACTCCTTGGCGCGGATGAAGTCGGCGGCGCGGTTCTGAAGGGCGTTGAACTTGAGCGCGCGGATCGAGTACTCCAGGTCCGCTTTCTTCCGTGAATCGATGCCGCCTCGAGCATCGGCCACGATCTTTTTGAGCGTGTCGGTCACTTGTTTAACGGTGGCGTCAACCTTGTCGTAGTCGCCGGCCATGAGGTACAGTTGTGCCTGCATCGTCTTGGCGCCCGTCCACGACTCGACGGCTGGACCGGGTGTACCTGGTGACGGGTCGCTGAGCGCTTCAAGAGCGGTGATCGTTGTTTGAAACTGCTTGGCACGATCCGTGATGTTCTTTTGCAGGATTTCGCGGTACTTCTTCGGGTCTCTCTCTTCTGGTTTGATCAAGTAGAACATCGTCCCCGCCATTTCCCGGCGTGCCTGAGCGATGTCGGGGTAACCGTTGCCGATGCCCGAATAGACCTTCCAGGCGTTTTCGTAATCCTTGTCGCGGTTCGAGAGGAAGAAGCCGAGCACGTGCCGAGCGGCATCCGTCGGTCCATCATTCGGCCATGTGGCGATCGTGAAATTGGCCAACGTCTTGAGCCGCAAAAGGTCGGCGTTCTCGGCCTCGTCGCCGAGGCCGGCCGCCTTCGCTTTACCGAACGCCGTGTTGTAGGCATAGACGCCGAGCACCGCGGCCAAGGCCGCCTTCCCCATCTTCGGATTGCTGCGCGCCAGCCCTTCCCCAAGGACCGCTGCCTCGACGGCCCGGTCATCCTTGGTGAGCAATTGCACGAGCAGCATTTGGCCGTCAAACACGTCTCGAACTGGATCGCGCGAGGTCACGCTGTGCAATCCTCGTTCCAGAAAGGCAATCGCCAGCTTGGTTCGTCGCTTATCTTCCTTTTCAATTTCCTCTTCTTTCTTGCCGGGTATCTTGCCAAATTCCCAAATGCGAGCTTGTTGAACCTGCGCTGCCAGGTAACCCTGCTCCAACGTATTGATCGACTTGAGCTGCGGATCACCGCCTTTGCCCTCGCCGTCGAGGATCACGACTTGGTTGATCAGACGATGCCGATGAGCGCGTTCGCTGTACTCGTTGTCGGTGTCGGTCAATTCCTTGTAAATCTTGTTGGCGTCTTCCAGAAGTTGCTTGGCTTGCGGCGTGATGCCGATGACGCGACGGATCGCCGGGGCCGCTTCCTTTTCCTCGGGCTCCGGATCTTTCGCGGACTCCTTTGCCGGCTCTTTGCCTTTCTCTGGCGGCTTGCCTTTAGGAGCAACCGGTGGGTCCTTTTTGGGCGTGACCTTTGGGGCGACCTTGGGCGGTTCCTCAAAGCGGACGCCGCCGGGCAGGAACGCTTGCTGCTCTTTCATGAGCGCCCGGCGATAGCGCGCCCCGAGTCCTTCAGGCGTGTTCTTCGCTTCCGGATACATCTGTAGCCAGCGAAGCGCCGTTTGTTCGGTGCGAATAAAGCGTGCTTGCACGCTCGTTTCCTTGCCGTTGTCCTCGAACGCATGGTCAATGCCGAAGAAGCCGGCCAGCCGCACCGCGTCGGCTGCCTCGCGATTTTGCTTGTTCGCGGTGGCAAACTTTTCGATGTTCGGAATCGACTTCGCGGGATCGCCAAGCATGAACAGGCACTGCCAGGCCCAAACCTGGGCCAGATAACCGACGCGTTGATTGGCGTATTTGGTCGCCAATCCTTCAAATTCCTTTTGCGCCTTATCGAGCGCCTCACCCTTTTGTTTGCTCTCGTCCTCACCGATGAACGTCTGCCCAAGTTCGACCTGAAGAACCGCGGCATCGAGTTCGGCCTGTGCCTTTGATCGTTTCAACTCAGCCGTGAGCGGATTCTTCTCATCCAGGCCCTTGAGCCGATTGTCGAGGTTGGTGATCGCGCCCTTATAGAGGTTGATCGCGGCCGTGAAGTCGGGCCGGGCGCGGGAGAATTCAAGTGCTTTGGCTTCGCGCCCTTCCTGGCGATTGCCGCGACTCAGCTGCCCCTTGGCCTGGAGCGCGGTCAGGCGAGCCATCTCGACGCGGGCCTGGGCCGACATGGGATGCGTGGGATTGGTTTTGATGAACTCGTCGAACGACGCCCGTGCCTGACCGATCAAAGTGGCGCGGCGAGCATCTTCGGTTTCTCGCGCCGCTTCTTCGAGTCGAATGCGTGCCAGTTCCAGGGGAATAAGCGCCGCATCGTCGGGGCTGAGCAATTCCGGCTTCGCCTTCAATTCTTCGAGCCGCTGCACGGCGAGATCGACCATGCCCGCTTGGCGCAAAGCCCGCACCAATTCGAGCGGCGACGCAAGCTGCGCAAACGTGGGGGAAGCAATGGCGAAGGAGAGGCCGAGCACGAGAAAGGCTCGTCGCATATGTCAACTCCGGCGGAGCATGCCCGATAGGAATCCGCACCGACCTCGCACCTCGAGGTCCGTCGCGGACGATGGGCATTGTACAAACGCTTCGACGCAGGTTGAGAGGAAATGGTTCCCAAGCGTTACAGGCGAAGCCGCGCGTGGCTCTCGTTATTATCATGTCAACATGACCGATCCCCGACCAAACTCCGACTGGCGGCCACTGGCGTTAACGATCGCTGGCCTGACGTTTGCCTATGCGCTTGCGTATCGTCTGATGCCGTTCGATATGCGCGGCTACTTTTTGTGGCCGTTCGGCGCGTGGGCGATGTATTGCGGCGCCCGACTGACGCTACGTGTAGCGCTGCCGTTAGTTCTCGGCGGGTTCTTTCTGTCCGATGTGATTCTGTACCAGG
>DATANR010000066.1:0-4753 GCA_036266155.1 Gemmataceae bacterium | reverse complement strand
CCGAAGCGGGGGAGAGGGAGAAAATCCAGCTCCCTTTACCCTATGTGTCGGCGCCATTTGGATCAGGCTTCGGCTCCGCACCCGGCGGCGGCGTGCCCTTGCCCTCGCGAATGTAGCCGGCCCGACGACGCTCGTACTCGTCGTGGGTCAGTGTTTCTAGCTCGGTCCGCCCTGCGGCGGCAGCGCGATTGAAAATCTGCTTCAAAAATGGAACGCACCAACCGCAACCGGTCCCGGCGCCGCCGCACTCGGAAAGCTGGCTGGGAACACGCGGCGAATGAACGCGGACAAAACTCTCCAGCTTCCGGCGGCTGACCCGAAAACAAAGGCAGACGTGGTCGTCGAGATCCATTGGGAACTAGCTTGCTACGGAACGCCAGAAGCAAAAGAGATTAGGATTACGGTTGAGATTAGGATCAGGACCGGTAAGTCTTAATCCTAATCCTAATCTCAATCCTAATCTCTTCGAGGAGAGCGATCTACTGCGGTTCCTTGCCGATCGCTTCAACCGTCAGCGACACCGACTTGCCGTTGTCCGTTTTGATGGTCAACACCTTCTTGACGGGCCCGACTTTCTCGGGAGCGAAAGTCACGGTAATGATCTGCTTCTTGCTCGCCGGAATTGGCAACAGCGTGACCGTGATGCCGTCGCCTTGTCCCTCGACTTCTTTGACTTTGAACTCGCTTTCGGCCTGGACGGTCACACGGCGTTCTTCCTTCTTGCCGAAGTCCACGCCGTTGAACCGGATCAAATCACTGCCGGCAATGCTCAACGTTGGCTGAATCGTTCCCGAGATGTTCAGGCTCAACGCCGCTTTGACGCCGGGTTCGTTCGTTTTGAGCACCAATTGTTCGTTGAACTGGCCGTTTGGGGTGCCCGGCTTCAAGGTGACGGTGACCTTGTAGGCCGCTCCCTTCGTCACCTCAAGCGGATCGACCGTGACGTCGAACAATTCCTTGCGGTAACCGACCTCTGTGATTTTCCAGCCCGGCTGCCGGCCGGTGTAGGTGACTGTCAGGGCGGAGGCTGCCTTCTGACCGGCCGGGATCTGACCAAATTCAAATGCACCCGGATTGATGGCGACGTCGGCCTGGCTACGGGCACGAACTTCGAGTTGGGCGTCTGAAAAAAACTGCTCGCCCGTCTTCGGATCGCGGCCGGTGAACTTGACGGGGATTTTAACCGCCTTGTAGCCGTCGAACACCTTCGTATTCATTTCGACTTCGACGAAGCCGGTTTCACGTGGGTCAAGCTTGGCTGTGTATTTCAAGACGGAAACGCACCCACACGACGGTTGCGGTTCGCGGATCTGCATCGGCACGGCGTAGATATTAGCCATCTCGAAGCGGTAAACCTTGACGGTGCCTTTCGGGACGGTGCCGAAATCATGCAGGATGACGGGCGGCGGAGCCTCCGCCTTGCCGCTAAAGAACTTGTTGGCCCAAGGGACCAGTTCTGGCGTGGGGCTAGGGGCCGCCAGGATCGGGGCGGCAAGGAACAACAGAGGGAGCGTCAGGGTGAGTTTCGGCATGATGCGGCAGGCTCCTCCGGGCTTCCTGCCCGCAGGCCCAAGGTGGCCCACGGACTGGTTCGGTCGGGCAGGCGATAGGGGTTGAGGGCGTTTGGGGAAACGGGGCCGGTTGCGAATGACCGGAACCGACGGTACGGTTTTTGTCGATCGGGACACCCGCGTGCCGCCGACGATTGCTCGTGCTTAGTGTATCCGGCGGGCGGAGTTGGATCAACCGCTGCGCGGGGCTGGAGAACTGGTCAGAGTCGGTGGAGACCTGGGAACGGGGCAAGTTTGCGGGTCATGTTGGATGCGCCGAGCGTTTTCGTTTCCGAATTCGTGAGAATTCAGTTTGCGTGAGAAGACCAAGAACTCAATTCTGACGAACTCAGCTACAAGGCATGAATTCACCCAGATTGCGTTTCCAGCGACCAATTACGCCAGCCCCCAAGCTCACTTTTACGTTTCCAGCTACCGCAATCTTCGGCGGCTGAACCGAAGTCTCCAGCGAGCCCGATAAACTCGTCTCGTCGCAACTGCTTTTCAATAAGCAACATCCGTTCATGACGAACCGCGTTTAATTAAACGATCTGCCAATCATTATTATATTTCCGGGGTGTGTGTGTTTTTGAACGAATCAACCTGGCCAAGCACTCCGCGGCCTGTTGACTTTTTGCTGCGCGCATCTCGACTTGCATTCCCGTGCGACTTGAGATAAACACCCCGCCGCAACGGGTCATCCTCGGGGGGCCGGCCGTCCATACACGGCTGGAACGAGGAACCCGGAAGCCTCAACGGCCTGGACTCACCGCCATGCTTGCAAGGCTTCTCGCGCGCGGGGGCGCGCCGCCACGACGGGGGACGATCATGCTGATGACGCGCTGGCGCAAGTGGATGGGCACGGCTGCCCTGGTGGCTGGGGCCGCGGGCCTCAGCGGCTGCACGCGGCCGCTGTACATGACCCCCGAAACCCAATACCTCGCCAGCACCGTTGCGCTGCCGGGCAATCTGGAAAACGATCCGAACGCCACGGCGATTCCATCGACGGCGGATCACAAGGCGCCGCCGACGATCCACGATTCGAACCGCGAACCGCGCTACATGTCCCTCCAGGAGGCGCTCGCGATCGCCCTGGAACAGGGTACGCGCGGCAACGATTCCGCCTTCCTGCTGCAAGGCCAGCAGTTCGGCAATCTCTCGCTCGCGACTGCGTACAACGATGACTTGGCCCGCTACGCTGGCCGGCAGACCTCCGGCACCGACGCCATCCGCGCTTTTGCGCTCGACCCGGCCATCCGATCCGCGGAACTCGAACAGGCCCTCGCCATGTTCGATGCCCGCTTCACCGGGTCACTCGCCTGGCAGAAAAAGGACCAGGCCGTCGCCAACATCTTCAACAACTTCAACAACGGCGACTTTGCCGCGTTCAGTGCGGGCATCGTGAAGCCGTTGGCAACGGGCGGCGTCGCCAACATTACCTTTGAAACCAACTACACGAAGCTGTCGAACGTCCCGAGCGGGTTCTCGGTGATCAACCCGTCGTATACGCCGACACTGACGGTCGGCTTCGAGCAGCCGTTGCTTCGCGATTACGGCGTCGACATCAATCAACTGTTGCCGCAACATCCAGGCAGCACGCAGGTCCAGACGTATCGACCGACTGGCGGCGGGGTTGCCGGCGAAGGTATTTTGATTTCACGGCTGCGCGTCGATCAGGAAAAGCTCGAATTCGAACGCAACGTAAACGCGATCGTGTTCAACGTCGAGCTGTCGTACTGGAGCCTGTATGGTCGCTACTACGCCAAGTACGCGGCCGAGCAGGCGTTGCGGCAGGGTTATGTGACGTGGGAGCAGTTGCAGCAATTGCAGGCGGCCGGCTTGCAAACCAAACAGGGCGTCGCCCAGGCACGTGCCCAGTTCGAGCGTTTCCGTCTGCAATACCTCGCCGCGATTCAAAACGTGCTCGACGGCGAACGGCGGTTCCGCGGCATCCTGGGCATGCCTCTGGAAGACGGCAAGCGCATCGTGCCCTCGGACACGCCGATCCTGGCGCCCTACAAGCCGGACTATAGTGCGAGCCTCGTCGAAGCCATGACTAACCGCCCGGAAGTGCGCGCCTCGCGGCAGCAGTTGAAGATTCAGCAGCTCAACGTGATGGTCAAAGAGAACAACGTTCGCCCGGACTTGCGCTTCTTCGCCAACTACAGCATCAACGGCATCGGCCCGCGGCTCGATGGACCGGGACCCGTGTCGAACATCGACGCCAGCGGGAACGAAACCGTTACCCCTGGCAATGCAATCTCCAACTTCGCCGACAACAAGTTCGGTAGCTGGAATATCGGGGCGCGTTTCGACGTGCCGTTCGGCAACCGCGAAGCTCACGCGGCGCTCAAAGTGGCACAACTCAACCTGGCCAAGAGCCACATTGAACTCAAGACTCAGGAGCGCAAGATCGAGTCGTCGCTCGGCAGCGCCTATCAACAGCTCGATGCCTATTACGAACAGATTCAGCTCCAACAGGCCCAGCGCGTCGCGTTGGGCACGCAGTTGCAGGGCCAGTTCGAACGCGTGAAGATCGGCAAGGATCCGTTGATCCAGCTCCTCGACGCGCAACAGGCGTTTGCGACGTCGATCCAGCAAGAAGCCGAAGCGGTGGCGAGCTACAACATCGTGCTCGCCGCCTATCAGGTCGCGAAGGGAACGATCCTGCAGTACAACAACATCACGATCAACGATGGTCCGCTGCCGACCGCGATTGCCGAACGGGCCGCAGATCACTTCGCCGCTCGCCAGGCGGGCCTGAAGCTGCGTGAACGACCGGCCGTTTCGCCGACCGCTCCCGCAACCCTCGGCCCCATCATGGCGGCAACGGCATTGCCTGAGGCGACCGGGACGCCGAAGGTCGATCCGGACGCGCCGCCGCCGATGCCGGGTGTGCCGGTCGCGCCAATGGTGATCCCGCCGACAGTACCGGCCGGACCCAAGGATGCTCCGAAGGACGCGCCCAAGGACACCAAGCCCAAGGACCCGAAGACGATTCCGCTGGCGACGCCCGGTCCGCTGCCGAGCTTGACGATTCCGGTCGCCGCAAATCCCGGCCCGACGCTCCCGGCCGCGAGCACGAACGCGGATGAGATGCCCGCAATGCCGTCGACACCGGTTTCCAAGTTCCGGCCCAAATGATGACGGTATTCGTTTACGAAGATGTGACCGCCACCGGGGCGGGCGGCGATCTAGGATCG
>DATANR010000065.1:0-46686 GCA_036266155.1 Gemmataceae bacterium | reverse complement strand
GGCTCGATAGCGCGGCGGCAACAATGAACGGTTGAGTTCGTCCGCAATCTCCGTCGCCCACCTGCTGTGGAACGCAGTCCACGGCAACGCCTTAAGCAGCGGCGGATGAAAATGATCTTGCAGCGGCATTAGTCGATCTCGCAATTCCTCCGCCCATCTTACCTTTTTCAACCGCAAAAATCTTGCTCTTGCCAATGCAGCTGTAACTTGGCTAAACTCCCACCTCCCGTCAATCCCCCCGGACGACGGGAAGCCCCGGAACACGGTTGTTCCGGCACACCCGCGGCGTCCCCCGCCGCCTCGATTGACCAAGGAGGGTCTCCCGTCATGGCCGCCAAGGACAGCCCGCGCCCGCTCATCGGCATCAACACCGACTTCTTTAACGCGACCAAGACCTACTCGGCCCACGCCCGTGTGAACGCCGGCTACTTCGATGCCGTGCTCGCCGCTGGCGGTCTGCCCATCCTGTTGCCGCCGCTGGGTAAAGAGCCGGAGATCGACGCGTTGCTCGACAAACTCGACGGCATCGTCCTGACCGGCGGCCTCGACATGGATCCGCGGCGGAACGGGCAGGCGATGTCGAATAGCATCCAGCCGATGGCCGATCGCCGCGACACGAACGACCGCATCCTCGTTCGCCGCGTGGTTGAACGGCAAATGCCGATCCTGGCGATCGGCGTCGGCATGCAGCAACTCAACGTCCAGACCGGCGGCACGATGTTCCTGCACCTGCCGATCGATGTGCCGAAGGCCCTGCCGCACTTCGACCCGACGGGCGCGCCGCACCGCCACATCATCCTGCTCGAGCCGAACACGCGGATCGACGAGATTTATGGTGGAGGTGAATTGCGCGTGAACAGCCGGCACCATCAGGCCGTGAACACGCTCGGCAAGGGCATGCGGATCGGCGCCAAGTCGCCCGACGGCGTGATCGAAGCGATTGAGGCCGAGGACCAGGACTGGTTCTGCCTCGGTGTGCAATGGCATCCGGAGGCCGACACGGCTTCGGCGCTCGACATGCAAATGTTCGAGTGCTTCGTGCAAGCGACGACGCGTGAGTCGCCGCGGCTGCAACTGGTCAAGGAACCGAAAATCCTCGCGGCCCGCGCGGCCTAAAAAGTTGGAGTCCCGGCTTCAGTCGGTCTTGGCCGCCTAAAGGCGGGACTCCAACTCAGTCCCTTGGTTCGATTCTGTACTACCGCATTTCTGCGACCACGAGCGTCATGTCGTCGAGCGCTTTCGCGGCGCCACGGAAGTTGTTCAGTTCCGCCACGTAACGATCGGTGATTTGCGATGCCGGCAGCCGGGCAAGCGAAGGCAACAATTCGCGCACGCGGTCGTGACCGAAGGTCTCGCCGCGTTCGTCGCGGCAATCGGCGACACCGTCGGTGAACAGGCAGAGTCGGTCGCCCGGTTCCAGGTCGACCGAGCGCTCCACGTACACTTCTTCCGGCATCACGCCGAGCAAGAAGCCGCGCGCCGGCAGCTCGGCCGCGGACTTCGTTTTGGCCGAGTACCAGATTGGAAACGGGTGTCCCGCGTTCGCGTAAGTGAACCGCCGCGACTTGCGATCGAGCACGCCGTAAAAGGCGGTGACGAAACGCTCGTCCGCGAGGTCGAGCAAGCGCTGGTTCATGGCAGCCAGCACCTCGCCGGGGCTCGACGTGCCGCGCGACGCTTCCACGAATGCCAGCCGCGTCATGATCGCGACCATCGCGGCCGGGATGCCGTGACCACTGGCGTCGGCAATAAACACGCCCAGGTGATCGTCGTCGGGCCGGGCGAAGCCATACAGATCGCCGCCCAGCGGATCGAGCGGAGCAAAGTGCGCGCCCCACGCGACCTCCGGCCAGTCCGGTGGGCTTTGCGGCAACACCAGGCGCTTCTGCAATCGGGCGGCCGCCTTCATGTAGTGCGTGAGTTCGGCGTCGCGCGACATCAGGTCGTCGTTGAGCCGTTTCAATTGCCGCATCCGTTCGCCGACGAGCTGATTCAAATGGTCCGCCCGATGCGCCATGAGCTGCCGCGTCGTGATGATGCCCACGACCTTGGCGTCCTCCACCACTGGCAAATGACGAACACGGAGGCGTTCGAGACTGGCGACCGCTTCTTCCCAGCCGGCGTCCGGATGGATCGTGTACGGCAGCGGCGACATCCAGTCGCGAATCGGCGACGCGTGCCAGTCAATTCCCGCCTGAAACGCCTGCCGCAAGAAGTCGCGCTCCGTGAAGATGCCGACCAGCTTGTCGACCGGTTCAACAATCAGGACGGCCCCGATCCGGCGACTGTTCATCAAATCAAGCGCGGACTGTACCGGCTCGCCAGGCGCAACACGGGCCGGGTCCGGGGTCATGAGCCGGCGGACAGTCAGGTCTGCAGTCTCAGGCATCGGGCCGTTGTATCGGTGGGTTGTCCTGTCGGCTGGGTAGCCTATCATGGTTCCAGCCCGCCCCACCGGTGTCCGGTATGTCCTGCGCGCGCCAAGTCCTACTACTCACCCTTTCGCTATCGATTGCACCTTCGATACATGCCAAGATCACGACGCCGGTTACGCTCGAACAAGTCGTCAAGGATCAACCGCTCATCTTCACGGCCACGGTCACGGAATTCCTTCCGGATAAGCCGGGCTTCGTATTTACGCCGAATGACAAGCTCCGCGGCGAATTCGCCTTCGACCGCGTGCCGGTGAATCTGACTGGCGATGCCGAGTCCATGAAGGAAAAGCAGACCGCATTGCTGCTGGAGCGGCTCGACAAGGATGTGCCGTTGATCGTGTTCGCGGCCCGCCGGGGCAAGACCTACAACGCATTCGCCTACAGCAATGGCACCTGGATCGGCATGACCGGGACGGTCGAGACACAGGATGGCAAGGAAGTCACGCGCTGGCGCTTCACCCATTGCGAGCCCTATTTTCGCCGGACGTTCAAGGGGACGACCGAAGAGTTGCTCAAGGCCGTCCAAGGCGGGATCAAGGGCGAAAAACTCCCGGCGTACAACGAAAAGGAAGAGCCGGGATATGGGCCGCCGTTGAAGAAGGACAAGCCGCCAGGGAAGGAACCGCTGTTGCCGCTCGGCGTCATTCAACTGCCATTCCTGGGACTGATCGCCGCGCTCGCGGCTTTGTTTCCGGCCGTGTTTGGTGGTGCGGCATTGATGATGCGTCGCTGGGTCGTCGCCCTGTCGATTGCCAGCTTTATCAGCATCCTGGCCGCTGTGGCGCTGTACTTCCCCAACTGGATTGCCTGGACCGGGCTGCGGTCGATCAGTTCCGTCTGGTTGACCGGCGCCGTCATTGCCGGCCTGGGTGCCCTCTGGGCCGTTCGTCGCTACCGCCGGGCCATCCACGACGGCAAGGTCGACGAGTTCCAGCCGCGTTACCTCGACCGCATTGGGTTGGGCGTTGTGCTCGTGTTGCTCGCCGGTGGATTGGGCTATGCGATTCTCGCGAACGAGCCGTTGAATGATTCCCCCTGGCTCGAACTGCTTCTGTTAACCGTGCCGACCGTCGCATGTCTGTATTACGTGCTGACGCACTGGTTGCGAACGCGCGCTTCGGCGCGGCCCGTCGCCGTTTCGGTGGAAACGGTTGGCCTCTGGGCGGGCACATTTGCGTGCGCGGTTGCCGGCGTGGCACTCATGGGCGGCCCACGTGGGCCGGCGATCGTGCAAGGCGGCTCGGGCGGCATGCGCCTCAGTGACCAGCCGATCTGGGTCTTCGAGCCGCGTGACAAGGGCGAGATCCTGTCAACGCCCTTCGTCACCGCCGATCGCGTGTTCGTCGCCGTGCATCATCGCCAGGGTTTCAGCCAATACGGCCGGGTCTATGCGCTTGACGTGCAAACGGGGGCGGAGGTCTGGGCCTTCGACGACAGTGAAAACTTGAAGCCAACGTTTTCGTCGCCCGTTGTCGCGGAAGGCAAGCTCTTCATCGGCGAGGGGTACCACACGGATCACGACAGTAAACTCTTTTGCGTCGATGCGACAACCGGCAAGAAGATCTGGGAGTTTCCAACGACCAGCCACACCGAGTCCTCACCGGCGGTAGCCGGGGGCAGAGTCGTTGTGGGTGCCGGCGACGACGGCATGTATTGTCTTGATGCAGCGACCGGCCAGAAACTCTGGCAGTATCCCGTTGGCGGCGGCTTGCACATCGATTCCAATCCCCAGATCGCCGATGGCCGCGTATTTGCCGGCAGCGGGATGAGTCAAAAGTCGAAAACGACGTCGATCTTCTGCGTCGACCTGAAAACTGGACAAGAAGTGTGGAGCGAAAAGGTTGACTACTCCGCATGGGGTTCGCCAACCGTCGCGGGCCAACAGGTCCTGTTCGCCACCGGCAACGGAACACTGTCCGAGGACCGTACTCCCGTGGCGGGCTTGCTCCTGTGCCGCGACGCCGCCACCGGCAAGCGACTCTGGGAACGAGCCGTGCCGAATAGCCTCGTTAGCCGCCCAGCGTTCGATCGCTATCAGGTATACGCGGGATGTCGCGATGGCAATTGCTATGCACTCGACCGCGGCACCGGCGAAATCGTCTGGAGCAAGTCGCTACAAGGACCGATCCTTGCCGGTCTCGTCGTGAATCAAAACGTGCAGACACGCACGGGCGAGGCGGTCTACGCGCTCGGCAGCGGCGGACAGTTGGAAGCACTGGCGCCGACCGACGGCTCTTTGTTTTGGGCGATCGGCTTCCGCGATCTGATCGGCGTTCCGTACGTGAACTCCGTATCGACGCCAGTCGTGGTACGCGAGCCGGGCGAGGGTAAGCCGGCTCAGCGCATCTACGTCGGCCTCGGCTTCGGGCCGGCCAAGTCCGCGACGCCGACGGCTCGGCTCTATTGTTTCCGCAGCACGTCGGAGTAGCGGCATCACGATGTCCGACATCCTCACGTTCGCGCAGGTCGACAAATCGCACGCCGATCTGGTCGGCGGGAAGGGCCTGAGCCTCGGGCTCACGGCTTCGGCCGGGTTACCGGTTCCGGACGGGTTCTGCGTCACATCTACTGCATATCGGCGGCATTCGGCAACGCAGATTGACGCGCCCCTCTTCGAAGCCATTCAACTCGCCTATCGCAACCTCGGCGGCGGACTTGTCGCGGTTCGGTCGTCAGCCACCGCGGAGGATGGTGCGGTCACCAGTTTCGCGGGCCAACAGGAGACCATCCTCGGCGTTGACGGCGAAGGACGGTTGCGCGACGCAATCGAGCGGTGTTGGCGGTCGCTGCACACCGATCGAGCGCGGGCGTATCGAGAAAAGCAAGGCGTGGCCGAGAGCGGTCTGGCGATGGCCGTAGTCGTTCAGCGGCTAATTAACGCCGACGTCGCGGGCGTGCTATTTACGCGCGATCCGCTCGACGCGGGCGGATCGCTCATGCGCATCGAGGCCGCCTGGGGACTGGGCGAAGTGGTGGTTTCCGGCCGTGTGACTCCCGATCGTTTCCAGGTCGAACGTGACACGGGCGTCGTTCGACAGCGTCAGGCGGGCCACAAGCACGTGCGCGTGACGCGACACGGCGACGAAGCGGTCGCCGCGGATCGGCAACGTGAACTCTGTCTATCCGATCACGAGATCGCCCTGCTCGCCGATCTCGGCCGAAAGGTTGAGACGTTCTATGGTGACGCCCGCGATATCGAATGGGCCATCGCCGACGGCAAGGTCTGGCTTCTTCAGGCTCGGCCGATTACGACCGCTGGCGCCGATGACCGCGAGCGTGTGCGCCGCGAAACGATAAACCGCCTAACGGGACTCGTTGAACCGGGCGGGACCATCTGGAGCCGGACCAACCTCATCGAGGTGCTCGCCGAACCGACGCCGATGACATGGTCGGTTGTCTCCAGCAAACTGCTATCCGGCGGCGGCGGCACCGGCGCCATGTACCGTGACTTTGGCTTTCAACCGGAGCCGGCGCTCGCGGCAACTTCGGCCTACGACCTTATTGGCGGTCGGCCGTTCATGAATTTGAGCCGCGAACCGCGGCTCGAATCAGCAAAGCCGATGGCCGGCTATCCTCTGGCGAAATACAAGCAGTCACCGCATCTGGCACTCGACCCAAAGCGCGATTCGCCGCGCGGGCTGCGTAAGTGGCTCGGCCTTATTGCCATGATCCGCATGGCGGCCAAGGTAGCCGGCGCGAGCAAGGCATTTGCTGATGAGTTTCGGAACACACACATTCCGGCATTCAACGAGCAAATCGCAAAATGGAATGCCGACGACGTGTCGCGGTTGGAATCATCCGACCTCGTCAGACGCTTTTATGAATGCGTCGAACGAACGCTCGTGGACTTCTCTCGTCAGAGTCTCAAGCCGACGCTGCTTGCTCAATTCTCGTGGCAAGTGCTGGAACAACAGATCGCCAAGGCGCTCGGCAACGACCGAGCGCGCACGATCCTGACGGAATTGAGCGGCGGAGCGAAGCCGGACGCCGAGGCCGATTTGGCCGGCGGCATCCGTGCCCTGGCGGATCAGCGAATGACGCGCGACGAGTTCCTCGCTCGCTTCGGCCACCGCGGGCCGAACGAGATGGAGCTTTCGAGTCCCCGGTGGATCGAGAACCCTGCGCTTTTGTCCCGGCTTGCAAGCTCGTCGCCAACTCACGTCGGACGATCAGCCAGCGACACACTGACCGCCGTCGCCGGTGAGGCGAAGTGGAACAGCATGGTCGTCAAATCGATGACCGGGCATGTGGAGCGGCTGCAAAGCTACCTGGGCCTGCGGGAGACGGGCAAGCATCATTTGATGCGCGGCTACATGCACATCCGCAAGACGCTCCTCGAGCTGGATGGCCGCTTCGATCTCGAAGGCGGCATCTTCTACCTCACGCCGGATGAGTTGCCGGCACTCGTCGCGGGCAACGACTTCAAACAAACAATTGCCGGCCGCCGCAAGACACGGGCGGTGGAACTGGGTCTTGAAATTCCGGCGGTCCTCTTCGGCGACGATCTCGACGCTATCGGGCGGCCTCTGCCTCCCCCAGCGGACGCGGAAGAGTTCGCGGGCGTTCCGCTCTCGGCGGGCACGGCCGAGGGACCGGCGCTGGTGCTCACTGAGCCATCCACCGAATCCGTCGAAGCTGGCTACATTCTCGTTTGTCCGTCGACCGACCCCGCGTGGGTGCCGCTGTTCGTGAATGCACGCGGCCTGGTGATGGAATCCGGCGGCACGCTCTCGCACGGCGCGATCGTGGCACGTGAATTCGGCCTCCCCGCCGTCGCCGGCCTGCCAGGCATCCAGCATCGGCTACGCACCGGCCAGCGCGTGCGCGTCGACGGCAGTCGCGGGACGGTGACCGCAATCGATCGCTGACTTGCGGATCCGCGGACAGAATCTCATCGGCGATCATCTGACCCGTGGGAGAGTATTGCTCATTCGCAAATCAATTGCGAGAATGACGCAATCGCATGTCTTCAAAAGAATTCGGGACGTTCCCAATCCGCCAAAGGCGAGGACATGCATTCCTTTGGCTCATGAGGAGGTGGCCGATGAAAAAGGTCGTCGTCCTTGGTGCCCTGACGGTGTTGTTCTTCCTTTCTACGCCGACCACTCAGGCGCAAGACGCCGATGACGTCGCGAAATTGCGAAAGGAGAACGAGTTGCTCAAGAAAGAAATTGAGCAGCTCAAGAAAGAAATCGACTCGCTCAAAAAACCAAGCAAGGCCCAACCGGATGACGCCGATGGCGGCAAGACCGCGGCCAAGGAACTCGAGCTGCTGCGCGGGACCTGGAACATCGACTCGATGGAATGGGGCAGCAAGGGCCTGCCCAAAGATCTGATGGGTGGATACAAGTTCGTCTTTGACGGCAACAAGCTGATTTGGGAGGGCGCCATCGGGATGATGAGCCGCGCCGGCAGGGTCTCGGCGATCGACGACGCCGTGCACAACTGTGAGTTCAAGATCGACGCCAGCCAGGAGCCGAAACAAATCGACATCACGCTTCAGGCCAACAAACGCGAGCGAACGTTCCGGGCCATCTACGAGATCAAGGGCGACACGCTGAAAATCTGTTATTTTGCCAACGACAAAGGCCGGCGCCCGGCCGAGTTCGTCACGAAGGAGGGCGTCAACACCGGTCTCATCGTGATGACGCGCGCGAAGAAATAGATTGCCGACGCCCCCGACAAAAGGCCCAAAACGGGTATCCGACCTCCAAAATCCACGGTGTTTTCGAGGGTCGGATGCCCGGACAACGCCTTTTGTCGGGCGCGTCATTGCCGGTTTCTCCAATTCTCGCTCTGGAGGATGAATCGTGAGCGCGGAACCGGCTCGGTGTCCCAAGTGCAACGGCACGATGGTGCAGGGGTTCCTCTTCGAATCTGAGGGCGCTCGGCGCGTGGTCATCACCTGGGTTGAGGGAGCGCCGGAGAAGTCGTGGCTCGGGAGCGTGAAAGTCCCGAACGAAAAGTGCATTCCGGTAGGCACGTTCCGGTGTTCGGAGTGCGGGTTCTTGGAATCCTACGCGCGGCCGAAGTTCGGGGCGAAATGACGCCCGCCATACCGCTCAATCCTTTTTGATCTCGATCTTCGCCTTCTTGCGCAGGTCGTTGACGAGGACCTGCTTCAGTTCCGCTTCAAAACACTCGCGGACGTCGACCGCGACGTCCGCGTATTTGGCCGGCGTGCCGGGTTTGCGATCGGTGACCCAGATCAGGTGGTAGCCGATGTCGGTTTCGACGACGTCGCTGACGCCGCCAATGGGCAGGGCGAAAGCGGCACGGGCGAAGGGTTCGTCGGCCTGGAATTTGCGCACGATGAAGCCGACGTCGCCGCCCTTCGGGGCGCTCGGGCATTGTGAATTCGCCTTGGCGGCCGACGCGAAGTCGGTGCGCTTGGCGGCCAGGTCGGCACGGATCGCCTGCAACTTGCTCAGGGTCTTTTGACGTTCGGCCGGCGGCGTTCCTTCGGGAACGCGGAGCACGATCTGGCTGCAACGCACGGTCGTCTTGTCGAAGAAGTCCCGGTTGGCCTCGAAGTACGAGCGCAGCGTCGCGTCGGTCGCCTGAGCTTCGACGTATTTGGTCAGTTGCAACATGCGCTGGAAATTCTCCTTGGCCTGCGCGACCGTGACGCCCGCATCTTTCAAATAGCCTTCGACGGTCTTGCCGCGTGATTTGAGACCGCTTTCCAACGCCGAGAATTGACGCTCCACCTCGGCCGCATCGACTTTCGGCCCACTTTGCCGCAGGTACTGGCGCACGAGCCGGTCGTCAATCAATTGCTGCAACACGTCATAACGCTGCAAGCGCTTTTGCGCGTCCGACAGAGGCGTTTCGGCGGCAGGAATCTGCGCGACGGCGGCGTCGACATCTGCAGCCGGAATGCTCTCGCCATTCACCATCGCGGCGACCTTCTCACTGGCCAATCCGAAGGCGGGAACGACGAGCAAAAACAGGGCGCAAAGAATGCGGATCGGCACGACCGGACCCTCGAAGCGAACGGAAACAACCGGATATAGCGGCGTTCATGCACGAGCGGAAGTGCAACTTTGTTGGCATGGTCAGGTGAATTGACGCCACGAATCGTTGCATTTCTTTGCACAAAAGGTCGGTGAAACGAATTAGGGTGTGTGTGTTTGAAAGCAATCAATTCGGCTCGTGAGCCGCCGAATCTGTTTTGCCCTTTCGTCCGCTGTCGGGTATGATCCCCCTCTTGCCCCGGAAGGAATCCGCACCCGTGGCGACGTTGTTCCCTGTCGACACCTTCACCGGTTTCGGCCCAACCACCGCGCGGCCGTTGGCATTTGAGCCGACCCTGGGCCGCGTGAAGTCGCGTAAGTCCAAGAAACTTCGAGCCGGCGTCCGTGCCGACGCACCGAAGCAACCCGGCGTCTACGGGATGCTCGGCAAGCATGGCGAACTCATTTACGTCGGCAAGGCCAAGTCACTACGTGCCCGCCTGATGAGCTACTTCCGCGAAAGCCGCGATCGCAAGGCGGGGCGCATTCTTCAGCACACGCACACGCTGGTCTGGGAGACGGTGCCCGACGAATTCGGGGCGCTCGTGCGCGAACTGGAGTTGATCCGCCGACATCGGCCACGCTTCAACGTGCTCGGCCAACCGGGCCGCCAGCGCTATTGCTATGTCTGCCTCGGCCGCACGCCGGCACCGTACGCGTACGTCTCGCGAGCACCGACAGGCAAGGACCTGGGCGTCTATGGGCCGTTCACGAGCGCGAGCCGAGCAAGCGAGGCCGTTCGCCGGCTCAACGACTGGTATCGCCTGCGTGATTGCGCTCAGACGGTGACGATGTATTTCGCCGAACAAGGGGAGCTATTCCCCGAGGAGCGCTCACCCGGTTGTTTGCGTCTGGAAATTGGTACGTGCGTCGGCCCCTGTGCCGGGGCCTGCACGCGCAACGGCTACGGCAGCCACGTGCGAGCGGCCAAGCGCTTTCTCGACGGCACGGACGACAAGCCACTGAAGGAGCTTGAGGCGATGATGCTGACTGCCTCCGAATCGATGCAGTTCGAGCGTGCGGCGGCCATCCGCGATCGACGGGCGGAGATCGAGTGGCTCTGGGATAAGCTCAACTGGCTGCGGCAGGCGCGCAAGGAGAACACGTTCGTCTACCCGCTCGCCGGGCCGGACGGACGGACGGTCTGGTATCTCATCCATCGCGGACGCGTGCGTGCCGCTTGCTACCGGCCGACGTGCGACCACTCATTGGCGACCGCGAGGGAACTGCTCGGCGACGTGTTCAAGGTCGATCTCGGCCCAGGCGTGACACCGGGCCAGGTCGATCACGTGCTGCTCGTTTCGAGTTGGTTTCGTCGGAACCCAGAGGAGAAGGCTGGCCTGCTCACGCCAGCGGATGCTCACGCGATCGGAGTTGACGCTCACAACCGAGTAGCCGAGCCGCGCTTACGGAAGCGCAAAAAAGATCGCGCGGCCTAATCCGGGTTCGCTAACGACCGCACGAAGTGAACCACATCGGCCCGGTCGGCGGGCGGCAGGATGCGCAGGTCCGGCATCGGCGTGCCCGGCATGCCGAGCGAGATTCGCGCGAAGAGACGATCCGGTTCGCCGCCGCCCTTGTAGATGCCGCGCGCAAGATCGCGAGGTCGCGTCGGCCGGCCGTTGTCGTTCTTCATCTCCTGCTTGCCGTCGCCACGACCTTCGTTGCCATGACAGGCGGCACAGGTTTTCAGGAAGATCTCTTTCCCATGCGCGATCGCCACGGCCGTCGGATTATCAAGTTCCGGCGGCAGCTCGATCTTATCGCCAACCTTGAGTTGCTTCGCCGTGCGTGCGTGAATATCCGCTGGGTCCGGCTCGTCATCCTTCGCTGCCACGCGGAAGAGCCTGGCATAGAGACCCGAGTAGGCGAGCCGACGAATGTGCTGGGCGAGAGACATGCGTTCTTCGTGACTGAGCGTTTCGAAGGACGGCATCGCGCTGCCGGGGATGCCGCGTTTGATGAGGTAGGCGAGGTCGTCGTCCGACGGGATGCCAGTCGACGTGGTCCCAAGCATGAACTTCTCCTCGCCGAACCGACGCGGCGGCGGGTCGAGGAACAAGCTCGCGAGACCGCCGCCCTGACCTTCGGGACCGTGACAGCGAGCACAGTGTTGGGTGTAGAGAGCGGCGCCGTTCGGCTCGGCAACTGGCGCGGCATAAGGCGGCGGTGGTTGATACTCGGCGACGCCAAGCACCCCGCGAGCGGCGACGTAGACGTAGCAAGCCATCAGCAAGGGCAAAGCGATGACGAACGCGGTCTTCCCAGGATGCAGTCCTCGCGGCGCTGGCTCGACCGCCAGCTCGGCAACGATGTCGGCGGGGCCCTCGTTCGCGACCGCGACCGTTATTCGAACTTCCGGAATTTCCACGCCCATCAAACTGCTCCACTGCTCGATCGCGTGCGCAAGCTCGCGCCCGACCTAGCACTGCCATCTGGATTTAACTTACAGAGAGGGTAAGCGGCTGTACGCGGTCCGGGCCGACGGGTACACTGGGCCTTCTTGTGAGCCCCACCCGTCCGAGCCTGCCGACCGATCCCATCAAGCCGTCCGCCTACCTCAAATGGTGGGTGTGCGTTTTGCTACTTCTGGCGTCAGCGTTGAATTATATGGACCGTCAGACGCTCAGCCAAACGGGCAAGCGCATCACCGACTACTTCCATCTATCACACGAGCAATTTGGGTCTCTTGAAGGCGCTTTCAACGCAGCGTTCGCAATCGCCGTCTTCGTCGTCGGTTGGATGGCCGACCGCTGGAACATTCGCGTCGCCTATCCGACGATTGTGGTGCTCTGGTCGCTCGCGGGCTTCGCGACCGGGTTCGCCGAATCATTCATGATGCTGCTGGCCTGTCGATTCGCACTCGGGCTCTTTGAGGCCGGCAACATTCCGTTTGGGGTGCTTACTGTCAAACGAATCCTGCGCCCCGAGGAACGAGCGCTCGGCAACGGCATGTTTCAGAGCGGCTCGGCCTTGGGCGCCATCATCACGCCGTGGGTGGTGCTCGCCTGTGTGTGGGCCCTTAACGAATCGGGCAACGAAGATGTTGGCATGGCCTGGCGATTGCCGTTTCGCGTTGTGGGTGCCGCGGGGATTGTGTGGGCCGTGCTCTGGCTATTGACCGTGAAGTCCCGTCACGTCGCCGCTCCGCCGGCCCCGGTCGTGACCGACACCTACTGGGCCATCTGGCGCAACCGGCGCTTCTGGGTGTCATTGATCGTCGTGGTGTCGATCAACAGCGCCTGGCGCTCGTTCGGGTTCTGGTTGCCGAAGCTGCTGCAAGAGGGGAAAGGATACGGCGAGAACGAGACGGCGCCGATCACATCCGGCTTCTTCGCGGCGGCCGACGCCGGCTCGCTCGCGGTCGGTGCGGCCGTGCTCTGGCTGGCACGGCGGGGCATGACATTGCCGCGTGCCCGCCTGATCTGCTTCACCGGATGCACGGGGCTGACGGCCATCGCGCTGGTCGTCGCCACGTTGCCGCGTGGCTGGGAGTTGATTGCCGCGCTGTTGCTTTTGGGGTTCGGTGCACTCGGGCTGTTCCCGATCTATTACGCGCTCAGCCAGGAAATCTCGAGCCGGCACCAGGGCAAAGTAACCGGCACGCTGAGCTGTTTGAACGCGGCGTATCTAGCGCTCCTGTTTCCGTTGCAAGGCAAGTTGATTGACTACCTGGGCTCGTTTTCCGTCGCGCTCGGCGTCGCGGGCTTGTTCCCCATTGTCGGGCTTTTCGCTTTGGCCTTCGGTTGGAAAGACGCCCCTACGGCGTCCCCACATTTAGCTCGTCAATCTTCCGATACAGCGAGCTGAGCCCGATGCCGAGGCGCTTGGCCGCTTCCTTTTTGTCGGGCGATTGACGCAAGACGCGTTCAATGTGCCGGCGCTCGAAGCGCTTGACCGCTTGCGTCAGATCGTCGACGAGGCCCGGATCATCGACTTCCGGAGCAAGGTCCGGCGGCAGGTCCATGGGCATCACCAAGGGACCATCGCCGAGGATCACGGCCCGTTGCAGGGCATTGTCGAGTTCGCGCACGTTACCCTTCCACGGGCACGCGATCAATGTGCGCATCGCTTCATGGCTTACACCGTCGATGCGTTTGTTGAGCGTCTTCACATGTCGGGCAAGCAAGAACTCAACCAGCTCCGGAATGTCCTCCCGTCGATCGCGGAGCGGCGGCAGCTTCAGCGTCACCACATTGAGTCGATAGAAGAGGTCATCGCGAAAGCGGCCCGCTTCCACTTCGGCCGACAGCGACTTGTTCGTGGCCGCGAGAATGCGTGCCTCAACCTGCACCGGCTCGTTCGCCCCAACCGGCATGATCTCCTTCTGCTCGATGGCCCGCAGCAACTTCGCCTGAGTCGCCAGCGGCAGCTCGGCGATCTCGTCGAGGAACACAGTGCCGGTGCCGGCGTGAACGAACATGCCGACGGCGTCGCGATCGGCCCCCGTGAACGCGCCACGGCGATGACCGAACAGTTGGTTCTCGAGCAAATCGTTCGGGATTGCCGCGCAGTTCACGGCGAGGAACCGTTCGCCGCCCGCCTGTTGGTGAATGAAGCGGGCGAGCACTTCTTTGCCGGTGCCGCTTTCGCCTTGAATCAAGACGGTCGACTTCGTGGGCGCCACGCGTCGCGCCAGCTCATACAGCTTGGACATCGCCGAACTATTGCCGACGACTGCATCGGTCGGCTGGGCCTGGTGAAGTTGCCGCCGCAGCCACTGATTGTCTCGACTCAACTCGCGCAATTTGAGGAGTCGGCGGATCTTGCCGAGCACCTCGTCGAGGAGGATCGGCTTCATCAAGTAATCCTGGGCGCCGCGCTGGAACGCCTCGACGGCGCTTTCAACGGTTCCATAGGCGGTGATGAGCAGGACAAACGTCTCCGGATTGACCGCCAGGATTTTCTGCAGCGTCTCGATGCCGTCGATGCCGGGCAGATTAATGTCGCAGAGAACGACATCAAAGAACCGATCGGCCGCCCGGCGCGCCGCCTCCTCGCCGCTGCCGACCGCTTCGACCGCGAAGCCTTCTTGAGCGAGAAACTCGGCTAACGTTTCACGGATGAGGATCTCATCATCGCAAATCAGAATGGCAGCGCGGCTAACAGACATGGAGAGCAACCCGTTAAGGAGCCAACGGGTATTATCGGAAGTGCATGGAGGAAGGCGAAAAAGACATCTCACGCAGAGGCGCGGAGACGCAGAGGAAAACATCGATCGATTTTGTTTTGCTCCGCGTCTCCGCGCCTCTGCGCGAGGCGCTTTGTCGGCTACGAGACGACCGTTGGAACCGTCAAATACACCAACTCCGGCACCTTGCGCCGCGTGATCGACTGCGCAACCTCGGCTCGCAATGCCGGGGCGGCGTGGGCGAGCCGTGCGGTCACGTCCGCGGCTGTCAGGTCGGCCGGCACGCCGATCTTGACGAGCAAGCGATTGCCGCCCGGCAACGGCTCGACCGCATCGACAGTGCAGGCCACGAGTTGATCATCGTTCACGACAGACCCGAAGACCCAGCTCAGGGCTTCGTGAACCTGCTTCGCCAGTTGCAGGGCCTTGCGGTCCGGCCGCCACGTCGGCAGATCAAACAGTGGATTGGCGGGAACGCCCGGCTCGGGCGCGGTTCGCCAGTGGGAATGTCGTCGGGACATGGGATGCGCTCACCAGAGGAAAAGGAACCACGACGCCGGTGAGACGATTCGCAGACGGCCACATGGTACACCTCCATCCACCGTAAACGCAAGCTCGACGGACACCTCCGCGTTCATTTGGTTCGCGCACGGGACGACGGAACGCCGATCCGTAAATTACCTGTTTGATTCGTCCGCAACCGCAGCGAAGGAAATTTGCGATGTTGAAGCAGCGCCTGTTCACCCCTGGTCCGACGCCCGTGCCGGAGGAGACGCTTCTCGAACTGGCCAAGCCCGTCACTTACCACCGTACCCCCGAGCAAAAGAGAATCCTCGGCGAAGTGCTCGAGGATCTCAAATACGTCTACCAGACGAAGAACGACATCATCTGCCTGACCAGTTCCGGGACCGGCGGCATGGAGGCGGCCGTCTCGAATGTGCTGGCGCCGGGTAAGAAGGCGATCCTGCTCACTGCTGGCCGCTGGGGCGAGCGCTGGCGCGGCATCATGAAGGGCTTCGGCATCAACGTCGTGTCGGTCGAGGTCCCGTATGGGAAGGCCGTCCAGCCGGCGCAGCTCGAAGAGGCGCTCGCCAAGAATCCGGACACCGTGGCCGTGTTTACCACGCTGAGCGAAACTTCGACGGGCGTCGGCCACGACATCGCGGCGTTCGGCAAGCTTGTCGCCAAGACGCCGGCGTTGCTCGTGGTCGACGGCATCAGCGGACTCGCGGCGATGGAGTGCAGAACGGATGACTGGGCCATCGACATTTGCGTGACTGGCTCGCAGAAGGCGCTTATGATGCCGCCGGGCCTGGCATTCGTCTCCGTCGGTGCGAAGGCCTGGCAAGTCATCGAAGCCAACACAACCGCGAAGAACTTTTACTTCGACTTGAAGCGTTATCGCGCCAAGTTGCCGGAAAACGATACGCCGTTCACTTCGGCTAATACGCTCATCAAGGCGCAACGGCTGAGCCTCAAGCGCATCCGTGCCGAGGGCATCGAGAACCTTTGGGCACGTCATGCGGCGATGGGCGCCGCCGCTCGGGCCGGCGTCGCCGCGATGGGCCTGGAGAACTTTGCCGAGCGGCCGAATAACGCACTGACGGTAGTCACGGTGCCCACAGGGATCGACGGCACCGAACTGCTCAAGAACCTCGAAAAGAAGTACGGCTTCAAGCTGGCGAACGGCCAGGACAACATGAAGGGCAAAATTTGGCGGCTATCGCATATGGGTTATGTTGACCGCTTCGACATCATCGGCGCCATCTCTGCAC
This sequence comes from Gemmataceae bacterium, assembly GCA_036266155.1. Lineage (GTDB taxonomy): Bacteria > Planctomycetota > Planctomycetia > Gemmatales > Gemmataceae > SIAJ01. The sequence goes on along the minus strand of DATANR010000065.1, from coordinate 30,329 downwards.
TGGAGTTGGCCCTTCTCGACGCGGGCTTCAAGCTCGAACCCGGCGTCGGCGTGGCGGCGGCACAAAAAGCGGTGGCGGCGTCGCGGTAATCATGGCGAGCGGAGCCGCGTAAGCGGCCCGATACTGTCAAAGCACGCGACATCATCGGGCCGCTTACTTTAAGCGGCTCCGCTCGCCTGCTCGCTTCAATTTGTCTTGATCACAATCACCGCCACGACATCCTTGTTCGCGGTCCGTAGTTCGTCCGGCACCGCCTTACCGCCAGGCGACACGATCACCTTCGTCTTGTCCTTCAGCAATGATTCCCAATCGGCCGATGGAACTGATTTGCCGTCAAGACGCAGGACTTCCGTCCGCTTGGGATCGAGTGTGACAGCTTCGCGAGATTGCACCGGAACCTGAACATTGACTGTCACTTTGAACTTCTTGCCATCAGGACCGACGCGCTCCTCGGTCCGCGGGACCTGATTCACGGAAATCAACTCACGCTGTATGATGATCGACCCGTCCTTGAACCAGGCCTCGGTGACAAACGGCTTGTCATCAATTGGCTTCTTCTCCGGATCGACTTTGGCAACTGGTCCCGATTTCAAGATTAGGACTGCGGCCACGGTCTCCGTGTGTTTCTTGATCACGTCCGGATCGACTGGCTTGCCGTCCCGCGAAATGGCTGAGCGGCCATGATATTCGTCAGTGCGTCGTCAATTTGTAACTGCCAAGCGATCGGAACCATGGCGCCAGTCTCAGCTCAACCTTAGAATTGCCGCAAGAAGCGCATGTCGTTCTTCCAGAACTGCCGTATGTCGTCGATCGCGTATTTCAGCATCGTGATCCGTTGCGGGCCCATGCCGAAGGCGAAGCCGCTCACTTGTTCCGGATCGTAGCCGCCCTTACGCAACACCGTTGGATGCACCATGCCGGCGCCCATGATTTCCAGCCAGCCGGTGCCTTTGGTCAAACGGTCGGCGTTCGGGTCTTCCTTCGGCCAATCGATGTCGACCTCGATGCTCGGCTCCGTGAAGGGGAAATAGCTGGAGCGGATGCGCACTTGCCGTTCTTGGCCAAACAGACGACGCGCGAATGCGGTGATCGTCCCCTTCAGGTCGGCCATCGTCACGTGCGGCCCGATGACGAGGCCCTCGACCTGTTCGAACTGAATCTCGCTGCGCGTGCTGACGGCCTCGTGGCGATAGCACATGCCGGGCAGCACCGCGCGCACCGGGTTTGGCGCGAATTGACGCATCACATGAATCTGGCCGGGCGACGTGTGCGTTCGCAAGAGCACGCCGGGCGTCGTTGTGTGGAACGTGTCCCACATGTCGCGTGCCGGGTGGTGCGGCGGCATGTTGAGGAGTTCGAAGTTGGTCTGGTCGTCTTCGACCTCGCGCGAGCGGAAAACCTGAAAGCCCATGTCCGCGAAGATCGAGTAGATTTCGCGCATGACTTTCGTTGCGACGTGCAATCCGCCAGCGGCAATGGGCCGGCCGGGGAGCGTCACGTCGAGCGGGGCGGCATTTAGGCTTTCGAGAAGCGTCGCCTCCTTGACGGCCGCGTCCTTCTGTTCCTCGGCGGCGAGCAACGTCTGCTTGAGGCGATTGACGGCCTGACCGTACGCGGCCCGCTGGTCCTTGGGCAGCGTGCCGAGCGCTTTCAACGCCGCTGTCAATTCGCCCTTATCACCGAAGAACTTGGTGTTCCAGGCTTGCAGAGTGGCCTCGTTGACGCAGGCGTTGAGTTCGTTGATCGCCTTTGCTTCGAGCGCTGTCAGGTCCGTCGTCGCTTCTGCCATGATGTCTCCGCTACGCCGCAAGCGGCTAATCACCACCGCCGCCGCCACATCCGCCACATCCACCGCCGCCACCACAACCGCCCCCGCCGCCATCGCCACCACCACAGCCGCTGCCGGTCGAGGTGCTGCAACCGCCGCCGGCGCCGGTCGAGTCGTATTTGTAAATCCTGTCGTAGACGGTCGCGTACGCCGTGCCGGTCAGTACCGCGACGCCGAACATGGCCACGGCCAGCGACACATCGCCCGGCGCCAGGTCGCCTCTCAATTTACGAAGACCGGCGTTCCGCTTCGACAGGTTCGCCAAGGCATCGTCCGCTTTGCGTGTTCGACGGATGCCCTTGCCGAAAGCAATCATGGTGACGATGAACATGCCGATCAGACAGGCGATCAAGTAACCTGACGGCCGATTGTTTTGCAAGCCCATCATCAGTCGCGGCAAGCCGACGAGTGCCAGCGTACCCAGGCACAGCATTGACGGCAGCAAACTGCTGAGCTTTCGGGCGCTCGCACTCGCGACCAGTCCGTGTTCCTTGAGCGTGCCAAAGCGCTGGTCCTCGATCTCCTTGATCGCCTCGCCGAGGGGGCGCAAATCGAGGGCGTTGCCCGATTGCTTTTCGAGCGGCCGATAGACGGCGTACTCGATCGGGTCCGCGTCGCGTGGAACATTGTGGATGATGACGTGGCCGTTGGTCGCAATGTCCGCCGCGCCCAGTTCCTTCAGGCGCACGAGTGCCGTGGCCAACACACGCGGTCGGCCGCCCGACAGATAAGCGGCGTCGTATGGCCCCAAGACCGGCGCCGCCTCATCGGGGTTCAGAGCCGGGCCCTTGTACAAACGGCGAACGATCAGGCCGAGCGTGAATGCCATCACCCACGCGACAATCAGGATCGGCAAGAAATCGATGCCGTCGGCGTCGAATGGGTTGGCGCAGCCGAGGGTCAAGACCGCGGCAGCGGCAACCATGCCTGTCACTGCCAATCCAGGCACGCGCGGCTTGCGGACGAGCCAGTACTCGCTGCGATTGACGCGGGCGACTTCGAGATCGTCGCCGAAGCGTTGATCGGCAGCCGGCCACAAATCGTTTGGCGGCTTTTCGCCAAACGCTTCCTCGTAAGCGAGCAGCGTGTCCGCATACATCGCCCAGTGCTTTTGGCCCTCGGCCGCGCCGCCGCGCGTGGGATCATGATGAAGCGGGCACTTCAATACGTCGCCGCAGAAGCGTTGCCAATAAGACCGCGTGTACGTCAGGTGCAGGTGCCAGACCTGATCGACCTGTTCCGACGGACACATGTGCCGGCCAGCGGTCATCGTCAAGAAGACAAACCGCTTGTACTCGCGCACCGCATGCTCGGCAAACGAGCGCGTCCAGCTGTTCTCGCGAGCCAGCCGGGCCGCGAACGGCAGGGCTGGCGAGCCGTCGCCGTCGATGTCAAAGGCCTCGATCCGCTCCCACAGGGCTTGTTGTTCGGCAGTCATGGGAACCTCTCGAAATGGGTTAAACGAAGTTTACCAAAGTTCCTCGCGCACGGGAAAATCAAAGAGCGCCAATCAAAGAGCGCCACAAAGAGCGCCAGGGGGCTTTGGCACCGATAGGGCAAAATCCGGGTCTATGCGGGCCAGACCGGTCCTATGGGTGCCAAGTCGATTGTCGGCGGTCGTTTGCGCCTTCCCTCATTGGAAGCCGTTCGTACAATTACTTTACTTCTCTGACTCGACACACCTAGCCCATAGGCACATCATGGCCAGAGCCCGGCCACCTCGCCCGCCACAGCCGCCCAAACCCATACCACCCACTCCGCCTGAACCGCCAAAACCAAAGAAGTTTTCTGCGAACGTTTATTGCCCGTCGGCCATCAAGCCAGATGTCGGCGAGGCGGCGCTGAAGTTGCAGCAGCTTCTGAACAAGGACGTTTGGATTCTTGCGGAAGGGCCGAATTACGTCTTGTTGCCGTGGATGTACTACGGTTTCCGAAACAAGAAGTCGGAGATTGTGGGGCGTGACGTTGCCCTGATCCTAGATTCATTTGGAGGTGTTTCGCTGGCAGCGTTTCGGATTGCCCGCTTGTTCCAACGCAACGCGAAATCGTTCACCGTCGTTGTTCCGAGAATCGCCAAGAGTGCGGCAACGCTCTTGGCGCTTGGTGCCGATGAGATTATCCTTGGCGACGACGCTGAGCTTGGGCCATTGGACGTTCAGGTACAGGACTTCGACGTTGAAGAAGCGAGGGTTTCGGCGCTGGACATGGTCCAAGCGATTGAGCAACTTGAGGAGTCGGCAATCGATGTGGCGATGAGGATGCTCAAGTCGCTGAAGGAAAAAACGAAGAAGCGGGTCAATCTGCTCTTGGAGCCATCGTTGCAATTCGCTGCGGAGGTGACAAAGCCGCTCTTTGAAAAAATCGACGCGGTAAGCTATTCAAGGCATTCCCGGATGCTGAAGGAAGCGGAAGACTATGCAGTTCGACTGCTGGTCGCCAAAAAATACAGGCGAGTTGAGGCAGAAGCAATCGCTCGCGATCTGGTCAAGCAGTATTCGACACATGAGTTTGTGATCGATATCGAAGAGTGCTCAAGGATCGGCATTGTCCGAGACGAAGATGGAAAGGAAACCCGAAGAATTGGCTTGCACGCTAAGCTTCCAAAAAATGCCCAAATCGGGGCGGAAATCGAGAAGCTTTATCGAGACATCGGCGACGTAACGGCGCTAGGGAAGCTCGTTGAAGGCTAGTCATACAAGCGACTAGAGAGGTGCGAAATGGCTACCAGAATTTCAAAATCAGGTTCGCTGACGCCGACGATGTATACGAACTTGGCAAAGCCGTTGCCGGCCACGATACCGTCGGCTTCGGGATCGTCCACGGATCGGGATTCTCTTTATGAAGATATGTCGATCCCGATTGAAAAGAAAAAGCGACTGCGAGAATCCACGGCCTTGACAGATGACGATGGGCGACCGCCAGACAAAAAGCCAGTCGATGACTCCGCTGCCCCGGAATAAAACCAGAAGCCCCGGCATTGCCGGGGCTTCTTTGTCATACCGCGATTGCCTGCGCCGTCGCCGGTTCCTTCCAAAACTCCGGCTCGATCCCGAGTTCGTGCTGCTCGTGGATCAGGACGACCAAGTTATGAACCAGCACTTTGCAAAGCACCTCGTTGACCATGCCGGTATCGCTCTTGCTCCGAACGTGGTCGCCGAACTTCCGTTTGATGGCTGAGAAAGTCGATTCGACATTCGACCGCTTGTGATAGTGGGCCATGAACTCGTTCGTCTTGAACTTGAAGTAATGGAACATCGTCTCAAACATCCCGCCGATTCCGCCCGTCGTGTTTGACTTGAAGGCGGCAAAGAGCGTCCCGCCGCAAGCCGCGACTTCCTCAAGTTCTCCAGGCTCGCGTAGGCTTTGTCGGCGCTGACTTCGCCGATGGTGAAGCCCTTGCGTGTCTCTTGAAGAAGCGGGCTGAATTGCGGGCAGTCGGCGGCATCCTTGTCAAGAATGCGAACGGCTGTAACGACGTTCGTCTTTACGCCGCACGCTAGATGAATCTTTACCCACACGCACTTCTGGCGGGTAATGCCATATTTTTGATCGAACCAGCGTTCAAACTTGCTTGACGAGAAGCCACTGCTGTCGATGGCGAAATCCTTTTCAACCGCCTTCAACGGCAGGGCGCTTTGAGCGATTAGATGTTTCAAGATCGGCGTCATCGCGGGATTGGAGAGGTAATCGCTGATCTTCTGAGACGGCAGCACTTGCCCGACGTGGCCGCGTCGTTGGGCCTCGCGAAGATCGGACGCGAACCGGCGACTACTGATCGTACTGTAGACCTTGAACGCAATGGTGAACAACGCATCGCGGAGAGAATGGGGCTTCTGACCCCGGATACCCGACCGATCCGGTTCCGGGATGCCGCGAACTAGTTCGGCGAGCAATTCCTGAACGCGGTCCTTTTCGACGGATTGCGCGGCTTCGTAGGCGGGCCAGTTTTGCTTGTACGTTTTCTTTTCGGTGAACGTCATCGTCTTGGTTTCGGTGACGGTGCCGTCGCTCGCGACCTCCCGTTTCATCGTGAACTCGACCGCGAAAATGTGCTTGCACTTGAAGCCGGCTTCGTCGCCGTGTTCCATATGATCCGGACAACTGCACCGACACTTGGCCGGGTTGACGCGATACATTTCCGTGCTTGACTGGCTCGGCACAATCCACGTTCCGCCTTCGTTCTTCAACTTGCACAGGGCCGCGATCACAAGGCCACGTTCTTCGCGAGCGTTCATCTGTTGCCCCTTAGTTCGGGGCGGTTAGGATGGGAGTGCTGGTCACCATCTGGCCTAACCGCCGGGTTGTGATTGCCCCCGGTCCTGTTCGTAGCAGGGCCGGGGTTTTTCTGCGCCGACAACTCGTCAGCTGTTGGTTATTGTAATTACAGAAACTAGAAATGCAATACCAAGGGTCTTGATTTTCAAAGTTTTTGTCATTACGATTACTGACATGGCAAGACCAAAGAAACCACCGGGCGAAGGGCGCGACAAGCTTTTGCAAGTACGACTGCAAGAGGGCGAGTACATCTCGTTCAAGGAAGCGGCAGCACGATCAGGGCTCGACTTGTCGGCGTGGATACGCGAGCGGCTTGCAATCGCTGCGAGCAAGGAAGTTCGCCGCTCGAAAAAGCGACCGCATAGCGAAAAAACGGTGCAATCATGAAAGCGATTGGATTTCGCGCCGACCCGAACGCTCTTTATTGGGCCGTGGTCTCCGATGGACCGTTGCAACGTGTCGCATCGGGGAAACTGCCCGCTCCTGCCAAATACGAAGAACCGGCTGCGCTGAGTTGGTATCGCACAGAGGTGCGAAATCTGATCGATGAGTTTTCTCCGGATTGCGCTGGCGTGCGGTATCCCGAACCGAGCGCAAGAGTCAGATACGTTGTTTCGGCCCATGCACGGGTTCGCATTGAGGGCGTGGTTCTTGAAGCGATAGACTCGAAAGCACTTCCTGTCTTGGTGGGGGCGAATGCCACAATCAGTTCGAAGTTGGAGAGCAAATCGGCAAAAGCATACCTGGACACGAGTTCATTTCGCGGGATCGACTGGACGGCATTGTCCGATGAGATTCGACAAGCTGTCTTGGTCGCCGCCGCCGCAATTGGGAGCCAAAATGCGTAGAGTCGGCGAGATCGAATACACTCACGACCACGAAATTGGTCAGGGTCAGGGGCGCTCCAAGGTTTACTTGGCAAGCGATCATCAGCGGGGCGGCAAGGTCGCGGTGAAGGAGATTTTGAAGACCGGCTTCCGCGATTTTGATGAGTATTGGACTGAATCAAAAGCGATGCGCTCTGCCGAACACGAGCATGTCGTTCCGATCCTGTATGGTTGCCAAATCGAAGATCATGTCTGCATTGCGATGCCGTATTACAAAAACGGCTCACTGGCCGACAAGATTCGGAACGGACCCATACCGCCGTCTGAAATTGTCAGGTTGGGAACTCAGGTATTGAGTGGACTGACCAAGATTCACGGCGTTCCGCTCGTCCATTTTGACGTAAAGCCGTCGAACATCTTGATTGACGATAACGATAGAGCAAGAGTGGCTGACCTCGGACAGGCGCAGCCCATCGGTCCGCACGGAATCGCCAACATCCCGGAGCTTGTTTATGGCCTGGGATTCCCGCCCGAGTCGTTGAGCCTTCTAAAAGGAATTCCGGAGTCTGACATCTATCAAGTTGGTGTCACCCTCTATCGAGCGGCGAATGGTGATCCGTTCTTTAAAGCGCAGCGCCCTGGAACTCAGCGCGAGTTGCTCGACCAAATCAGAGACGGCTTATTTCCAAATCGGGACGCCTTCATGCCCCACGTCCCAAGGTCGCACCGAATGATCTTGCGAAGGGCCATGTCAGTAGACCCGTCTCAACGGTATGGTTCAGCCCGTGAGTTTGCGTCGGCATTGGGGAAGGCAACTTATTCCCATGATTGGCGAATGGCGAACCTAGCGAACGGTGAAATTGAATGGACTTCGGCGCGTGCGCCGGGGCCTGATTTGGTTGTTCGCTTGTCGAATGATTCGCCGAAATGGAAAGTGACCGTACACCATGCACGGCCGGGAAAACAGACAAAAACCAAGGGACTGTTCTGGAAAAATGGCCTAACTCGTCGGGATGGGCTCATCCACCTGCGACGAGTTTTTGAGTCCCTTGAATGAGGCGAAAGTCATCGCCATCAGCTTCCCATCGGAACGGGGGATTGTCCTTGGCCGTTTGACAGAGACGCTCGCCGACGCACTTTTGACAGTACGGATTCTCTGTCCATTCGAGCGGATCGCCCGTGTGTTCCCGCTTGCAGTACGGGCATTTTCGGATTCTATCTAGCATTGAAGGACTCTTGGTTAGCCGCTTCGTCGTGCTGACTACATTGTCAATACGGGCGCAAGTGGACATTTGTTCATAATAGCGCGCGGATATCCGGTGTCAATCAAAAGGTCGCCGCGAGTAGCTGAATCCCGGTCGTGAGTCAAGGTGTGGCGACTAGGTTAGGATGCCGCATGACAGGCGGCATCGGGCGCGACAGGGCAATTTTCAAGGTCCGTTTCTCGACCCGTTCGGTGGTTTGGGAGGACTTTTCCAGGGATGCCCACCCTCTCACGTGAGAGGGTCAATGGGTGCCAGACTTAAGCAATGGATGCCAAAGGGCTTATCGGTGCCAAAGCCGCGCCAGGGGGTGCATGGGGTTGGCGCTCTTTGACCTGGGTTTTCGTTCGATGTTTCTATGTAACAAAGACTTGCGACGAGTCTGTCCCGCCAAAAAAGTGGTTCCAGAAACCCTGCCAAAAAGTGGTAGACGAGTCATCGAAAGGTCATTCGCTTGGGGCCGATTCACCTTCCCAAACGCCTTTCATTTCATTGCAACTTCACGCAACATTTTCGCGCCGGACACACGATCGGTTCCCATTTCCGACAATAGCCGTGCCGGCAGCCTCTTGACAGGGCGGCCGCCGATTCGGAAAAGGGACACATGCTCCACAACAAGATGCGCGTCTTTACCGGCCGGGCCAATCAGGCTCTCGCCGAGAAAATTGCCACCCAGCTCAACGACAATCTCGGCAACCTCAAGGTCGAACCGTTCCCGGACAGCGAAACCTCAGTACGCATCGACGAGGACGTGCGCGGCCGCGACGTCTTCATCGTGCAGCCGACCTGCCCGCCGGTGAACGAAAACCTGATGGAGCTGCTCGTCATCCTCGACGCGTTCAAGCGGGCCAGCCCGTATCGCGTCACGGTCGTGTTGCCGTACTACGGCTATGCGCGGCAAGACCGCAAAGACCAGGGCCGCGTGCCGATCTCGGCGAAACTCGTCGCGAATCTGCTGACCGCAGCGGGCGCGAATCGCGTCCTGACGCTCGACTTGCACGCGGCCCAGATTCAGGGCTTCTTCGACATCCCCGTCGACCACTTGACAGCCGCGCCCGTCTTCGTCATGTACATCCGCAAGATGGGCCTCGACGGCGACCTCGTCTTCCTGAGTCCGGACGAGGGCCGCGTGAAGAGCACACTGCAGTATCAGAAACGGCTCGGCGGCGAACTGGCGATCGTCGATAAACGCCGCAGCGGCGCGACCAAGGTGGAACAGGCGAACCTGATCGGCGCCAGTCTCAAGGGCAAGACGGTGCTGATGTTCGACGACATGATCACGACGGCCGGCAGCATCAGCGGGGCGGCCCGAATCGCGGAGCAGAACGGAGCAAAGGACATCTACGTCTTCGCCACCCACGGCGTCTTGGTCGGCAAAGCGATCCAGACGATCAAGGATTCACCCATCAAGAAAGTGATTATCACCGACAGCATCCCGCTGGCGCCGGAGAAGAAGATCGACAAAATCGAAGTGCACAGTGTCGACAAGCTGCTTGCTGACGCGATGTGGCGCATTCACGAGAATGAGTCGGTGTCGAAGTTGTTTGAGTGAAGTCGTGTTTTTACTTGTTAGGCGTTCGAGCCGACGGCTCGAACTCTTAACGACTTTACCCACGTCCATTCATCTCTAACCAAACTGCGCACTCTGGGTAAAATGCTCCGATGAGTCCGAGCACGTCCATATGCGCTTGGAAGCGATCACTCAGTCTCGGTCGAAAATAGGCCCCGTGCCGGCCGTTAAGATACTAGGGACTGTGGTGAAGGAAGCGGAGGTCCGGCAGGAGCCTTATGTGCGGGATCGCCGGGGTCATCGATCTGGCGGGCCGGCGCGCTGCTCCTCCAGGCACTCTCCGCCGCATGGCCGACGCGATCGTACATCGCGGGCCGGATGACGACGGCTACCTTGATTTGCCGCATCTGGGGCTAGCGAATCGCCGGCTGTCGATCGTCGGGTTGGCCGACGGCAAACAGCCGATCGGCAATGAAGATGGCGCTGTGCAGTGCGTCTTCAACGGGGAGTTCTTCGATTACCCCGAACGGCGCGCGGAACTTGAGGCGAAGGGCCATCGCTTTCGCACGCATACCGACACCGAGTTGATCCCGCACCTGTGGGAAGAGTACGGCGAAGCGTTCTTTGACAACCTGAAGGGGCAGTTCGCCTTTTGCCTGTACGACACACGGCGAAACGTGGTTGTGCTGGCCCGCGACCGGTTTGGTATCTGCCCACTGTACTGGACCGTCCGGCGGCAGGGCGAGACGACGTACTTGCTGTTCGCGTCGGAGATTCGGGCTCTGCTCGCGTCTGGAATGGTCCCGGCCGAAGCGGACCTGCGCGGACTGAACCACGTGTTCACGTTCTTCGCGCAGCCGGGGCCGATCACGTGCTTCAAGGGCGTGAATCTCCTGTTGCCGGGGCACTACTTGCGGGTGCGACTGAGTGAAAGCCGGGACGCGGCGATCGAGGAGCGGACGTATTGGGAATTGGATTTTCCGGACTGCGGCCACGAGGAGAATCCGCCTGAGCGACGGGCGGTTGATGAATATGAACGGCTGTTCGTGCAGTCGGTTGAACGGAGATTGCGCGCCGATGTGCCGGTCGTGTCTTACTTGTCGGGCGGCGTCGATTCGAGCGTGGTCGCCGCGGTCGCGAGCAAAGTGCTGGGCCGGCCGATACCGACGTTCACGATCGCCGTGCGTGCCGCGGGTTTTGATGAATCGACGGCGGCGGCCCTAGTCGCCCGGCACATCGGCTCGCAGCCGATCGTTGCTGAGTACGCTCACGCGGAGGTGCGTGACACCTACCCGGAGCTGATCGCGGCGGCCGAGTTTCCGGTGATCGATACATCCGCAGCCGCCTTGTTGCGGTTGGCCGGGACGGTGCATGCAAAAGGTTTTAAGGTCGCGCTGACCGGCGAGGGGGCCGACGAGTTTCTGGCCGGCTATCCGTGGTTCAAGATCCACCGCATCTTGAATCAGTTGGAAGTCGTGCCGGGCGTCCGCGTCGGCAATTTGCTACGAGCGGCCGCGCTGCGGATCACCGGGCAGCCGCGCTTCCCGATGCATTTGCTGCGCGACGCTCAGGACGCGGTCGGCGGGCACAACGGCTGGCTCGATCTGTATGGAATGATGAGCCTGTCGAAGCTGCGCTTCTACAGCGACGACCTGAAGCGTGACCTGGTGCAGATGACGCCGTATGCCGAGTTGGGGTTGAACCGAGAGAAGATGCTCCGCTGGCACCCGTTCCATCGGAGCATTGCACTGGGCGCCCGAATTATGCTGCCAGGCCACTTGCTCGCCTCGAAGGGCGACCGCGTGGCGATGTGGAACTCGGTCGAACTGCGGCCGCCGTTCCTGGATGAGGACCTGGTCGGGTTCACGAATCGCCTGCACCCGCGATGGAAGCTGCGGCGCTTGCAGGACAAGTATCTGTTGCGACGGATGGCCGAGCGCTGGGTGCCGCATGAAATTGCCTGGCGACGCAAGAAGATGTTCCGGGCGCCGCTCGACAGTTTTCACCTAACGGGCAATGGAAGCGCCTGGATCAACGAAGTGCTGAGCCCGGAGTCGTTGCGGAAGACTGGCTACTTCGATGCGGAAGCGGTAGCGAAGTCGCGGGCCGAAGTCACCACGATGCGGCGCGGTTTGAAGCGAACATCGGTCGAGATGGGCCTGGCCGCGGTGACGGCAACGCAGTTGTGGCACCACCTATTCGTCAGCGGAGATTTGGCGGCGATATCGACGCGTATCGTCAGGATGGATAGCGAACCACTGGCAGCGGCGGGATGAGCTGTTTTCCGCCCCAACGGGGCGGACAGATAATAGCCAGGGGCGTAAGCCCCTAGGATAGGTCGAGGCGATTCGGAAGGACTGAGCCCCAAGGGGGCGGCACATCCCCGACGTGTCGCCCCCTTGGGGCTCCGAATCATCCGCCGCAGGCTACCAGGGGCTTACGCCTCTGGCTATTGTCGGCCCGCCCCGATGGGGCGGAAGACAAGAGGATGAGGAGACCAAGGACGACGTGAATTACTCCCTCGCCACCCTTTGGCACGAACGGCCGCGCTTCCTTCCGGGAATCGGCGCGGTGGCGTTTTCGGCAGTGCTGATTGCGCTCCAGACGGGGCTGCTGCTAGGGTTGTTCAAGATCACCAGCTTGCCGATCGACCACACGCGGGCCGATGTGTGGGTCGGATCGCCCGAGGTGCTGAGCGTCGATATTGGTCGGCCGATTCAAGAGACGTATGTGTCACGAGTCGCCGGCGACCCGCGAGTCGAGCGCGTCGAGGCCTACTACCAGGCGTTCGCATCGTGGATCAAGCCGGACGGCGGGTCGGAGTTGTGCATCATCATCGGCTCGTGCCTCGATGACGACAACCTGGGATCGCTCGATGAACTGACGCCCGAACTGCGGAACGCATTGACGGAGCCGAATGCAATTGTGATCGATTCGGGCGAGCGCCGGCGGCTCGGCGTTACTGGAGTTGGCGATTACGCGGAGATCAACAAGGTCAAGGTTCGCATCGTCGGCGAGGTGTCGGGGCTCAAAAGCCTGGCCGGTCCGTATGTGTTCTGCTCGCGGCCGACGGCCCGGTTACTGCTGCGCAACATGACGCCGCGCGACACGACCACCTATTATCTGATCCGCTGCCGGCACAAGGAGGACGCGCACGCTTTGGCCACCGATCTCGATGAAACGTACAAGGATCGCCACGACATGACGGTGATGACGTCCGAGGACTTCTCGTTCAAGTCGCGCTGGCACTGGCTGCTCAAGACCAAGGCCGGTATCGCCCTGGGTTACACGGCACTGCTCGGCTTGCTCGTCGGCATGGTGGTGACAAGTCAGACGCTCTATGCCGCCACGGCCGCGTCGGCGAAGGAGTACGCGATCCTGCTGGCGATGGGCATCCCGCGGCGCCGGGTGACGTTGACGGTGCTGGTGCAATCGTTCTGGGTCGGGTTGTTCGGCGTCGTGTTCGCCTATCCGACGGTGCACGGATTGGCGTATCTTGGGCGGTTCGCGGGAGTGAATATTCCATTGCCGTGGAACCTGCTCGCCCTTGCCGGCGCGGTGACACTGGTAATGGCATTGTTGGCCGGCCTGATGGCCTTGCGGTCGGTGAGACGAATTGAGCCGATGAGCCTTCTGAGGTAATGATAAATGCAAAATGATAAATGCAAAAATTCGGACTGTGGCTAGCTGTCTTCTTTTTGCATTTATCATTTTGCATTTTGCATTTGGATCGAAGATGTCTGACGCCGCCGAAGAACCGACACTCCGCTGCATTCAGATCGTTCGCTCGTTTAGCGACGGCGGGGCGGCGCGGAATGTCATCGACGACGTGACGCTCAGCCTGTATCGCGGCGAGATCAGCTTGCTGATGGGCCCGAGCGGGTCGGGCAAATCGACTCTGCTCGCCATCGCGTCCGGCTTGCTGCAACCGGACAGTGGACAGGTGATGGCCCGCGACGAAGGACGCTGGGTCAACGTCTGGCAACTGAGCCCCCGCGAACGCGAGCATTTCCGGCTGCGAAACTGCGGGTTTATCTTTCAGGGCTACAACCTCTTCCCCGCCCTCACCGCTCGGCAACAACTCGAGATCGTTCTGCGTTGGGGCGACGGCGTTGGCGGGCGTGAAGCACGCAAGCGAGCCGACGAGATGCTGGCCCTCCTCGGCCTCAAGGGCAAAGAGAACAAGAAGCCGGCCCAGCTATCCGGTGGCGAGAAGCAACGCGTGGCCATCGGGCGGGCGCTCATCAAGCGGCCCAAATTCTGCTTTGCCGACGAGCCGACCAGCGCTCTCGATTGGGGCAGCGGGCAGGTCGTGATCGATCAATTGCAGGCGGCCGCGCACGAATACAAGTCAACGATCATCGTGGTGTCGCACGACCAACGGCTTCTGGAGCACGTGGACGTGTCGTATCACCTGGACGACGGACATTTGACGGAGACAGACGTTCCGGCCGACCGGGGCGGGCTCGAACCGTGGAGGGCCGCACAATGAGCAGGAATCGCGTCGTTGCGGGTCTGGCGATCGTCGGCATCGCGGCGCTCGGCCTCACGGTATTGATGGCCGCGGGGGACCCGGCAGACAAGAATCGCGCGACCGCTACGCCGCAAACGGCGGCGGGGAAGACGCTCGTGTGCCTCGGGATGGTGGATACCGAGGACAAGATGATCGGCATTTACCCGAACAATTTCCCGCAGCCTTCGCAAGTAATCAAGGTGCTCAAGAAAGAAGGCGACGAAGTCAAAGCGGGTGAGGAGCTGTTGGAACTCGATTCCGAATTGGCAGCCCTGAAGGTGACCGAAGCCGACGATGCCATTTCGGCCGCCACCGCGGAGTTGGCCAAAGCCGAGGCGACGATTCGGGCCTTCGATTCGGGCATCAAGGTTACGCAGAAGGAAATCCTCGCCAAGGAGGCAGAGTTAAACGCACGCAAGAAGGAACTTGAAGATGCTCGAATTGCGGTGCGCGACGGAAACAAAAGCAAGGCTGATTTGTCGATCTTTGAGGCCAATGTCCTAGCGGCCGATCTGACGCTGCAAGCAACCCAGCTCAAGTTGGAATTGGCGAAAAGTGAATCACCTACATACCTGCGCGACCTCGCCAACGCGAATATCAAGAGGTTGCAGGTGCTCAAGAAGCAAGCCGAGACCGCCCGCGATCAAATCAAATGCACCGCCAAAGCCGATGGTAAGATCATCCGTACCTTCGTCTCCGAGGGGTCATCATTTGGACCGATGACCCGTGACCCGGCTTTCTGGTTCGTGAAGAAGGGCCCCCTCCTAGTCCGTGCCGAGGTGACGCAGGAATTCGCCAATCGCGTGTCGAAGGGCCAGTCGGCCGACATCGAGGACGAGACGGACTCAAAGCAACGCTGGTCGGGTATAGTTACCAAGGTCGGTGAGCAGTTCTTGCCGAAGCGGCACGCGACCGGCGGGGCCCTGGACATCTTCCCGGTCAACGACGATCGCGTGCTCGAATGCCTCGTGTCTATCGACGTGCCCGTGGGCCAGTCGCCGCCGCGGTTCGGTCAGAAGGTGCGCGTAACGATCGGCAAGTGAGCGGTCGCGCGAACCTCCCCGCCCGGACTTCGCTCGCTATCATTCTCCCGCCCGCCGGTCCCAGGCGTTTTCGATGCCCACTGCGATTCGTTGTCGGCAGCTCACCAAGACCTACGCCGGCCGGCCGCCCGTGGAGGCCGTCCGCGGGCTGAACCTCGAAGTCCGCACAGGCGAGTGCTTCGGCTTGCTCGGCCCCAACGGCGCCGGCAAGACGACCACGATGGAAATCCTCGAAGGACTCCTCGACCCGACCGAAGGCCAAGTCGAAGTTCTCGATTTGCGTTGGGAAAGCGACGCCGACGCCATCCGTCGGCGCATCGGCATCTCGCTCCAGGAAACCCGTCTCTCCGACAAGCTGACCGTTCGCGAAGTCGTGACGATCTTTCGCTCCTTCTATCCGTCCGGCCTCGACCCGGCCGAGGCCATCGCGCGCGTGTCACTTGAAGAGAAGGCACGCAGCTATGTGGTGAAGTTGTCCGGGGGTCAGAAGCAACGGCTGGCGGTGGCGTGTGCGATCGTCGGCGACCCGGAGCTTCTGTTTCTCGACGAGCCGACCACCGGCCTCGATCCGCAATCACGCCGGCAACTCTGGGACATCATCAATAAGTTCCGCCAGTCCGGTCGCACCGTCTTGTTGACGACCCATTACATGGATGAAGCTGAGAGGCTCTGCGACCGCGTGGCCGTCGTCGACCGCGGCGAAGTGATCGCGGTGGGTACGCCCTCCGAGTTGATAGCGCGACTCGGTGGCCAGCACGTCATCGACTTTACCCTGGCCGCCGGACAGACGCCGCCCATCGAAGAATTCGCGGGGTTGCCGTCGGTCACGGCCTCCCGCGTCGATGCCGGGCAATTCGGCCTCACTGTGGCCGAGCCGCACGTGGCATTGCCTGCGCTGTTGCGACAACTGCAACAGGCCGGCCGCGAGCTGGCCACGCTCACGACCCGGCATGCGACGCTCGAAGACGTGTTCGTCAACCTGACCGGCCGGCATCTGCGGGACAATGAATAATCCAGCATGAACCCGAAGCGCTACTATCCGCTGCTCCAACTCACCGCGTCCCGGTTCCGCGAGTTCTACCGCGAGCCGGCGGCCGTGTTCTGGGTGTACGGCTTCCCACTCATCATGGCGGTCGCGCTCGGAATCGCCTTCCGTGAACGGCCGATCGAGAAGATCAAAGTCGTTGTGCGTGAAGACGTGGGATCGCCGGAAGCCGTCGCCCAGTTGAAGGAGCAACTCGCCAAGGACGAACGGTTCGAGGTCGCCGGCGTGACCGGCGAGGAATGGAAGAAGCGGCTGCGGTCTGGGAAGACAGACCTTGTCGTCGCGCCAGCGACAAGCGGGTATGAGTTGTGGGACGAGCCGAACCGGACCGAAAGCGTGCTCGCTCGCCATGCCGTTGAGGCGACGATTTACAAGCAATCCGCGACCAATGCCCCACCGCTGGACGAGAAGCACCTGGAAGAGAAGGGCAACCGCTACATCGACTTCCTGGTGCCCGGCATGTTGGGCATGAACCTCATGGGCGGCGGCCTATGGGGTGTTGGCTACGTATTGGCCGACATGCGCGTGCGTAAGTTGCTCAAGCGCTACCTCGCCACGCCAATGAAACGACGAGACTTCTTGCTCTCGGTGCTCATCAGCCGGATGTTGTTCACCATCCCCGAAGTGCTGGTATTGCTCCTCTTCGGCTACTTCGTGTTCGACGTCAAGAATCAAGGGAGCCTCGGCTCGCTCGTGTTCCTGATCGTCTTCGGGGCCGCATGTTTCGGCGGGCTTGGCTTGCTCGTTGCCAGCCGAGCTAAAACGATCGAGACTGTGTCCGGTCTGATGAACCTGGTCATGTTGCCGATGTACATCGTGTCCGGGGTCTTCTTCTCATCGGAGCGGTTTCCGGACGTGGTGCAGCCGATCATCAAGCTGCTGCCGCTGACAGCGATGAACGACGCTCTGCGTGGCGTCATGCTCGAGGGGAAAAGCCTCGACGAACTCGGTCGCGAGTTGCTCGTTCTCGCCGTGTGGGGCCTGATCCCGTTTGCCGTCGCCCTCAAGATCTTCCGTTGGCGTTAGGAGAACTGAAGTGCCGACCCGGACAACGCGGATGGCCCAAATCGAAGCGCTCCTCGCCGACGACCCGGCGGACGCATTCTTGCGTTATGGCTTGGCGATGGAATATGCGAGCGCCGGCGACGATGCGGCCGCTGCGGATCACTTGATGGGGCTCATCGGCGACTCGCCCTACGTTCCCGCGTATCTGATGGCCGGGCAGATTCTGAATCGTCTCAATCGCGTCGACGAGGCGTGTTCCGTGCTCAAGCAAGGAATTGCGGCCGCACGGGAACAGGGGAATTCTCACGCCGAAGGTGAAATGTCCGGGCTTCTAGCCAGTATTGAATAAGTGAGCCGTTACAGTTTGCCGGGCTTGCCGGGGCAATTGTCACAAGTCGGAAAAAGTCGTTGAATAGGCAATTCGCAGACCCGTCTGCAATTAACGAAACCTTCACGACGTTCGCGGGTTAAGGGGAATATGTTTGCATCGGGCGGCAAAATAGTGTCCGATAGATTGTCGCCGGATTTGCGCCTATACTTTGCCAACGGTCCACTTCCGGGAACCACCTCGGGAGTCGACATTCGGTTGACTCGTCACCACGGCTCCGGGGAGCCGATTGACGATCGGGTGCCGCAATCCCCTCTCCTGACTGACCTCCCCGTTTTGCACCCTGAGGATCCGCGATGAGTCACCGCGAAGGGCACGCCAACGGGGGGGCCGCCGCGCCGACCCTCCCGGCCCCTGCGCGGTCGTGGGAAGAGACGTACCCCCTGCTCGCCCCGCACCAGCAAAAACAGCTTATCGATCTGGCAACGCGTCAAGGCTACCTGCTCGCCGACCAGATTCCCATTGTCACGCCGCCAGCCGCCGACACCGTTCGACCTTTTTTGCAAAATGCGTTAGGCGACCGCCTCGCGCCCGCCCCTCTCTCGGCACCGTATATCCCGGTTGATCAATCTCTTGACGCCGATCAGCAAGACGCGGTTGCTCGCGCGCTGTATACGCCGGACCTGCTTCTCATCGCTGGCCCAACGGGCACGGGTAAATCGCGTGTCGCCGTCGAGATCGTAAAGCAGACGATCGGGCGCGGCAGCAAAGTGTTGTTTCTTTCGCCGGAGCCGACCGCGCTCGATGGACTGCTGCCCGCGCTCAGCGATGCCATTGTCGTCCGGCGACTAGGGCCCGGCGAGGTTGCGGAGAAGCTGTTACCGTCAACCGCAGCGCTGGCGCCCGGTCGACGCGAGGCCAAAATTCGTGACGACCTCGTACGTCGCTCGACCACTTTGTTGACCGAAGCTGAGGAGCGGGTCAGCAAGGCGGAGCGATTGCAAACGGCCTGGAGCGAGTGCATTGCTGTTCGCGAGCGCTTGGCTGCCGGTCAGGCGGAACATGCCGAGTTGGTGTCCAAGCGTCAAAATGTGCCGGACGACGTTCGACGCGAGGCGGAGGCGAACGAGGATTCGCCTCCATATTTCGTGCAACGAATTCGCGGCACGGCGACGGCACATGCCCGCCGCATGTCGACCTTGGACGCTACGAAGGCTGAGCTGGCTGCCGCACGAACGCAGGCCGAGGAACGCAGGCGATCAGCGGAAGTTATTGTTCAGGAACTAAAGCCGAAGTCCGATGCGCTGCAGTCTGGCCGCTGGTATACGCCGGCCTATTGGAAGGGCAAATTCGACGGGACTCTGACAGCGCGGCTCGGCGAGGCATCGGCCAGTCTGGCGGCCGCAACGACCGCGCTCGATGAATTGGCAGTCCGTGAACAGAAACTGGCGGCTGACATCCAACGAGCCGAGGAAGAACACGCCGCCGAACGTGCTCGCTTCCTCGACGCGGAAGTCGCACGGCGGGACGTCGAACTCGACGTGCGGATTGAAGCGCTGGCCCGCGACATCACAACCATTGCCAAGCGTGAGGAATCACTCGCAGATGAGTTGCGCTCGGCCGCAAGCGACATTTCGAACAGCGCGGCAATGCAAGAAGAACTCGCTGCGGCCCGACAGGCATTGGAGTTCGCCCGCGGTTGGGCAAGACAGGTTGAAGGCCACGTCGATCAACTTGTACGCGAGGCATGCCGGACGATTCAAGTGATCGCCGGCCCCGTCGCTGGGATTGCGTCCGACGCGAATGTCGCCACACAAGCGCCATTCGATTTGCTCATCATCGACGATGCTCATCGCCTGGCCGAGGCCGATTTCCTCGCGGCCGCACGCCTGGCGCGGCGCTGGGTGTTGGTCGGCGAACCGGCCGAGGCGCCCACGGGCCGGCATCGCACCTCAAGGCCCGATCTATTTGCTCGATTGTTATCCGCTCAGCGCCACCATATCTGGTCGAACGACGGCAACCGGCTCGTGTGCCGACTGTATCCGGTGCGCGGCACCGATCGCAAGCGGCTCGAATGCGAGCCGGTCGCCGACGCTCCGGAAATCGAACTTCGACTTTTCACGCCGCCGAACGGCGACCCGACGCTCGCCGAGGTCGCATTCC
This sequence comes from Gemmataceae bacterium, assembly GCA_036266155.1. GTDB lineage: Bacteria > Planctomycetota > Planctomycetia > Gemmatales > Gemmataceae > SIAJ01. The sequence continues at coordinate 10,530 of DATANR010000065.1, read as the reverse complement.
CCTCGACGATCGCGCCGGCAGCCGCCCGGGAATACCTCTTCCGTGAACTTGGTGAAGTAACCTGCGAGCCACGAGGTCGAACTCCGGTGTGGGAGGAATCGGCGTCAGGGCCGATCGTTCGCTTCGGCCCATCGGATGAATCCTCGACCTTTGCGATCATCGGCGACGTCATCCGAGAAGAACTCGTTGGCTTGGAAACGCGAGCCATCCATTTCGCCACGGACTGGACGCTCGACAAGGCCAATGAGTGGGTCACGGAAAACGTCGGGCGACGGGCAGGCGGTCGCGTCGTCGTGCTCGATCGTCCCCATCGTGCATGTCCCGGCCTGGCGTGCTGGCTCAATCGCGCGTTTGCGACTGGTTTCGCGATCGTGCCGCCGACCGAGGACAAGCCGCACGTCGAGTTCTTGGCGGTCCCCGATACCAACGGTCGAAGCCGCCGCGACCATGCGCCTGGCCGGCCTACCCGTGTCGGCGGGGCGGGTTACGAGATTGATCTCGCCGATCAACGTCAACGGGCTGCACTGCCGCCGGACATGACGGACCTGCCAACTGCCGGCATCATCAACTTGCCGGAAGCCCAGGCCCTCGTGCGTTACCTGGAGCCGATCGCCGGGCAGGGTGTCGCGATCACGTCGCCCTTCCCCGCACAGGTCGCCGTGCTGCGCCGGCTGCTCGCGCGCACGCCGCGGCTTGCTCACATTCCTGTGGTCGATTTCGCGGACGCAGCCCGCCATGAGTGCGACTTCATGGCCGTCAGTCTGACGCGTTCGCACGTCGCCCGCGCGGTCCCGTTCGGCGATGGACCAAATGTGTTGGCCGGGCTTTTGGGTCGGGCACGCAAGAAGCTGTTGTTCGCGGGCGATCCTGGCACGCTGGCTCGTCGGTTGCAGTGGGAAGGCCCGGTCGATCATCTGGATGCGGTCGACGCGGCCCGCGAACGCGCCTGGGTCGCGGCCCTGGCCGACTGTCCGCGCGTCTCCGGCCCGCGTCATCGTCATGCCCCGCACGAAAGCGTCCGCGTATGAGCCCCGCGGGCTTCGTGTCCGATCAGGTCCTGTCCGCGTTTCACCAGCGGTTTCCCGTTCGCCAACACATGTGGGCTGGTTGCGTCAAACTCTGGCGCGTCGAGCTTGCGATCCGTAATCCGTCGCCATCGCTGCTCTCGGAATGGCTCGGCCGCGCGACAAATCCGACGGCGATAGGCCTCCCTGCAAACGTCATCGCTTTGATCCGCAACGAAAGCACTATTCGGCGATCATTCGCGGTTCTGGAATTGCCCGCCAGTTTGACCGCGATCCCGGTCCCATCGCGCCCATTTGATTTGTGGCCGAAACCGATTGCGGACGTGCCACCGAGCGTGCTTCGGCCGACGAGCGTCGAGGTAGTTCCATTCGCGAGCGATTGGCGCACGGCGCCTTTGGTTCGGGTGGAGGCGGTGCCGGTTGTCGCCGTTCAGCTTGGGGATACGGTTGAAGTTCATTTGGGAAATGCAGAACCTTCAGCACTCGCGACCGTGGCCGCGGAGCAACTTCAAAGAGCGAGTCAGGACGAATGGGTTGCTGCGGCGCGTGAGCATTTGACTGCCATCGGCGACGTGCGGTTTGAGAACGGAGTCTTGTGGACGAACAATCTCAATTCTTCGGCCGAACCGGCGTGGCTACGGGCTGGCAAAGGGCAGATGCGGGAGGTGGGGATAGTGGTGCTTGAGCAGTAAGGCTATGCCCAGTCGGCGCCGACCAGCGTCTGAGCCCATGCCGCGTCATCCGGAGCAAGCGGCGGCGGCGGAAGCGCATCCAGCGCGTAGTTGATGGGCCGACCGCCCGTCGTCAACTCGTAAGCAGATTGAAATGCGGCACCCAGATCCAGCGGCAAGTCCGGGCGCTCGCCCCAGAGCGGCAGCCCGATCGTCGGCAGCGCTTCCTGAAGCCGAATCGGATAGCCTTCCTCGTTACGGCCGATCAGGTTCTTGCGTGCGACGAAAACGAAATACGGCGACGGCGCCAAGTCGGCGAAGTGATCGCGCAGTGGGTTCACGCCGCCGCGCAGCAAATCGATCTCCATGAAGTGCGTTTTCGACGCGAGCATCTTCGAGCGCTTTTCGTTGTACGTTTTGGCGTACTTGCCCGACTTGTTGGCAGGACTCAGCAATTCAACTACTGCCAAGGCTCGCGGCCACGATTGATTCTCGCGAACGACGAGATACTGCTGCCGATGTTGCCCGGCTTCCCCCGGGTCAACCACCACTTCACGAACCGATCGCGGTAACGCGAGAGTCGCAACTGCGGTTTCACCGCCATTCCAGTTTCGCTCCTCGGCCGCAACGGTAAACACTTGATCGGGCTCGCCAATAGCCACCATCGCGCCGGACGGGTCCTCGCCATATACGTCACGTTCAACATCGATCCAGCAGCCCAAGCTGGATGCCCGCGGCAGCGTAAGACGCGCCAGTTCGCGGATGAACCACCCGTGGAAAATCTCCCAGCGCGGTTGCGTCTCGAGGAACGGGTCCATCCCGGGAAATGGCGACGGCATCGCACAGGCCTCGACTCGTTGTCACTCATCGAGAATTGTACCAGACGCACGCATCGCTCAGTGCGAATCGTAACCGAAAAATGCGATGACGCAGGTAACGCGGTCGAAGCAACTCAACGCCTCGGGATCGCCGTACCGTGCAATTAAGTGAACGCGCCGGATACGCCAAAAAGATATATCTGTTTGCAAGCGTATCTTATTTTCCATTAATATCTTACGACGCCCTGCGTGCTCTTCACCGGACCCTCTCGAATCCGTAAAATACACGTACCAGATTTCTCTTTCGCCGCCGGTCGGAGCAACCGCCCGGCGGCGGCTCGTTTCATCGCAGGAAGGCTAGCCGAATGAGCCTCGATATCGCCGCCGCCAATGCACCGGGTGACGACTACACCGCTGAAAATACCCAGGTCCTCCGCAACCGCGATCACATTCGCAAGCGGCCCGATAACTATATTCCCGACACCGCTGCGCGTGGCCTGCATCACCTCGTTTACGAACTCGTCTACAACGCGGTCGACGAGCATCTGGCCGGGTATTGCAAGAGCATCCAGGTGGTTGTGCTTCCTGATGGCGGCCTGTCCGTGGCCGACGATGGACGCGGCATTCCCGTCGAAGAGCATCCCGACGAAAAGAAGTCCAATCTCGAAGTCGTCATGACGATCGTCGGCGCCGGCGGCAAATTCGACAACAAGGCGTATAAGTCGTCGGCCGGTCTGCACGGCATGGGCGCGAAAGCTGTCACCGCGCTCAGCGAGACGACGGTCGCCGAGGTGCGGCGCAACGGCCAACTCTATCAGATGGAATTCGATCGCGGCGTTCTCTCGAAGGCGCTCGAAGTCATGGGCCCGGCCACGCACACGGGCACCAAGATCACCTTCTGGCCCGATGCCGAGATTTTTGGCGCGTCGACATTTGAATTCGATACCCTGGAGAATCGTCTCCGCGAGTTAGCGTTCCTCAATCGCGGGCTCGCCATCACGCTGAAGGACGAGCGCTCGAACAAGGAAGCGCATTTCAAATTTGAAGGCGGCGTCGCGGAGTATGTCACGTGGTTGAACCGCAACGAGGACGCGCTCCATCCGCCGATTCACATTCTGCGCACTGTTGATCACGTCGACGGCGACGGCAATGCCGACCCGATCAAGGTCGAAGTCGCGTTCCAGTACACGACCGGCGAAGACGAGCGCGTCCGTTGTTATGCCAACAACCAATTCAATCCAAACGGCGGCACGCATCTCACCGGCTTTCGCAAGGCGCTCACGCGCGTCGTCAATTCGTACGCTGAGAAGGAAAAACTCTACAAGGACGACATCAAACCGGACGGCAAGGATTTCGGTGAAGGGCTGACGGCCATCGTCAACGTCACGTTAGCGAAGCCGCACTTCGAGGCGCAGACGAAGATTCGCCTCAACAATCCGGAGGTCGATGGGGCCGTCGCCAGTGCGGTCGGTGAGGTGCTGAGCAAGTACCTGGAAGAGAATCCGAAGGAATCCAAGAAGATCGTGCAAAAGGTTGTGCTATCCGCGGAGGTGCGGGCGGCGGAAGCCAAGGCGCGCAAGGCGCTCATCGATCGCAAGAAGATCCTCGGCGGCGCCGGATTGCCGGGCAAGTTAATGGACTGCACCACGCGCGATCGCGATCAGAGTGAGCTGTTCCTCGTCGAGGGCGATTCGGCCGGTGGGTCAGCCGAGAGCGGGCGCAACCGCGTCTATCAAGCTGTTCTGCCGTTGCGTGGCAAAGTGCTAAACGTCGAGAAAGCTCGGTTGGAGAAGCTGCTGTCCAACAAGGAAATCGCCAGTCTGATCGCGGCCATCGGCGTCGACATTGGCGACGAAGTCGACATCTCGCGACTGCGGTACGGCAAGATCGTCATCCTGACCGATGCCGACGTGGACGGCCAGCATATTCGCACGCTGCTCTTGACCTTCTTCTTCCGGCAAATGCGCAAATTGATCGAAGCCGGCAATATTTACGTGGCCCGGCCGCCGCTCTACAAGGTCACACAGAAGAAAAACGTACGCTTCATCAAGACGGCTGAGGAGATGACAAGCGAACTCAACAAGCGCGGCCTCGACCACACACGGCTCGTCCCGACGAGCAAAGCGGCGATCGAGAACGAACGGCTCGCGGCATTGATGGATGTGCTCGATCGGCTCGAAGGATCGTTAATCGTCCTCGAGCGCCGCGGCGTCACGCTCGGGTCATTCGTGCCGCATGCAAAGGACGGTGTCTTGCCAACCTGGCACGTGAAAGTTGGCGGCAAGGAACATTGGTTCCACTCGCCGGAAGAAGTGAACGCATTCCGCGAGCGCGAATCGCAGCGGCTCGGCAAGGCTCTCGTCGTCGACCACACGGAAGAGACGCCGACAGCCGACGTGGAGACACGCCTGGTAGCCGACGAATTCCACGAAGTACGCGCCATCAACCGAGCCCTTGTGAAGCTCATCGACTTTGGCTTCACAGCCGGCGACCTGTTGCCGGCCCCGCGCGTTGCGGGCCGCGAACCGGAGGTCCGCTTTGTCCTCCATCACGGCGACACGCACAAACCGCTGGCCCACCTGCGCGACCTTGTGGCCGACGTCCGCGGCATCGGCGAACGCGGCCTCACTGTGACGCGATTCAAAGGCCTGGGCGAAATGGATCCGGAAGAGCTGTGGGAAACCACTCTCGACCCCAACCAGCGGACGCTCTTGCGCGTGACGCTTGTTGATGCACAGAAGGCCAACGATCTGTTCCGCACGCTCATGGGTGAGGAAGTCGAAGAGCGTCGTAATTTCATCTTTGAGAAGGGCATCAACGTCAAGGACGCGATCGACTACGGGGCATGATCAGCGCAGCGGCTCCTAGAATCTCTCGGGGGCCGCCATGTCCACCACACCCGCGGACCGACTGAGCCAGATTTCCACAATGTGGACCGCCCTGGTGCGCGCTCATGGGTCCGAGGCGGAGGCCGACCACAAGCTTCTCGCGGGGTTGATCGAACGCTATCAAGGGGCGGCCTATCGCTACCTCGCCGCCGCGACGGGCGATCTGGATGTGGCTGCCGACCTGTTCCAGGAGTTCGCGGTCCGATTTCTGCGGGGCGATTTCCGCCGTGCCAGTCCCGAGCGCGGTCGCTTCCGCGACTATCTGCGTACCACGCTCATCAATCTGTCGCGACGTCGCCCAGGCGTCGTTCGGCAAGGCCCGTCGGCCGGCATCGATCCCGATCAACTTGCGGCAATTGATACCGAAGAGTCGGTCGTCGCCGATGAGGCCTTCCTGGCCCACTGGCGCGAGTCGCTGCTCGATTGTGCGTGGAAAGGTCTGGAAACGGCCGAACGTGGCGGCGGTCCGCCTTACTTCACCGCGCTGCGACTTCGTGCGGATCAACCGGACATACCTTCAGGCGACCTGGCGGCCGAGCTGACCACGCGACTGAAGCCGAGCGAACCGTTCACGGATGCCGGCGCCCGCAAGCTTCTCCAACGTGGGCGTGAGATACTGACCGACTTGCTGGTTACAGAAGTCGCCGCCTCGGTGCCGACCGAGGACAAAGAACGGCTCGCGCAGGAATTGATCGACCTCGGATTCTTCGGCTATTGCCGCAAGGCACTCGAGCGGTGGAGCCCGTAAGCGTCAAAACAGCCAGCGAAACTCGACGCGCCAGACATCGCGATACCAGCGCTCGCCAGTCACCGCCAATCCGTAGCCCGCATAGAGGCCGGCGTGCTCGCCAAGATCAATGCGAGCGCCGAGCTTCAAGTTCAAGATCGTCGTGCCGCCGGAATCAAAAATTGCAGTCGAACCGTCCGGCAGCCGCCGACTCTCGCGGCCGTCGAGGACAGTCCAGCCAACTGCCTCCACAGTCGGGGCGAACCGGAATCCTTCCGATTGCCAAACGTCGTAGCGCAGACCAAGGCCATAGCGCAACACGCCGCCGGCGAAGTCGGTTCCGTCGATCGGTTGCCAATAACGTGCCTCGGCTGCGAGACCGAGTTGTTCCGTGAGTCGAGTAAACCCGAGCAATGCCGGCTCCAGGCTGACGTTGTGCGTGCCGAGACCGCGACTCGCGGCGCCGGTTGGCAAGTAAGCACGCAGTTGAAACGTCCAAACCTGACACTCTTCCGACCGGAAGGCGTATTTGAAGCCGAGATTCGAATCACCCAGGCCGGCGGTGTTCGCGTTGATGTCCGGGTTGAGCGATCGCACGCCACCCTCGACGAAGATGGACCAGTTGGGCCCCAACGTTTTTTCCAGGTACAAGGTCTGGTCCTGAAAATCGACCGACGTCTCCGAGCGCGGCACGCCTGGCCCGAATGGCTTACCCTTGGCGTAAAAGACCTCGGCCCGATTGGGCGCGCGAAAATCGTAGCCGAAGTCAGCACGCAGGCGAAGCTGGTCGGCCGGGCTCGCGGGGTCAATGTAACCGACGCTGCCGTCACGCACCGTGAACCCGCCCTCGGGCGGCGGCGGGGGTGGCGGTGGCGGAGGTGCTGGCACGGTGGCCGGGGCCGGAGGCTGGGCGGCGGCGGGCACCACGGCAAGCAGCATCAGAGCGCCGACAAGTAAGCGAGCCATCGCGCCTCCGGACGAAGCGAACTGTTCTGGCGTATCAATAGTTTCGGTTGTGCGGACGACGCGGCTTGAGCGGAATCAATTAGCAGGCGAGGATCCGACGACCTTCGCGAATGCCGGGCGCTTCACCAACCTGGCACAGTCCGCGTCAGAACGGATTGACGACCAATCGGCCGGGCCGGCGGCCTGCACCAACTCAATGGCGATCGTCTCGAACTCATCCGCGTCACCGACGGGCATCTTCTGGCTCTCGGTGGCGGCGATGCAATTGGCCAAGAACACTGCGGCCCAATGAATCGCCCGCGTTCTGTCTGGCGAAGCGTTCACGATCCGTTGTACGACGTCGCGTGCCCCGACCCGGTCGCCAGTTTGAATCAGCAGTGTCGCCAGGTCGCGCGCTTGTTGTCGGAAGGAACTGCCAAACGTCGGCTCTTTCTTGGCGGATTGCAAGCCAATCATCAATTCCGTGAGACCGCGCGTGAGTTGCAGCTTCGCTTTGGCTGGGTCAGCCTGATACAGTGCCCGCCCGTGATTGCCGAGCGCAATGCCCAGCTCGCCGTGGTAGTCGGCCGACTCGTGATGGGCGACGAGGTCCATCAATGCGTCGACTGCCCTAGCAAAGAGCGCCGTCGCCTCGGCCGTCGAGCCTTCGTCAAACACGACGACTGCCAACCCAGTGTACGCTCGGGCCAATTCGGTGCGGTATTGCGGAGTATCCGGGAATTTGGCGGCCAATCCACTAAGCGAGTCCCTGGCCTGCGTTAGCACTTCCTTGGCGCCAACGGGATCATTCGCGGACTGCCGAACCAATCCAAGATTGATGAGCGCGACCGCTTTCTCCAATTGAAGGTCGGGCCGATTGGGTTGTTCGGTTAGCAGTTCGTCGTAAAGATGGATCGACTGCACACACGCCTGTTCCGCCTCGACCAACTGTTGCGTCGCGCGTAATGCCGGACCGAGATTCAGGTAGACGCGAGCACGATGCCGACGGCCCGCAACATCATCCGTGGCGACGCCTTCAAGCAGGCGGAGAGCTTCGCCCAACTCGGCCACCGCGACGACGGGCTTGTCGTCCAATCGGGCCACGATGCCAAGGTTGTACCGCGTTCGCGACAGGTCCTGCCGATAGCCGGTGTCATTCGCGCTGGCCGCAAACGCGGCCTGCTGAATTGCGAGAGCGCGTTGATAGGCGGCCCGTGCCTCGTCGTTGGCGCCTTGCAAGCGATGCACTTCGCCAACGTAGTTGTGGCAGTCGGCGATCTCACGCGTGGGGTCAGTCCCCGGCGGCGGGCGATCGGCGAGCGCGGCCAGGCGCTCCAGGGCACGGTCGTAAGCCACCAGCGCTTCGGGGTAGCGGCCGAGCAGCCGCAGAATGTCGCCGATCCGGCGTGCCGCCCGGGCCGCCAGCCACGCCAGTTCCGGATCGTCTGGCTCGACTTGCAGCAACTCCTGGTAGAACGCGAAGGCCTTTTCGAGGAGCGCCTTGCGCTTTTGCTCGGACAGCGGCTCGACGGCAAGATCTTCCTCCGCGACCTCCGTGAGCAAACTTTCGACCGACCGCACCGCCATCTGAAAATGATGCCTGGCCCGATCGCGCTGCGCTTGCAGACGCAAGTGATACCAGACGCCATACGCCGCGGCGGCGATCAGCAAGAGCCACATGCCGGCGGCGAGGCCGGTCGCCAGCGGATTGCGTCGGGCACGCTTGACCCAGCGCTCAACGCGCGACACGGGGCGAGCCCGGACCGGTTGACCGTCGAGAAAGCGATGCAAGTCTTCGGCCAACTCGGTCGCCACCGAGTAGCGACGATCGGGGTCCTTATGCAAACACTTCAGGCAAATGGTCTCGAGGTCGCGTGGCACGGCCGGCTGGAGGCGGCGCGGCGACACCGGTTCGTGATTGCGAACCTGGTCCAGCGTGTCCATCATGCCGACGCCGCGAAACGGCGGCCGGCCGGTCAACAATTCGTAGAGCAACGCGCCGAGCGCCCAGACATCGGCCGGTGGTCCGACGCGATGTGATTCGCCCGCCGCCTGCTCCGGGGCCATATAGTCGGGCGTGCCGAGGATCATCCCGCTTTGCGTCTGGCGTGTATCGTCGTCCATGCGCCTGGCGAGACCGAAGTCAGCGACCTTGATCGTCCCCAGTCCCCAGTCCCCAGTCCCCAGTCGATGATCGTCAGATTGTGGACTAAGGACTGTCGACTGGGGACTCTGCAGCAAGATGTTCGCCGGCTTCAAATCGCGATGGACAACGCCGTGCGAGTGGGCGGCGCCCACGGCGCGCGCCAGCGTTTCGGTCAGTGCCGCGGCGGACCGCGGTGGGAACGGAGCGCCGGTCAGCCGACTCGCCAGTGTTCCGCCATCGACATACTCGAGTGCGAGGAACGGCTTACCGTCGTGTTCGCCGACCTCGTAGACCTGGACGACGTTCGGGTGACTGACGCGTGCCGCGGCCTGGGCCTCGATGGTGAAGCGAACGCGCGTCTCGAGATCGAGGTAGCCGGGCACCTTGAGTGCGACGACGCGGTCGGTCCGCACTTGTCGTGCCTTGTAGACGACGCCCATGCCGCCGCGGCCGAGAACGTCGAGAATCTGATAGCCGGGAATCGTTGGTGGAGCATCTTTGTCGGCGACAGGCGGCTCTGGGGGCGGCAGCGTGTCGGTCGGACGGATACTGGACGCCGCCCCGCAGAGTGAACCGCAGTATGGGCATGCGACCGGGCCGGCGACGGGGGCCGGGTCGTCATCGAATTCGGACGGGTCCCAGGTGTGGCCGCGCGGGCAGCGGATGGAATTGGCAGACATCAACAAATCCCCGCGCACCCATTGAATCAACTTGGCGAGCGGAGCGGCATAAGCCGCCCGATTCGGTAATTCATCGGGCGGCTTACGCCGCTCCGCTCGCCTGGAAACTCTACACGTCGATCACCTTCTCGTTCGTGGCCGGCAGCACTCCGGCGAACGTGTCAATCGAATCGCGGAAGAACAAGTCGCGGCCGGCGCCGGCCGTGTAGCTGTCGACCAGACCGTCGCCATGAAGCACGTCGGCGTTCAGCTTGACGCCGTCCGTCAACCCGGTGCCGTTCTGCAAATGGGTCACGCGGGTGTTATAGCTGTGCGTGCTGGTCCACTCCGCCATGATCGACCGAACCGAAGCGACGTTGCTGGCATCGGTGGAGGCCAGATCGGCGCCAATGTAGATCGTGTCGCCCACCGCGGTCTTGACTAGCTTGTCGCTGCCGTTGCCGCCGACGAGCAGGTCGCGGCCGCCCGTCCCACCATTCAGCTTGTCGTCGCCGCCGTTGCCGAGGAGGACATTGTTGCCGGTATCGCCAGTCAGGGAATCGCTCGCGGACCCTCCGAACACGTTCAGGATTCGGGCGACGCCACCCGCCACATTCGTCGCCGAGCCTGTCGTCAGGTTCACGTTCACCC
>DATANR010000064.1:0-18837 GCA_036266155.1 Gemmataceae bacterium | reverse complement strand
GCGGCTCCGCTCGCCATGTAATCCGTCAACAATTCGCGCGCTACTTCGATCGGATCGTGCCAATGTTCCACGAACTCACGCGACTTCACGCCGACCTGCATCAACTCATCGGGTCGTGTCGTCAACCATTCACGCAAGACGTTCGTCAATGTCGTCGGCTCCGCCCGTATCACCGGCAATGCCGCGGCCATCCCCGGCGGAAGAAACTTGAGCCCATCTTCGCGAATATTACAGATCACCGGCCGTCCCAGCGCCATCAATTCAACCGCCAAACCGCCGTACCATCCGAGCCACAACTGGTCGATCAGCAAATCGGCATGCTCGAAGAGGCGGCGTGCTTCGACCCGCGGCAATCCTTCGATCAATTGAAATCGGAATCGGACCCCCTCCGACCGCAGTTTGTCTACGGCTTCGAGTACGAATCGTGTGCCTTTCACGCCGCGATGTGTGGGAGCGTGAATCACGAGCGGGCCGTCGTCGTGCGCTGGCGGGGGCGGCCTGTATGACCATTCACGCGGATTGATGTGGCCATAGCGCAGAAACTTCGCCGTCGGCGGCAGCAGATACATCAGGTCTGGATTGACGGCATACATGCCATCGACGAGCTGGGCCAATTTCGCCGCCCGCCAGCGCTTGCGCGCATCGGTTTCGGTTGTGTAGTATCCGGTCGACAGTTCCTGCAAAAACCGCGGCCCGAAATGTTGGCCGCAAAAATCGCTTTGTCGAAGATCATCGCCTTGAAAGGTGACGAACACTCTCTTGCCCATGCGCTTCAGCAACGCGACGTCGCGCAATTCAAAGATGCCGGCATAGAGCCGACGCAAGAACATCCCCAGGCGACCGCGGCCCGGCAATTCGGTCGTGCGATCGGGCATGATCGTGCGGCCGAAGTTGAAATGGATCACGTCGAACTGCGTCAGCGCTCGCCTGAGCAGGCCCCAGCGTTTCCACTCGCGCTTGAGCCGGCCAGTTTCGGGTGTGTAGAGCACCTCGTCGATCGCGTAATCGTAGACCGAGTTTTCAAAGGCCACAGCCCGGCTGTCGGCGCCCAGCGCACGTTCGGCACGGGCCAGTTCGCCGGGCATGCCGCCGACGACTTCGGGGCAATGCAACACACGCAGGGGCCGGCTCATTGCGGGAAGTAGTTGGCCAGCCACCATTCCAGGCTCAGGAACGACCAGATGAGCAGCCGGCGATTGACCTTGCCGGAGCAGTGCTGATCGAGGACGCCGCGGACGTATTCCGGATTGATGAAGTCATAAACGCGTGCCTTCGGATTGGTGAGCAGGCGCGTGATGTAGTCGATGCTCTCGCCACGAAACCAACTCGCGTCCGGAGCGCTGAAGCCCTGCTTGTTGCGCGCCGTGATCTCGGGCGGCATGAAGCGCGTCATCGCGTCACGCAGGATCGCCTTGCCCTCGCTGTGTTCGCGCTCGTGAGCACGCTTGCCGGGGTCGTTCTCGTCGACCCGCGTCACGTGATCCAGATCGCGCAGCTTAAATCGAGCCGGCACTCGGCAAGCGAATTCCACAAGATCGTCATCGAGAAATGGCACGCGCGTTTCAAGCGAGTGGGCCATGCTCAATTTGTCTTCGACCACGAAGAGCCCATGTAAAAACGTCTTCAACTCAAAGTAGAGCGACGCGTTCACCAGTTGTTCGTTGGTTTCGAACTGGCCCGGATAGTGATCGAACACGCTGCGGAAGGCGTCGAACGACCGATGCCCGCCGACGCCGCGGCGTGTGTCCGCATTAAATAAATGTTGCTTGTCCTCGTCGGGCACAAGACGTTGCCAGAAGTCGTAATAGTTGCGGAAATAATTCTCACGGCTCGTGCTATTCATGCCGCGATAATAGCGCCACGGGTAGCCGCCAAACAATTCGTCGCCGCCGGCGCCAGAGAGACAGACCTTCACAAACTTACCCGCGAGTCGTGCTACATAGTAATTCGGATAACACTGACCGACGCGCAAATCTTCCTGGTGCCAAATCAATTTGGGCAACACCCATTCCATGTCGCCGGCATGCATGACAACTTCGTAGTGCTCTGTCTTAAAAAGATTCGCCATCACTTCGGCCGCCCGACGTTCATCGAAGCCGCGTTCGAGGCCCGAGGCAGAACTGAGATCGAAGCCGCCGGTAAAGGTCGTCAGGCGCGGCAAATGGCGGGCGGCAACTGATGTGATCGACCCCGAGTCCATGCCGCCGCTGAGATAGGAGCCGACGGGCACATCGCTCATCAATTGGCGCGTGACCGCTTGCACGAAGAGCCGGTGCAATTCCTCTTCGAGTTCTTCCTTCGTGCCCTTGAGCGGCGAATGATGGAACGGATAGTCCCAATACGTTTTCGCCCTTGGTTCGTCCGTCCCTTTCAAATCGAACGTGAGCGTGCTCGCTGGGGGCAATAAGCGAATGCCCTCGAACATCGTCAAGTCAGAGAATACATTCTGAAACGAGAAATACTCGTTGAGGGCCGGATAACACATCTTTTTCGCGACGGCCGGATGCTCGAGAATCGCCTTGATTTCCGAGGCAAATAACAGCAGGCCGTCCTTGTAATACCAATAGACCGGCTTGATGCCATATTTGTCGCGTGCCAGGACGATGTGCTGCCGAGACTTGTCCCAAATCGCGAATGCGAACATTCCGTTGAACCGCTTGACGCAGTCGACGCCCCATTCTTCGTAGGCGTGAATAATGGCTTCGGTATCGGACTTCGAATGGAAATGATGCCCCTTCGCTTCGAGTTCGACCTTGAGCGTCTGGAAGTTGTAGATCTCGCCGTTAAACGTGATGACGACCGAGACATCTTCGTTCGCCATCGGCTGATGACCGAGCGGCGAAAGATCGATGATCGCAAGCCGCCGATGCCCGAGGCCGACGGGGCCGTCGATATATTCGCCAGACGAATCGGGGCCGCGATATGAGAGGATGTTGGTCATCCGCGTCAAGAGCGGCGGTGGGACCGGATCGCCCTTGCGGCTGCCGATGCCGATGATTCCACACATGGGTTCAGCCTCCCAGCGATTTGAGCCAATCGCGCACGCCATCCACAAACCGCGTGGGCGGTTGCCAGCCAAGCGTCGCCCGGAGCCGGCTCGTATCGCCAACGATGACGGGCGGCGACTCCGGCTTCGAATTAAACCTCGGTTCACGGCCGATGGTTTTGCCGATCGCGTCGGCTACTTGCCGCAGCGTCAACACTTCCGGACCCGCGACGTTGAGAGTCTGTGACCCGTCCAGCATTAAACACCGACGAACCACTTCGGAGACGTCGTCAACGGCGACCGGGTTGCAGCGTAGGCCATCGGCGCCATGTAGATCGACGGACATTCCGGATCGCACCTTCGAGACGATCGCGGGCAATAGCATCTTGTCGTTTTGTCCACTGCCGTACGGCATGAACAAGCGAAGCTGCGTGACACCGAACGACGTGTAATACGGAGCGACCAGCAGTTCAGCGGCGAGCTTGGTGGCCGCGTAGAAGGAGCGAGAGGCGTCCGTGCGAATCGGCTCGTCTTCGCGGGCCGGCTCGCGAGTTTGGCTGTATACCGTGCCGGTCGACATGTGGATGAAGCGCTTGGCACCCGCATGGCGAGCATGCTCGGCAGCCTGCTGAAGTGCACAAACGTTGACCCGGACAATGTCATCGGCCGCCGCAGGGAAATCACGCCAGCGCGGCGATTGAGCGAGATAGATCAACGCATCGTAATGCGTCGGCCAGTTCTTCGATGCATCGGTTGCGGCCAGATCGGACGGCACCCATTCGACGCCATTCACTGGTGACGCCGACGCGGTCGATCGGCACGTCGCCAAGACGCGCATCCCATGCGCGGCCAGGTGCCGAACCAGATGCTGGCCGACGAATCCCGCCCCGCCGATGACGAACGCCGTTTGCATGCCGTTGGTTACTCTACCCTTCCTGCCACCGCAAGGTCATTCCACGTTGCCTTACGTCATTAGCCCAAGTTCGCGATACGCCCTGCCCAGTCGCTGCGAAAACGCTTCGACCGTGTAGTGCCGTTCGATATATCGGCGACCTTGCCGGCCTAACTCGTGTAAGCGCTGGCGATCTTTGACTAATGCTTCCAGTACCGACTCGACCGTCTCGGGTCGCACGTTGACGAGCGGGCATTCGTCGGGAGCTAGCACCGGATCCCGCAGGAAAACGACGACTGGCTTGCCCATCGCCATCGCTTCCAAGGCGAAGTAGCCGTGATAACCGATCAGACATTGATCGAAGACAATGTCGGCACCGCGATAAATCTCCAGGGCCTCGCGATTCCGGACGCGTTCAACTAGACACAATTCCACGGGCAAGCCGCGTTCTTGCAGCTTTGTCACGGCGGCAATCAGAAACGGCGTCCCCTTGAAGCCCTGATGATTCGGTGCATGAACGACTCGCACCGGCCCGCTCGCATTGGGATCGGGGTACCGCGGCTCGTAACGGCGTCCATTTTCTTTGTTCAAATCGAGCGGCCAGAAGTACGTGTCGTTCCGACTCGCGGGCGTGTAGTGAACCATGTCGCCAAGGGCGAAGGTCGCCGTCGCGTAGCGTTGCCGAATCGCGTGCAACTTGGCACCCACCGCGTCATCGCACACGCAGAATCGCCCCGGCTCTGGGCAGGTCGTGCAACAATTCGGTTCGCCGAGCGACTGAGTCTTTTGCCGAGTCCGCACGTCGGCCCCATAGGTGTAGAAAAACACCTCCTTGCCGAGTGCTCGCAGGAAACGCAGCTCGTCTTCGCGCACGTCGAATCGCTCGCCCGGTAACAGGCCACGATCGCAGAAGTAATGGAACCGCTGATACCGGCACGTGGCCCACAGCAGCACCAGGAGAGGCAGCCCGAGACTTCGCCATACGCCCGGCCCACGATTCCAGCTCGACAGGTCATAACGAAAGTCGGACGTGATGTAGTACGTCTGAAACACCAGCGTATCGGCGTGGACGCCGAGCAACCGTTCCGCCTTCGCTTTGACCGGCAGCGTGAGGATTGGCGTACCGGCCCACAAACTGCGCCGCACGCCGCGACGCGCTGAACGGGTCAGCAGCCGCACGACCGGAAGGGCCAGCTTCAACACCAGCCCGGTCGCCTGACGGGCGAGGCGCTTCTTCCGATCGGTTCCCCGGCTCATGCCGGCTTCCGCAACAGGACCGACAGCCCGTTCGGGTTCGCCGGATGAAATGCGTATTCGGTCACCCCCAAATCGTGCAGCCAGCCGGTCACTTCCTCTTCGGTGTGTTGCCAGGCGTTGTGCGGGTGATACCAGTCGAAATTCACCATGTTGTTCGTTTCGTAGTCGAACGCGTCGTTCCAGAAACATTTGACGAAGTTGTAATAAAAGAGCCGCTGCACATCGTGCTCGCCGGCGGGGATGCCGAGCACGGGGATCGGCTTCTCGAGCGTGATCTTCGCGTTGAGCTTGCTCAGCGCTCGACCGAGTTCCGTGATCGGCTCGCAGGCGGCATAGCACTCCTCGGGCGCCATCTTGGTGAAGTGCTCACGGATGTGGGCATCGACGAACTGCCGGGCGGCGCCCATCTTTTTGTAGACGTAGAAGAAGAACTGCCCGCCGGGCTTCACCTTCAAATACATCGCCGCGACCGCGGCCCGCGTGTCCGGCGTGTGGTGCAGCACGCCATCGGCGATGGCGAAGTCAAAATGATTGTCGGGGAACGGCAGGTTCATCACATCGGCCTGGACGACATGGCAGTTCGGCAGGTCCTTCGTGTTGCCGTAGGTCGTGTGCGCTGCTTCGGAGATGTCGGCCGCGATCACGGTGCCTGGCGAATTCTCGGCGATGAAGCGCGAGTTGAACCCGGAACCGGGGCCGACTTCGAGAATCGATGACTTGCCGCGATAGAACTGACGCAACGCCGTTTCATCGGCGAGGCCGAGCTTCTTGCAATACCAGCCGCGCAGGAACGACTGGTGCTCCGTCTCCAGACCATAGTTTTTGAATCGCCGCCATTTGTCTGAGAAGGTGACCGTCGTCTTCGCTTGATGCGCGTCGCGCTCGGGGCCTTTGGCACCCGCCGGGCTCGGCAATTTGTGCTTTACCTCGAAGTCCGAAAGATCGGGACGCAACTCGCCCGTCAGGAAGCACGGCACACCGCGGACGATCGGCCACCATGATCCGTGCGCCCCGCGAAGCACCCCCTCTTCGACTTGCGTTTTGTCGCCCACGAAGCGTTCGAGTTTCGCCGCGACGTCCGGCCGCAAGTGGACGAGCAAATCAGCGCGCATGGGTCAGGACTCCTTCCGAGGCTGGGGCGTTGGCGATAGCGTCGCGAACAGCCGTCGCAAACGCATCCGCCACGACTCGACTGCTGTGATAGTTCGCGTACCACTCTCGGCCATCGTCGGCGATTTTCTGAGCAAACCGGCGATCCTCGTAGAGCCGCTTCAAAGCCTGGAACACTTCATCCGGCGTCCGCGTGTTCAGCACCGGCGGCAACTCGGGCAAGCACCAATTGTGGACGGCTTCATCAAGGTAAATCAAGTTCGGCGTGCCGAACAGCAATCCCTTGGGCATGATGCCGCCAAAGGTGCCGATGCAGAATTGATCGGCCAGCACGTCCGACGCCTGAATATATGCGTTCATTCGCGGCGTCGGCTGCGGGGCGATCCAGAGGATGTTCTTCTCGAGGCCGTGCTTGGCGAGCAATTCGCGCGTCTGCTTCAGAGTTTGTCCCCATTCGACAAACACGGCTCCGGCCTTCGGGTAAACCTCTTTAACGAAGCGGGCAAAGCCCTCGATCAGGATGTCGTTGCCCTTGTCCCAACTCGTGTCGCGCTTCGCGTCCCAGTGGTGCCGCGATGGGTGAAAGATCACGAATTCGGAATCGAGTTTCGCCCGCACATCGTGGCGAACGCGTTGCGGCTCGGTCGTGGGATGTTCGTCCTCGTTGATCGGGTGCGGCACCCATTTGTAGTTGGGAATCTTGAGCCGCTCGGCCGCAATGTTGTTGTCGCAATTGGTAATGAAAGCGACATCACACAGGCGGTACGTCAACGCACAGAGTCGCCCTTGCGGCGTCGGCTCGAACGGGATGTTGCGGATCGTGCCATGTTCAAATGCGACGTAGGGGGTATTGCCGATGAACATCGGGTACATCCCGTCGGTCGCGTAGCCGCACACGAGATCGTAGTGCGCGCAGAGCTTGGCCCACCAGGGGAACGTGACGGCATAGTCGCGGAATTCGATCGCCTTCATTTGATCGGCACGGTCAGGGAACGCGGCGGTGAACTCCTTGCAGATGCGGCGAACATTTTTGATGAACGGCGACCGCCCCAGCGACAGCACCAACCAGTTGATGGCTGGCACACGCAGTGCGACGATGTAGGGGATCTTCCAGAACTTGCGGATCACCTTGCCAGAGAGGCGTTTCAACTTTGACCACAGCGATGGGCCCATGGCTTCACCACGCTGCCGCGCACAAGCCGCTTCGCGTTCATCAATCAAACGCAGCCAAAGCTTGTCCGCGTCTTCGGTGCGGCTTTCCCTGCGGGCGATCAAGTAGTCGATGCACGTGAGCAGCGGGCCCTGGGCGAACCATTTGGGCCGTTCGAAGCCACGAAGATCAACCTGCGTCCAGGTCGGATAGAAATCGGAGCGGATGTCGCCGGTGTAGTCGGCATCTTCCCACTCGGGGCAACCCATGATGTGGTAGTAGTCGTAGCAGAGCGCGTCGCAATCGAGGCCGGCGCGATTCAGTAACTTGGCGTTGTTGTAGCCGTTGTTGCCGACGTTGCCGATGTGCAGAATGCGCGGCGCGCGGCCGCGCTCGATGCGGAAGCATTCCGCCCACGCGGCGAGATCGTCAGACATGCCTTGCGGAAGCGGTATCACGGCGGTCCAGGTGGTATTACGTAACCACAAGCTGCCAGCTTGTGAGCATTGCCACCACAAGCTGGCAGCTTGTGGCTACGGAAGAACTAGGCCGCCAGCCCCGACTTCAGCGCCGTCGCAACCATCGCCAAATCCGCCTCGGTCATGCCAGGAAACAGCGGCAGCGTGATCGTCGTATCCTCGGCATTCGCCGAAATTGGGAAGTCGCCGGGTTTGAGCCCGTATTTCTCGGAGTAATAGCCAAGGCGATGCACGGCATGGGTACCAGGTCGCGTCTGGATGCCGGCCTTCTGCATGTGGTTCATCACGGCGTTGCGGCGATCGCGGCCACCCTTCAAAACGCGGATCACAAACGACTGATACGTGTGCCCGCATTTTGCTGGGACGGCCGGTCGCGCGATGTCGCCAACAGTGGCGAGCAGTGCGTGATACCGATTGGCGAGCGACAAACGCTCGGCAAGCAAACGATCGAGCTTCGCTATTTGCGCGACGCCGACGGCCGCCTGAATGTCGGAGAGCCGCAGGTTGTACCCGAGCATGTTGAACGTACCCATGTGGTACGGCCGCGTCGGGTCTTGCAGCGGCCCCGGCCCCGTAGATCCGTGGTTGCGCAGGCTGCCGACCTTCTTGGCGAGGCCGTCGTCCTCGGTCGTCACCATGCCGCCTTCGCCGGTCGTGATCACCTTGCGTGGGTGGAACGAGAAACAGCCGAGATCGCCGAACGAGCCAATCGGCTTGCCGCCGTAGGTTGTGCCGACGGCACAGGCGGCGTCTTCAATGACGGCCACGTTGTTCTTGCGGGCGATATCGAGCAGTTCATCCATCTTGGCAGCGAGACCGAAAAGATGCACAACGACGACGGCCCGTGTTCGCGGCGTGATCGCGGCGGCAAACGCCTTCGGGTCGAGATTGAATGTGTCCGCCTCGATCTCGGCGAACACGGGTTTGGCGCCAACATACTCGGCCGCATGAGCCGACGTGACCCACGTGAGCGCCGGCACCACCACTTCGTCGCCCGGCTTTAATTCGAGGGCGGCGGTCGCCAGATGCAGGGCCGCAGTGCAGGACGTGGTCGCCAGCGCGTGTTTGACCTGGTGCCGGGCTGCGAAGAGAGTTTCGAATTTCTTGGTGAACGGCCCCTGCGTGACCCACTTGGAGTCGAGGCACTCGCCCACCAACTTGAGTTCGTCCCCGTCGAATTGGGGAAAGGTCAAGTTCATCATCGGAAGTCCTGTCCGTGAGCGAGCATCCTGCTCAATTGTGTGCGGGCTTACGATTCATTCCGCACGGTCCGACACGCCTTGTGATAGCGGGCTTCCGCCTCCGATTCCACGTCGAACAGCGGGTTGTCGAGGCCATTCGGTGTGCGAACGCCGTCGGCGGTCATGCGCAGGATCGCCATCAAGCGTCGGCCGGCGACGTTTTTGCCGTGGGTGCGCAGGAGCCAGGCACGCATTTGCTGGCCCCGTTCGGCCCGCAGCGCGGCCTTGTCAGCGAGGGCCGCTACGCCGCGAGCGGCGTCGGCGGGGGTGGAGGCGTTCCATACCGGGGCGATGTCGCCGGCGTAGAGCGGGCCGTAGTGTTCGGGGCGGATGCGCATGACCACGGGCTTGCCGCACGCCGCGGCTTCGAGGCCGGTGCCGCCGTAGTAGCCGTACACGAATTGATCGATCACTGCATCGCACGAGCGATAGTAATCAATGAGCCGCTTCTTGCCGACGGGCGGCAAGAACAGGAAGCGATCGCGCAGATCGGGATGTCCCGCGATGCGTTCACGCAGTTCGGCCGCGCTGTGTCCCCAGGCAAGGAAGACGAAGCGCACGCCTGGCCGGGTGCGACACACATCGCCGAGCGCCTGCCACAACTCTTCCG
The DNA here is from genome assembly GCA_036266155.1 of Gemmataceae bacterium. Lineage (GTDB taxonomy): Bacteria > Planctomycetota > Planctomycetia > Gemmatales > Gemmataceae > SIAJ01. Next base: position 9,112 of record DATANR010000064.1, on the reverse strand, counting down.
CGTTGCCTTTCACGGCTTTGTCGATCCGGGCCGTCGACAGGAAAAACGTGTCACCGCCCGTCGTCTCGATCCACTCGCGGCGAGCGTGTCCTTCGCCGGGGCAATAGATGTCGTCATTGATCGGGTAGGGCAAATAGACCGCGTTCGTCAGGCCGAGCCGTCGGCAGTGGCCGAGGATATGCGGGTTGCCGATCACGAAGAAGCGGGCACACGCAAACGCGAGGCCCATCGCGGCGCCATACGCATCGCCGCGGCCGCAGTCGTTCTGCAAGTCGCCCCCGACGACGAACGCGCAATAGGGTCGGCCGCTCAGATACGCGGGGATCGGCACACTCGGGGCCATCACAACTTGGTGCCGCGATAGTGCTTCCGCCCAGGCGAAATACGGGTGAATCGCTGGTTGTCCGAGAAATGGCTCGATGCGCAATCCCGGTGTTGCTGTCAGACGGCGATAGAGTAGTGCGCGGTTCCCCTGCCGAAACGCGAAGACGTCGTCGACGAAGTCGCGGTTGTCCATCGGCACCACGTGCACCGGCACCGCCGGCTCAATCGGGTGCTTCTTCAAGAAGCCGGGGCCATCGAAGACGTCCGGGAATTCGCCGTCGAACTCTTCCCACTCCGGCCGGCTCAGGGCTGTGTTGTCACCGGGATGCAGATAGACGCTTGGGTTCGCGCCGAACGACTTCGCGATCTTCGCCCAAAGATAAGCGCTCTGGGCCATGTTTACGGTGAACGCAACGTCGAGCGGCTCGGACTGTTTGCGATCGTGTTCGACTGCCGCGTCCCAGATCGCCTCGCTGTAATTGCGAAAGCGTTGGATGTGTTCGCCTGTCAGAAACGGATGCTCCCACGGATGGAGGTCCGCGGAATCAACGAGCGCGGCATCGGGGAACGGCTCCAAAGTCGGCACGAACGAATACGGATTCGGGGCCGGCGGAGCCAGCTTCAGCCGCCGGGCCACCTTGCCGAAGACCCCCCGCAGTCCGGCCACGTCCGTTCCCCCAGCGCAGGGCATCCGCGTTCCCTCGTGAAACCTCGTCCATCTTCGACGGACCATGGCGGCAGGCGTGAGAGAAATCGCCCGCGCCTCTGGTGAAATAGGAAGAACGGGCAAGATTGGCGAAATCGCTTAAGAAAGTGACACGCCCGGGTAACGATTGTGGCCGCCAAGCAGGCGAGCGGAGCCGCGTAATGTAAGCGGCCCGATTATGTCTTGGTGTCGTTATCGGGCCGCTTACGCGGCTCCGCTCGCCAGGTCATATCCTACCTCAGTGCTAATCATTCGGGCGAAATGACTTGAAATCCCGGCGAACACCACCTGACGAGGTCGCCCGTTCGCCTTGTCCGGCCATTACGCCGACTGTACAGTGACCCGGCCGATGGTCGATGAAATGGGTGGACCCGTCCGATCGTGAACACCTCAAGGTGACCTGCGATGAACGTCAAAATCCTGGGTTTGTCGGCCAGCCTTCGCAACGCCCGGCGCGGCGGCGGCAACCATGACCTCATCGCCGAGTTAATGGCCCTCAACACCAAGGACGAACTTTTCGACTACCTGAAGAACCAGGCCAAGATCCACCTCGCGAACTTTGTCGACTCGGGCCGTAAGGAAGGCCTCGCGTTCGACGAACTCTACAAGAACCTCAAGAAGCTCAAGGGCGACAAGGGCCTTTCCAATTCAGAGATCGCCCTCGCCGCTGCCCTCTGGTCCGCCAAGGAACTCGGTGCCGAGATCGAGCATCTGTCGCTCAGCGAGTATTTTCCCGAGCACGGCCGCGTCGAGAACGTCGACGAACTCAAAGAAAAAATGCTCGCCTGCGACGGCCTGCTGCTCTCCGGGCCCGTCTACTTCGGCGATCGCGGCTCGCTGGCGCAGTCCGTGACCGACCTGATCCGCGAGGACCCGGAGCTGCGTGAGGGCATGAAGGGCAAGGTCTACGGCGGCATCGCGGTCGGGGCCAAGCGCAACGGCGGGCAGGAGACGACGCTCATCTACCAGTTGATCGACATGATCAACATCGGCTTCCTCGGCGTCGGCAACGATTCGGAGACGACCTCGCAGTACGGCGGCACCGGCCACGCCGGCGACATCGGCACCATGCCGAACGACGTCTACGGCCTCGACACCTCGATGGGCTGTGGCCGGCGCGTGACGCGCATCGCCGCGACCCTGCAACTGGCGGCCGGCAAGGTCCTGCAAGACCGCCCGCACGTCAGCTTCTGGGTCCTGCAAGACAAGGAAGACCGGGCCTACCAGTTCGTCGACAAGATGCTGACCTCCGGCCGCTTCCCGATCCAGGGCCGCATCCTTCGGCTCGCCGAGCAGAACGTCGTCCGCTGTCTGGCCTGCGACGTCTGCCCGACCAACGTCGACATGGACGGCGTCTACCGCTGCATCATCAAGACCAAGACCGACGCCCTGCGCAACCTGCACAGCGACCTGATCGAAGGCGACGCGATCATCCCCGTCGTCTATTCGACGCAGGACCGCACCGGCCTCATCAGCCGTTATCAGGAATTCATCGAGCGGACCCGCTACCTGCGGCGTGGCGACTACGTGTTCAGCGACACGCTCTGTGCCCCGCTCGTGGTTGAAGAACTCGGCGCCGGCGACAACATGCAGATTCGCATGATGACGTCGATGCTGCGGCACCACACGATCATCACCAAGCCGATGACGGCCTACCTGCACAACGGCGCGTACATCAACGAAGAACAAGTCTGGTCCGAGATGGACGAGTTCCTGGCCCAGGCCAAGCGCACGACCGTCGGCCGCATGCTGACAGCCGCCAGCGGGGCGGAGCATCTGAAATACAACCCGGTCGGCTATGTCCTGGCGGCGATGAAGGATGCCGAAGACGTCAAGATGAAGCGGCGCAAGGAAATGATCGACAACCGCATGGCCCGCGCCCGCGCCATGGTGTCCTTGCGGCTCCTCTCCGACGACCCCGCCGAAGCGGCCCGGCGGGCGGCGATCTGAACCTCCCGAAAGATGCGGAGAAGTTCAGAAGAAAGTCCCTAATCCGCCCCTGGAAAGCGGACGAGGTTGGAACTACCGCAACACCGACTCGATTGGTGATCTGACGGCAAGCCGAACCGAAAGTTACATATGTAAGCAACAATGACGACCGACCCCCTCTTCTACCGGCTGTTTGAGACAAGCCCCGAGACGTTCTTTTTGCTGTTGGGTTTGCCGAGCGATGCGGCCAAGGAGATGGCGGCACACTACCAATACCTGGCCATTGAATTCAAAGAGACGTCCCCTCGGACCGATGGCGTATTCTTGCCCAAAGAACCTGGCTTGCCGCTGTATTTCTTGGAGGTCCAGTTCTATGCCCGGGCCAGCATCTTCGCCGACCTGCTGGCCAAGGTGTTTACTATCTGAAGCAAAATAACCCGGCACAGGACTTTCGTGGCGTGGTGTTGTTTGCCCGCCGATCACTTGAGCCGGCGGACAAGACTCCCTATCGCGCGCTGTTGGCTTCAGGACAAATTCAGCCCTTCTATCTGGATGAGATGCCGGAGTTGGCGAACGCACCGCTGGGTCTCTCCATCCTTTACTTGATTCGGCAAACGGAGTCCGAGGCTCCGGTAGTTGCTCGCGAGCTTGTGGCTCGCGTGAAGAGAGAAATCCCCGATGCGGCGTTACGGGCCGATTTGATAGAATTGATCGAAACGGTGATCATCTACAAGCTGGCGCGGTTGAGCCGAGAGGAGATTCAAGCCATGCTCGACGTAAGCGACGTCCGCGAAACTCGCGTTTACCAGGAAGCGCGTGAAGAGGGCAAGAAGGAAGGACAGGCGCTCGCTGTCGTAAGACTGGCCGCGAGGAAAATGTCTGTCGAAGAAATTGCAACCGCTCTGGAAGTCGAATCGGAATTTGTTCGTGATGTCTTGAACGGGTGAGGTCAAATGGGGGGACGCAGATCGTTTCCAGAAACGAAGTGTGTCCTCTCTTGCGCCCGCAACGCGGCGGCAATGGTCGGTGCAACTCTTCCGCGGAACGACTGGGTTCATATCAATGGAATGGAGGCGCTGCCGCGGAGGAACGAGCCATGACTGTCGGTGACTTGATCAAGTTGCTCAACGAGTTCCCCGCCAACTTGCAGGTCTACTTCAGCCCGGACGCGGATGGCCGGCGCGCGATGGCGCCGGTCGATGCGATCTTGAACATGGTCCACCGCGGCCGCGGCGAAGTCATGAACGACGAGGACCCCTATTCGACGGTCCCGCCGGGCTTCGGCGACGCGCTCGTCATCTATCCACGCGTCGTGCGCGACCCGGCCTGACTATCAAATGCGTTCGTTCACGAACACACATACCCCCGAACGCATTCTGAACGCAATTTGAAGCGACTCATGAATTCGCCCAAGATATTATCTCGCATAAGTTTGCGACCTATCCGATAGTCGGTAGGCCCGATCACGGTAGCCGCCGACGGCGCTCAGGCGAAACGCAACGTGGCCGCTCGACGCAATCGCCACAAACCGAATGCGCGCGCCAGGACATTTGACCCGTTTCACCGCACGTTCAAACCGTTCCACCTCTGTCGCTCGCAAGTTCTCACGTGGTTTTAAGGGAACCTGTGGGTATACTGACGGTTAAATCAGCCATACAGCCCGCCTGGAGAAACTCGATATGGTCCTGCAACCAAGGTTGCGCTCGGTAAATCGCCGATCCGCATTCACCCTGCTCGAAATCCTCGTCGTCGTCGCGATTATCCTCGTGCTCGCGTCCGTGGCGACGGTGGCCGTCATGAACTATCTCGAAGACGCCAAGATCGACAAAACCCGTTTGAATCTCAAGGCTGCCGAGAAGGCCGCGCAAACCGCCATCATCAAGAATGGCGGCAATGAAATCGAGGGGGATCTTACCCAGGCCGCCTCGCGGTACATCGAAGGCGGAGCCGACAACATGAAGGACGGGTGGAATCAACCGATCACCGTCTCGATGCAAACGGACAAGACGGGGACTTTACGACCGCAGGCCGTTGCCAACACGCCGAAGGGTGTAATGACCAGCTGGGATTGACGGATTCGACTGCAGGAGTTTCCGTGCCATTATGATCCGCCGCCGACCAAAACGACCGGCCTTCACCCTCCTGGAAATCCTCCTGGTGCTGGTGATTCTTGTCGCGCTGTCGGCGATGCTTTATCCCACGCTGGCCGGCATGTATGGCGACGTGCGCGTAAAGGCGGCGGCGGACGATGTTCAGGCCGCGTGGACGGAAGCGCGTGCCCATGCGATCGAGGATGGGCGCTCATACCGATTCGCAGTGCAGCATGGCACAGGAAAGTTTAAGGTGGCGCCGGATGCCGACAGTTTTTGGGATGGCAGCGGACAACAGGATGAGAACGCGGCGCCGCCGTACGTTCAGGAAAGCGAGTTGCCCAGCAGCATTCTGTTCGACATTCCCGCGGACCTGCCCAACGTCGGCGGTTGGTCCACCGTGGTGGTGTTCAATCCTGACGGCGGTTGCAATCAGGACATCGAGGTGGTGCTCAAGGAGGACGACGACGAGACCGCGCCCGTCATCGTGAAAGTTCGTGCCATGACGGGAGCGATCAGCGTCCGCCGCAAAACAGGAGATCGTTAGCCCATGCGCCTCCACTCCGCCGCCCGGCGACCGGGCATCTCGCTGCTCGAAGTTCTTGGCGCTACCGCCATCTTTCTGATGTCCATCGTCGCCATCGGCGAATTGATGAGCATGTCAACCGATCAGGCCCTTGATGTGCAATTCCGCTCGCGGGCGACGCGTCTATGCCAGTCCAAGCTGAACGAGTTCGCATCGGGCATTGAGTCGGTGACCGGTTCGACGTCCGGCGACTTCGAAGAAGAGAAAGGCTGGTCGTGGAAGGCGGACGTGACCAACGACGGATCGGCGGCCAACCTCTACAAGGTCGAAGTGACGGTCACGCACGATACGCCGCGCGGCCAGATTGAAGTGACGATGGCTCGCTTCATCTTCGATCCTCAGCAACGTGGTCAGCTGACGGCAACGTCCTCAACATCGACCGACACGTCCGGTTCGGGAAGTTCCGGTAGCGGATCGTCGACTCCGTCCGGGAGCAGTGGCGGATCGGGAATGAGTGGCGGCAGTGGCGCCGGCGGGGGTGGTGGATTTGGTGGCGGCTTCGGTGGCGGAAAAGGCGCCGGCGGCGGCTTCGGCGGAGGTGGCGCCGGTGGCGGTAAGGGTGCCGGCGGTGGTGGTGGATTCAGCGGAGCGGGCGGCGGTGGCGGGTTTGGCGGAGGCGGCGGAGGTAATGGAGGCGGTGGCTCCGGCGGCGGCAAGGGCGCTGGCGGAGGCGGTGGAAGTAGTGGTGGCGGGTTCGGGGGTGGTGGTGGAGGCGGTGGCGGCAAAGGCGCCGGCGGCGGAAAGGGTGGCTGATGCGACTCCAACGCTCGACCCAGCGTCGCGGCTTTACGTTGCTCGAGGTGTTGCTCGCGAGTGCGCTGGCCGTCATCTTGATGGCCGCCCTTTACGTGGCCCTCGACGTTCAGCTTCGTTTGGCCGACGCCGGCCGCGAATCGATCGAACAGGCGACCATCAATCGCGCCATCACGCACCGGCTCGAAATCGATCTGTCCAGCGGCCTCGGACCGGTCGCGCCGCCGATCGACAACTCGGCGAAGAATAGCGCCAAGCAATTATCCGGGCCAGGCAATGGCTCGAGCGGCGCCGCCAGCGGCACTGCGAATGGATCGAGCGGGATGTCTGGCAGCGCCAGCGCCTCGGCAAACAACTCCGCCAGCGCCGCAAACTCGGGCTCGAGCACGGACACCGGAGCAGTCACCGACGCGACGACCAGCGACAGCATTCCCTTTCAAGCTGGTGTGATCGGCACGGCCGACCAGTTGGTCATCTATGCCGCTCGCGTCTCCGGACTCGGCAAGGATATCGATGATACGGGAGAGAAAACGAACCCCGCGGACGCGCGGCGGGTGGTTTATTGGCTGACGGACAAGGGGCTCGCGCGGCAAGAGATTCCGTGGATCACGAGCCAGGATCTGCAAAATTCGACCGACCCTTACATGGAAGAAGGCAAGGAAGAGAAAGATTACGTGATCGCCGAAGAGGTCACCAAGCTGCAATTCGAATACTGGGACGGCACGAGCTTCACCGACACGTGGGATGGCCGCACGTTGAACACCGACGGCAAGACGCTCAAGGGCCCGCCCATGGCGATCCGCGTGCATTTTTGGTTGAAGGTGCCGGGGCCGAACCCCGGAGAGATGATTGAGAAAGAGTTTCGGCATACCGTCATGATTCGCTCGGCCGCGGGGCCGGCGGTGGCGGATACGACGGCGGCGACTACGAGTCCCTGAGAGGAAATGCAAAATGTAAAGTGCAAAATGCAAAATGATGAATCATCATCAACATTTTTGCATTTATCATTTCGCATTTATCATTTGTTTGGTAATTCATGCTCCTTCACGCCACCGCAACCGGTTCACGTAGCTCATCGCCACGGCGCGGCGGGTTCGTCATTGTCGCCGTGCTGATGGTGGTGACCGTGCTGTCGCTGGCCGCGTACCAGTACAGCGCGCTCATGGACGCTGAGGTTCTGGCGGCCGAGCGCATTCGCAAGACGGCCGAAGCCAGGGCGCTGGCCGATTCGGGTGTCGATGTGGCCATGGCCTACGTGGCCGACCGCAGCGCTTTCACGGGCAAGCTGAACAGCAACCCGTTCGACAACCAAGCGTGTTTTCAAAACATTCTGGTGCGCGACGGGTCTGGGCCGCGTGCGATGGGCCGCTTCTCCGTGGTTTCGCTCGACTTTGGCCAGGACTCCGCGAACGGTTCGCTGCCGATCAAATATGGGCTCAATGACGAAGCAGGCAAGATCAACATCAACGCCTTGTTCTTGCTCGACTCGTCCGGCAAAGTGTTGCACGACGCCCTGATGAAATTGCCGAGCATGACCGACGACATCGCCTGGTCGATCGTGACCTGGATCGACCCGGACCCATCGAACACAAGCCATCCGCCCGGCGCCAACGACGAGTTCTATAGCTCCCTGCACCCGCCGTACAAAACCAAGTGCGCGCCGCTCGACACCATCGAAGAATTGTTGCTGGTGAAGGGCGTGACGCCGTCGCTGTTGTTCGGCAACGACAAGAATCGCAATGGCAAGCTCGATCCGGGCGAAGACGACGGCATGGGCTTCACTCCCGGATGGGCAGCCTACCTGACCGTCTATAGCCGCGAACAGAATGTCGATGCCGACGGCAACCCGCGCATCAACCTGAACGGCAACGATCTGACGACGCTGCAGAGCCAGTTGATCGAACTGATCGGCCAGGACCTGACGACGTTCATTCTCGCCTATCGTCTGTTCGGCAGCTCGACCTCGGGCGCCGCCGGCGCCAAGGGCGCGAACGGCGCCGGCGGGCGAACGATTCAAGGAACGATCGCCGACCTGACGACGCGCGTGCAACAAGCGATTGCCAAGAACCAGCAAGCGCGCCAGCGCATTTCGTCGCTGTTCTCACTGGTGAGCGCGGCAATCAGTATTCAGGAGCAACAACAGGGTGGAGGGGGCGGCGGCGGTGGCCGGCCAATGGGCAAGGGCGGCAACCAACCACAGCAATCGCAGACGGTGACGATGCTCTTCACCTCGCCCCTGGCCGACAAAGCGCAACAGGTCGACCTGCTCGGCAAATTGCTCGACAAGACAACCACGCAGAACGGCACGGAACTGCCGGCCAAGATCAACATCAACACGGCGCCGCGTGAGGTATTGCTCGCCCTGCCGGGCTTGACCGAGGCGGCTGCCGATGAAATCGTCGCCAAGCGCCCGCAGTGGACCGGCGGAGACGCACCCGACTCGAAGTATGGCACGATCGCCTGGCTGCTTGAAGATGCTTCGCTCCCGGTCGCCACGCTGCAAAGTCTTGAACGTTATGCGACCGCCCGGACGCAGGTTTACCGGGTACAATCCATTGGCTACTTCGATGAAGCCGGCCCAATGGCCCGCGTCGAGGCGGTGATCGACACCAACCTTGGCAAGCCGCGTATTGTGTATTACCGCGACCTGACCGACCTGGGCCGCTCGATCGACCCGCGGAATTTGGGGCGGTAGAGGATTGTCTCCCCTCGCCCCCGCTTCGG
>DATANR010000063.1:0-5997 GCA_036266155.1 Gemmataceae bacterium | reverse complement strand
CCACGGGCTCGCGCGGCCTCCAGGCTCTGGCGGACCGGCGGCGGCGACCCCCACCGACGCAGGAGCCGGCCGGCAGCAGAATGCACTCCTGGGTCCGGATCCGCCCGATAAAGGTCGCCGGCCTCTCCAATGAGTTCGTCGCGCACTGCATCCGGGATGGCGTGCGGAGAGTATTCGGCGACAGCCGTTAGAAACGCGGCGCGAACCCTTTCCCCAGGCGCCGTTCGCAGGCAGGCGGCCAGGATGCTGACATCCACCGCCTCCCCGGCGGGACCGCCGACCGTCACCCCGCCCGCGGGCTGGGGCACCGGCGCCAGGCCGTGGATGAGCCGGCAGCGGACGCCCTCACTCGCCTCCCGGAGACATCGAACGGCCGCGTCCAGGTGGCCCAACCGAATGAGGGCCAGGGCGAGGTTCGCTTGCGTTCGGGCGGCGGTGACAGTACCCGCGTCCGTTCCTTGGCAGGGGGAGCTGCTGGCAAGGCGGACTTCAAGTAGAACACGGGCGTCGGGGCACGGTCGAAGCTTCGCCACGAAGTGGGGGAGCTGCCGCTCATCCGCGGCACAGAGGAGTTCGACCAGCGCTGCCGCATCGGGGGCGTGGAACTCAGCGAGCAGGGCGGCAGCGACCCACTCCGTTCCGGCGGCCTGTCCGGGGCCTGCGTACCGCTCGCGCAGGCGCGGGATGAGGTGGGCCTTGACGGGTGCGAACAGCGGGGTCCAAGACAGCACCGTTAGCGGCGATTCGGCCGCGAGCAGGTCCGCCACCATGGTCCCATTCGCCGGCCAGAAGCCGTCGCGCGAACCGAGCTGGGCCAGAGCAGCGGCGGGCCCGCAGCCGCGGGCCCGGGGCGGCCCCCGAATCGCGGAAGATCGAGCCCCACTCGGCCGCGCCGTCCGGCCGCAAGGCCAAGGCCTCGCAGATCAGCACGAGTTCCGCCGGCCCGATTTTCACGGCCTCGCGCCGGAGGTGGCCGACGGCAGATTCGTCTTCGGGGGCCAGCACCAGAGCCGCGCGTAGGCGCCGCTCCGCCGGCGCCGCAGGATCGGCGAGGGTCCGACGGAGGTCGTCGCCCACCGTAGGCAGCTCGTCGCGCAGGCGGCGGATGACCGGGGACAGGTTGCCGGCGTTGGCGGTGTACAAGGTGGCCCGCAACTCCTCAGCCTGGGCCCGCCGGACACTACGGTCGTGTGACCGAAGGGCCCACAGGAGGCCGAACGGCAGCAGGGCGGCGAGGACGGCGAGGGCCGCACCCGTGGGCCGCCGGCGGGCCCACTTCCAGACCGGGCCCCACCACGGGACTGGCCGGGCGTGGGGCCGCTGCCCGGCCAGGAACCGCTGAAGGTCGTCAGCCAGTTCGCCCGCCGTGGCGTACCGCCGGCCGGGGTGCTTTTCCAGGCACTTCAGGCACACTGCGTCGAGTTCGCGAGGGACGTCCGGCCGCAGCCGCCGCAGGCGCGGCGGCTCCTCCGTCAGGACCTTGCGCAGTGTGTCGAACTTGTTCCGCCCGCGGAACGGCGGTTGGCCGGTGACCAACTCGCACAGGACCGCACCGAGGGCGTACACGTCGGCCGCGCGGGCCAGCCGCTCCGGACCGCCCTCGGCCTGCTCGGGGGCCATATACTCGGCCGTGCCGACGATGAGCCCGCCGGTCGTCCCCCCGGCTGACGCCGGCGCCGCGACGTCCAGCAGTTTAGCGAGCCCGAAGTCGGTTAACCGGGGGACCCCGGGGCCGGCCAGCTCCGGGTCCGGCAGTGCCCCCAGCGGGGCCTTCCCGAGCAGCACGTTGCTGGGCTTGATGTCTCGGTGCAAAACGTGGTGTTCATGCAGGTACTCGACCGCCTTGGCGAGTGCGGCCACCAGCGCAGCCGCCGTCCGCACCGGCACGGGGTCCAGCCGCGACTCGAGCCAGGCCGCGAGGGTTGTCTCCCCCGCGTACTCGGACGCGATGTAGCAGACCGCGCCGACCTCCCCAGCCTCGAGGACCGGGACTAGGCCCGGATGGTCCAGCCCGAGGGCGAGCCGGGCCTCCACGAGGAAGCGCTGGCGGAGGTCGGGGTCAACCAGGGCCTCCAGCCGAGGCAGCTTGAGGGCGACATCTCGCTCCGCAGCGGTGTCGGCCGCGAGAAAGACGATGCCGCTCCCGCCCCGCCCGAGTTCGCGGAGGATCCGGAACTTACCCACGCGGCCCGTCCCGGCCAGGACGTCGAATGACGCGGCTTCCGACGCGGTAGGCTTCGCGCCAGACCCGTAGTTCCGTGGCCACGCTTGCTCCAGCCGGAGCAGGCCGTCCTCGGCCAGCCGATACAGGCAGAGCTGGTTGGGTGGTAAATCCGGCTCCGGCCCGGCATCACCCCCGGTCACCAGGCTTGCGTCCAACCGGGCCAGCAGATCGGCCAGGAGCTTGCCCACGTCGTTGGCAGCGTCATCCGAGTTCATGGGGAACGTTGCAACTCCTCCCCGAGTTTGGCCTGCGCGCGCACCCAGACCTTGCGCGCCGCCTCGGCCGAACAACCCAGCACTCGCCCGACTTCCTCGAACGAGAACCCGTCGAAGTGCCGGAGCTCAATCGCCACTTGGTAGTGGGCCGGCAGCCGGGCGATCGCCTGGCCCACGGCCCGCGAGCGCTCCGTCGCGGTGACCTGCTCATCTGGCGGCGGCTCCCGCCCGGCCAGTTCCACCGGTAGCGGGGCCAAGGGCCGGCGGAATTCGGGCCGGCGCAATACGTTGGCCAAGCAGTACAAGAGAATCTGCCGCAGCCAGGCCAGGAGCTGCCGCTCAGACTGACCGTGGAACTGGTCGAAGTTCCGGCACGCGCGGAGGTAGGTCTCCTGCACGAGGCTGGACGGGCGGACCCGGCCCTGTAACGCCTGGGGCACCTGGCGGGCGGCGACCGCCGCCACGTACCCGTGGCACGACTCCAGCAACGCCCCGAGCGCTGGCTCAGACCCGGTCCGGGCGGCGGCAAGGGTCGAAGAGAACGGCATCGAACCTCCCCCGCGGTAAGCGCCCACCCTCATGGACACGTGGCGAGCAGAAACCGGACGGTCCAATCGGGACTTCTCAAAGATAGCGGAGCGGACCGGTCCAACAAACGGCAAACCGACAAATGACCGAGACTCCAGGCCTCTCACCGAGAACGTCCGTGGGTCGGCCGGAACTTTTTGATTTTCAGCGTCCGGAAGGCGCAGCGCGCGTGTCTTAGGCCCTGGCGGGTGCTACCCGTAATGCCGCTCGGATCGGTTTCCGGACGGCGCCGGGTCTGGGCTGTACGCCGGAACTGCCCCGTCGCTCCATGCGGCATTGTGCGCCGCAAGGTTTCACTCACATAGGGGGTCGGTCGATGCGCATCTTTGCACTGACGTCAATGTTCCTCATTGGGCTCGTGTTCGCCGCGGTTGAGGCTGCGGACGAGAAGGAGAAGTCGGATCCCGAGAAGCGACTGTACGCTGGGACCCGGGAGGCGGTGGGTTTTGTGTCAATCCAGGACGTGAAGAAGCTCACTCGCCCGACGGGCGTCCGAAACGAGGGGCCCCGGATCCAGATCACGACCGCCGAGGCACTTCTGCTTCCGAAAGATTATCGGAAGGGACAAAAGGAGGCAGACAAACTCGGTGACCCGCCCGCGCTTGACGTTGCGGGCGAGGATGGGAGTGGCAAGGCGGCCGCCCGGCGGACCGGCGAGGAACGGGCGGCGACCGCCAGCATTCCGGGCGGCCCGCGATATGTGGACTTCCCCTGGTACTCGATCGGCAACCAGCGGATCAAGTTCATCACCCAGTCAGTGGCTGGCGCATACGACTACAACAGCATCAATAGCGAGGCCCTACGGCTCATCCGAGAAGGTAACGCGGGCAACTGGCGCAGTCACATCTGGGACGACCAGTGGTATTGGTACAGCCTGCCCGACAACGTGGATAAGTACTTCCTGATGGTTGGGTACTCACCCGACGAGGGCAAGTACGTATGGGCGGCCGTCCGCAATCGTCCGGACTTCTGGGAGGTGCGCGCGTGGGACGGAAGCTACACCCGGCCCGGGAACGACTCACAGGTGAAGAAGCGCACCACGATCAACGGATACACGATCGACCTGGATATCTTCAACCCCGACAACGAAGGCGACTGGACGCCAAACGACTTCTGGTACAGCTTCGGATACTGAGGTCGTGTGATGTCTCGAGGCCGCCGGTCGAGGCCCACGATAGGCCGGCTGTCTCCCGTGATGCTCGGCCGCCCACATGGCTAGGATTCGACCCGTTGCGGCCACTGGCGGACATCGCGGCAGCCGCTGTTCGCGGTAAGCCCCGGTGGCTGGTGCCGTCTCAATTCGTCATTAGGCGGCGACCAACTTCACCCCCCGGGCGGCCAGTGCCGCCGCCCGGAACTTCTGATCAGGGGTTACCAGCCGAGCCGACCGCCGGACGGCCACTTCGAGGTAGGCGGTGCTCCGCCACGCAGCCGGCCGCGCTTCTAGGACCTCGGCCTCCATCTCCTCCACCTTCACCTTCGGGAAGTCGCACCGGAGCAGCTTGAGGCCGTCCACGGGAAAGACGAGGACCACCTCCCCGCGGACTTGCTCGCCCAGCCCGACCCCCCCGAAGTTGTTCGGGGTCGCATGGTCCAGGGGCGGGCCGACGGCCCGGGGCGCGGCCGGCGGCGCCTTGTCGGAAAATTGCGCGGTAAGCATGGGTGCGACGACTCGGCAGCAAGCGAAGTACGGCGAACGTTTACGTAACCATCGCCACCCGGAGCGGTCAACCGCTTCGTCCTATTGCCCTACATCGAGGCGTACTGGCGTTTTGCGACGCGGAACAGCCACTTCATTTTTCGCGCGCCGGCGGTCACGGCGCAGGCGATCGAGTCCGCCCTGAAAGCACCGGTCCATGAACGCACCCACTGCATTTTATCGGCGGCAGCGAACGGATTCATGATTCGTGGTGTCCGTGATGTGTTGCAGCGACTTCGTCAGGGAACCCTCATGGTTTTGTCGCCGGCGCAGCCGATATGATCGTCGAGCCAATCCTGCCTGTCGCCGCACTCGTAGCATTCCCGAGCGCATGCCCGGCACTGCTCGTCGAGGCCTGGATCGCCCACAGATGGACCATGCGCGTCGAGTAGTTGCCGTCGATGGTGTTTTTTGGCGGCAGGTCGCTAAAGAGATCACGCATTGGTAATCGCGATATGAAAAAGTGAAACGCTGTCGCGGCGAGGCCAAGGGTCATTTGCCCTTCTTAGGGTCATTTTCCTTCTTGGCTTTCATCGACTCCCGGAAGCGATAACTTTCGCCGTTCATCTCGAAGATGTGACAGCGATGCGTGAGGCGATCCAGCAGCGCGGCGGTCATCCGCTCACCCTGGAAGAACTGACCCCCATTCGCCGAACGGCAGGTTGCTGGTGACGAGCGGGCTCCTCCGCTCGTAACGATCGGCAAAGACTTGGAACAGCAACTCGGCTCCGGTCCGACTGAACGATAAGTGACCGAGTTCGTCGACGATCAACAGGTCGACGCGGTCGAGTTGCGCCAGCACACGATCCAGACGATGCTCCTGATTCGCGTCCTCCAGTTGCGTGACCAATCCCGCCGCCGTGACGAAGCGGACGCGCTTGCCCAGCCGACACAAGGCCAGGCCCAATGATGTGGCCACATGGGTCTTGCCTGTGCCGCTGCCGCCGATCAAGCAGCAATTGAAGTGTTGCTCGATCCACTCGCCGCGCGCCAGTTCGAGCATCTTCTGTTTGGGCAACGACGGTACGGCGGTGAAGTCGAAGGTGTCGAAGTCCTTGAGCGCAGGGAAGGCGCAGCGTCGCGGCACGCTGTAGTTGGAGTTCACCCAGAGTCGGAAGTTACTTTGGGGGTGCGGGTGTAGGAGTTCGCGGAGCATGGAGGCGATCCAGTCGAAGAGGTAGGTCACTTTCTTCTTCAGTCGCCATGAGTGGTTCATCAGGGCGTGGCGCAGTTTGTCGAAGCGGTCTTCGCCCCACAGCTTCAACCACCAG
>DATANR010000062.1:0-18243 GCA_036266155.1 Gemmataceae bacterium | reverse complement strand
CGTTCAAAGACATCATCGGGCCGCTGACGCGGCTCCGCTCGCCTTTGCTCTTGCGTTCCCGCGAACTATCGATATCCTCCCGCACCGCGCCGGGTACACCGGCGCGGTCCAGGGAGGGAACGCGCAATGGCAAGGAAAGCCTGGCGAGTGTGGGGACTTTCGGCGGTAATGTCTGGCGGTCTGATCGCGGCCGACAAGCCGGGGCCGACCGAGATCCAGGGCAAGGCCACACCGGTCGTGACTGAAGAGCATTTCCAGGTTGAGCAGGCCCCGCCGCCACGATTGCTGCCGGCGCAGATTCGAGAAGACAAGCCAACGACTCCGATGCTCCCGACCGTCCGGCAAGCTGGCGGCAATGTAGTTGGAGTGCAAATACCAGGCGTCGAAACGCCGGACCTCGACATTCCGATCCGAGCGAGCATCGGCTACGGGGTCCCGCCCATGTATGTCGACAAAGGAATCGCAGCATGGAAAGCCCGTGCCGCCTTTGAAGTCGCCGAGATGCACTTCCGCTCCTGCGATGCCGCTGAGGCCCGCTTGTGGTATCGCGAAGTGGTCAAACTGGCTCCAGGCAGCGACTATGGGATCATGGCGAAAGAACGCCTCTTACAAACCGATGTGGTCCCCGCCGGAGCGGTCGAAAGTCGCGAACCGCCGCTGGCCGACGCGCCACCCGTCGGGAACGTCGTTCGCATCCGCTGAATAGGCAAAGAGTTACGGATGGCAAATATCCGGCCCATTTGGGCGAGATATTGGTAAGTCGACGTCCGTATAATCCTTGATGCCGTCTCACGGTTGTGTTTGAGGCCGACCCACCATGAAGAAGTTCCTCCCCGCCGCCGTCTCGCGACGCTTGATGGCCGCGGTTGTCGCGGGCACCGCCCTGTCCGCCGTTGGTTCCGACGCCAAGGCCGCCGGTCCCCAGCCGGGCGACCAGGCCGTTCAGGACATTTCCCGCTATTGCCAGGTCTGCTGGCGGAACGCCCGTCTGCATCCCGATAGCTGGACCGATTGCACGCAGGAAGTGCTCGTACGGCTCCTGCAAACGGTCGAGGCCGAGAAGTGGCCGACGCTCTTGAAGCAGGACGAGGGCGAGGATCGCCGCGAGTTCCTGCGAGCGATCGACGCGGTCAAGAAGCGAACCCAGCGTGCCCGAAAGGCGTCCGGCCTCGTCGACGAAGTCGCCGACCGACGTTACGGTCCCGAATCGACGCGGAACGAACTGCACGAAGAACTCGAAAAAGTGTCGCACAAGGTGCTGAGCCAACGGCAACAGCAAATCCTGCGGCTCACCTGTGACGGCTGGTCAGTCCCGGAGATTGCCGAGGAATTGGCCACGACGGTCGAACGCATCAGCGACGAAAAGTACAAGGCCATCCGCAAGGTGCGGAAGGAATTGCACGCGTAGTCTCAAAGACGTAGCCCTCTCGCTCCGCGAGAGGATTGCAAGCCCGGTCGGACAGATACAAATCTCATTTTCGGACGTGCCTTGCTCTCTTCTCGCGGAGCGAGAAGGCTACAATTGCACCATGTCCCCTGCCGAAGCCATCGAACGGCTCAATGGGCAACTCGCTCACCTTTGGATGATTCGCACTTTCTTGAAGCACGCCGATGAGGTGATGGAGGACGAGCAACTCGTCGAGATTCCACGCCTACTGTACGATTCGATTCGGGCCGTCGAGCCGGCGTTTCTCAAAGGCGACCACGCGACCTATCTGCGGCGACTCAAGGGCAAGCTGCCGAAACTTCGCAAAGGCGCCGACCTGTTCGCTCGCGAACACAAACGCGTGTCCGCTCATACGAATTTCGAGATGGCAGCGCTTTCGTTTCTGGAGTCGGTTCGCGGGCTCGAAGATGTATTCCGAGCAATTCAGTCGGAAACAATTATCTCTGAAGAAGATACGTCGGAAACCTGAGTTGTCCGTATTTCGTTTCTGGGGTGTGTGTGTTGTTGAACGAAACGCACGCTTCATTCAGACCAAGAGCTTCTTGACTACCTCGCCCTGTACGTCCGTGAGCCGATAGTCGCGGCCCTGAAACTTGAACGTCAGTTTCGTGTGCTCCAGACCGAGTTGGTTCAGGATCGTCGCCTGCAAGTCATGCACATGCACGCGGTCGGCTGTCGGGGCAAAGCCGAACTCGTCCGTTTCGCCGATCGAGATGCCCGGCTTGATGCCGCCGCCGGCGAGCCACATCGTGTATGCGTCAATGTGGTGGTTGCGGCCGACCGAGTCGCGGATCTCGCCCATCGGAGTACGGCCAAACTCGCCGCCCCAGATGACGAGTGTCGAATCGAGCAGGCCGCGCTGCTTGAGATCGCGCACGAGCGCCGCCATCGGTTGATCGACCTGTTGACAGACGGCGTCAAGCCCCTTGCCGAGGTTATTGACCGCGTCGCCGTGATGATCCCAATCGGTGTGATAGAGCTGAATGAAGCGGACGCCGCGCTCGACGAGTCGCCGGGCGAGCAGACAATTGTTCGCAAATGACGCGGCCCCGGGCTTGGCGCCATAGGCGTCGATCGTCCGAGAATCTTCTTTTGACAGATCGATCAGCTCCGGCGCGCTAACCTGCATGCGATAGGCCATCTCGTAAGATGCGATGCGCGTGGCAATTTCCGGATCGCCCGTCACGTCGAGCCGATCGCTGTTCAGGTCCTTGATTGCGTCGATCACGTCCTTCTGCCGGTCGCGCGTTACGCCCGCCGGCGATGAAAGGTTAATGATCGGGTCACCGCCGGAGCGCAGTGGCACGCCCTGGAACGTCGTCGGCAGGAATCCGCTCGACCAGAGCGCTGCCCCGCCACGCGGTCCACGCGGACCGGATTGCAGGACGACGAAGCCGGGCAAATCGGTCGACTCGCTGCCGAGGCCGTAGGTGACCCACGAGCCCATCGCCGGCCGGCCGAACTGCGGTGAGCCCGTGTTGAAGAACACCTTAGCCGGGCCGTGATTGAACACGTTGGTCGCCACCGAGCGAACGAAGGCGACCTCGTCGACAACATTCGCGAAGTGCGGCAAACACTCGGAAACCCACGCTCCCGATTTGCCATAACGAGCGAACTTGCGATTGGTGCCGAGCAGCTTGGGCCGTTCCTTCGAGAACGTGTCCATGAAGGCAAAGCGCTTGCCCTTCACGAACGACTCGGGGATCGGCTGGCCGTGCAGTTTCTGTAGTTCCGGCTTTGGATCGAACAACTCGAACTGACTCGGCCCGCCGGCCATGAACAGGAAGATGACCGCCTTGGCCTTGGGGTTGAAGTGCGGCGCCCGCGGCGCCAGCGGATTGGCCGCGGGCGCGGCGTTGGCCATCAGCGAACTCAGGGCCATGCCGCCGAGACCGACGCCGCAGTCGCGGAAGAAGTGGCGACGCGTTTGTATCAGCGATGATCCCGTCATCCCCTACTCCCGCGTAATGAACTCGTCGAGATTCAATAGCACTCGCGCCACCATGACCCACGCCGCCTGTTCCGGAGTGTTCGGGGAAATAGCTCTTGCCTCGCCCGGTCGCTCGGACAGATCGGCCCGCTGACGGTTCAGGAAGGACCGCAGGCGGAGCAACTCGTGGTCGGTCGGCTCCCGCGACAAACACACGCGGAAGGCATACCGCAGCCGGGCAATCGCGTCCCCCGACTGCTCGCGCAGGATGCGGGAGCCCAGCCCCTGGGCGTATTCGTAGAAGCCGGCGTCATTCAACAACGTCAGCGCCTGCAACGGCGTATTTGAGCGATTGCGGCGCGTGCATGTCACCGAGGCGTCCGGCGCGTCAAACGTCACCAGTTGCGGATGCGGGGCCGAGCGCCAGAAGTACGTATACATGCCGCGTCGAAAGCGATCGTCGTCGGTGCTGGCTTTCCAGCCTTTGTCGACTTGCGTGAACTTGTAGATGCCGTCCGGCTGCGGCGGGAAGACGCTCGGCCCGCCGACTTTCCCCGACAAAAGGCCGCTGGCCGCGAGTGCGACGTCGCGAACGACCTCGGCGTTCACCCGCACGCGCGATTGGCGCGCAAGCAACCGATTGCGGGCATCGACGCGCTCGAGTTCCGGTCTAGTCTTCGACGATTGGCGATAGGTCGCCGACATCACGATCCGCTTGTGCAATGTCTTGGTCGACCACTTGTTCGCCACAAACTCGCTCGCCAGCCAGTCGAGCAACTCGGCATGCGAGGGCGGCGTGCCCTGCACGCCGAAGTCGTTGTCCGTTTCCACGATCCCCAACCCGAAGAACTGTCCCCACGCGCGATTGACTGCCACCCGCGCCGTGAGCGGATTCGCCGGATCCACAATCCATTTCGCAAGATCGAGCCGCGTCGCCGCTTGCGGCGTAGCGGGCAACACCGCGGGGAAGCCTGGCCCCACCTTCACGCCCTTGCGCGTGAAGTCGCCACCCAACAAGATGTGCGTCTCCCGCGGCGTCTTCCGTTCGCGCACCACCATCGTCGTGACGATGTTCGGCTCGCGCTTCTTCAACGCTTCATGCGCCTTTACCAGTTCGTTGCGCGCAACATACGCTTCCGCGTGAAATGCAGCCGCAAGCGGATTGGTCAGGCCGCCGACCACGTGCCGCGTCAAATCGTTTGCACGATAGGCGGCTTCGAGCGTCTGCTTCTGCTTGGCATTCCGCCCATTGACCGCGACCAGGAAGATGTCGGCGATCTTCTTCGGCACATCGTGTCGCGTCTCGTCCGTCAGGCCGCGTTCCCACCGTTCGACCGCATCGAGCGATGTCGGGTCGAGATGCCGGAGTTGCCCCTCGACGGCCGCCAGCGCTTCCTGCACCTGCTTGCGGCGAACCTCGTCGGCCGGCGACAGGATTTCCAGATTGGGCTCGTCGCAATTGTTGAAGAACGCGAAGAACTGGTAATATTCGCGCTGCTTGAGCGGATCGAACTTGTGGTCGTGGCACTGGCAGCAGCCGATCGTGAGGCCGAGCCAGACGGCCCCAGTCGTGTTCACGCGATCAACCACCGATTCGACGCGGAACTGTTCCAGGTCGATACCGCCCTCCTGATTGATCATCGTGTTCCGATGAAAGCCGGTCGCTACAAGTTGCTCGGTCGTCGGCTTCGGCAACAGGTCGCCGGCAAGTTGCTGGATCGTGAACTGATCGAAAGGCAGGTCGCTGTTGAACGCGTTGATCACCCAGTCGCGATATTTCCAGATCGACCGCGGAGCGTCGATCGTGAATCCATTCGAGTCGGCATAGCGGGCCATGTCGAGCCACTGCCGGGCTTGATGCTCGCCATAATGCGGCGAATCGAGCAGTCGATCAACGAGCCTTTCGTAAGCGACTGGCGTAGTGTCCTTCAGGAACGCATCCACATCCGCGGGCGTGGGCGGCAGTCCCGTCAGATCGAGCGACAAACGGCGAATGAGCGTGACCTTGTCGGCCTCCGGCGACGGGGCGATCTGCTCTTTCTCCAATCGGGCGAGGACAAAGTAATCGATCCCGTTCCGCGGCCAGGCCGGCATGTTGACCATCGGCAGCGCCGGCCGCCGCACTGGTTGAAATGACCAGTGCTCAGAGCGCGTGCCACTCTCGGCAATCGCAACCTCCTTGTCCGGCCCCTTCGCGCCTTCATCGATCCACCGCTTGATCGTCGCGATCTGCTCGGCCGACGGCCCGTCCTTGGTCGGCGGCATCTTCGCGATGTCTGGCCGGTCGCCGACAAGAGCGTGATACAGCATACTCTCGGCCGATTTCTGCGCGACGATCACTGGCCCGGAATTTCCGCCCTTCTTGATACCAGCATTACTATCGAGGCGCAGCTCACCCTTCTGTTTGGTTGGGCCGTGGCAACCGATGCAAAATGCCGTGAAGATCGGCTTCACATCGCGCGTATAGTCCACGGGCTCGGCCGCACGCAACGGGAGTGTGAATAATGCAACGGCGATGACGGACGCGCGGAGAGTCATGGTCGTGTGACGAGCGGAGTGGGCGAGCCGGCGGGATTTGGTCAGGATACACATTCGACCGTCGGAATCCCACGCCGATTCTGTTCGCAAGTTCCTGTGGATCGGGCTGTAAGATGAGTTATGAGCGTGCACACTGACCCCACCATCACCGCGTTTGCCTGCCGGGAACTCCTGGATTCCGATGACCCCGCTCTGCCCGCCGCGTGCGTGCTTTACGAAACCACGCTTGACGAGGACGAACGCATTCCGTGGGAATGGCTCGCCCGCACGCCGGAACGCCAGCGCACTTGGCAACCCGGCACACGCTTGGCGCATCTGGTCGTTGCCACGCCGAGGGATGAACCGAATCGGCCCGTAGGCTTCGGCTATGGCGCCTTCTTGCCGGGTTTCGGCGGCTATGTCTGTTACCTCGGCGTCGATCCGAACGTTCGCGGTCATGGCATTGGCACACTTCTCTTCCAATTCCTCTTCGGCCTCATCGATCACGCGGCACGCGCATCGTCACTCCCGCTGCCATTCGTCATTTGGGAAAGCCATCGGCCGAACGACCCGAAGCTCTGGGCGGCCCGGCTGCGGACCTTTCACAAGGCCGGCGGGCTGTGGATCGAGGGCGTGGAGATGCAGACGCCGAACTACATGCGTGCGAACGCCCCGCCAGTGCGGTTGAACCTCTTCATCCGGCCATGGGACGAACTCGCGAGTAAATTTGACGGCGCACGCCTCCGCGCCGTGGTGCGCGGCCTATATGAACACGTCTACCGCATCCCGCCGGACGATCCACTTCACCGAGAAACGCTCGAAATGGCAGTGAATCCACGGCTCGTGCCGACGGTTGAAGCTTTGAAGGAGGCGTGACGCGACGATGGCCGGTCCGGTCGATGAACAAGTGCTTTCCGCCCGCTGGGTCTTCCCGGTCACGGGCCCACCGCTGGCGAACGGCACGGTCAGCGTTCGCGGAGATCGCATCGTCGCCGTGGAACCGGCCGGCTCGCGCACGCCGGATACTGCCTTCGGCAACGCCGCTATCATCCCCGGCCTCGTCAATGCACATACCCATTTCGATCTGAGCGGCGCCCGCGGCGCTGTGCCGCCAGATCCAGACTTCGTCGGCTGGCTGCGCCGGGTGATCGCTCACCGGCGAACACAGTCGCCCACGCAAAGCGCAGACGCGATCCGGGCCGGACTCAACGAGGCACAGGCATCTGGCACGACGCTGGTCGGCGACATCGCGGCGGCCGGCGCTTCGTGGGATACGCTTGTTGATGCGCCGATTTGGGCGGTCTGCTTCCGCGAATTGCTCGGCTTGCCCGGCACGCGCGTGATGCCAGCATGGGTCGAACTCATTCAATGGATCGGCGACCATCCGGATACTGCGACCTGCCGGGCCGGCGTCAGCCCGCACGCGCCGTACAGCGTTCACCGAGCGCTGATCGAAGCGACGGCTCGACTGTGGCCTGTGTGCATTCATCTCGCGGAAACTCGGGAAGAGGAGGACTTGCTCAACAATCACGATGGACCGTTTGTCCCGTTCTTGCGTGAGTTGGGCGTTTGGGATCGGACGGGGCTGGCGCCGTCGTGGGACTGGATTACCTGGAAAATGTCGCGGGCGCCGACGCCCATGTTTGTCCATGGCAACTACCTCGATCCGGCAATGTTGTTCCCGCCAAATGGCACCGTAGTCATTTGTCCCAGAACCCATCGAGCGTTTGGGCACGGGCCGCACCCGTTCCGCGAATTTCTTCGCCGTGGCATCCGCGTGGCGATCGGCACGGACTCCTTGGCGTCGAACCCCGACCTCGATGTGCTTGCCGAAGTTCGCTGCCTGCACGCGCAATATCCTGATGTGCCCGGCGACCAACTGATGCGCATGGCGACGCTGAACGGTGCCGCGGCACTCGGATTCGATCGATCGACCGGCAGCCTGGAATCAGGCAAATCCGCGGACCTCGTGGTGGTGCCGTTGCCGAATCGCGATGAGTTGAACGCGTACACGCTGTTGCTCGACGACGCCAACACAGGCCCACGGAAATCCATGTGGCGCGGTCAGTGGCGATGATTCTGTTTCCTAAGCCTTTCTCTGCAAAAGCGAAACAATAGCAGTTTCTCGCTCAACGGGATTTGTGATAGTATTTCCCTCCAACTATTGAGATCGGAGGTTCGCATGAGCGACGACGTGGCCGTCATCCACATCGACGGCGCCTCGCGGGGCAACCCAGGAGATGCCGCCTACGCCGTCGTCATTCAAGTCCCCGGCCACGCGGCGATCGAGGAGGCGGGCGTTCTTGGGAAAGAGACGAACAACGTTGCCGAGTATACCGCGCTGATCAAAGCGATGGAGAAGGCCAAGCATCTCGGCCTCAAGCGCCTCCACGTTCATAGTGATAGCGAGCTGATCGTGAAGCAAGTGCGCGGCGAATACAAGGTGAAGAACGACGATCTCAAATGGCTATGCGACGAAGCCCGCAAACTGATGAAAGACTTCGCGTCCGTGACCCTGACCCACGTTCGTCGCGAACAAAACAAGCGTGCGGACGAGTTATGCAACATCGCCCTTGATGGCGCCAAACCGAAGAAACCGACGGCAACTCGTACTGACAAAACCCCGGCCAAGAAGCCGGCCGCGACCGTCGGCGATGGCCGGGTCCGTGAGGATGCCTTGGAGTGTTTGCGGTCGGCACGCGGCGTCTGGTCACGCGGCGAAAGCGTGCCGAGCCCGGAATTGGTGTGGGATCAGATTTGGAGCATACTGGAAGAAGGCGGCGTGCTGAAGAAAAAGTAACCTGTTGCGAGCGGTCGCCAAGTTTGCAGAAGCGGGATACGGGAGTCGAACCCGTCTCACGGCCTTGGGAAGGCCGGGCACGACCGATATACCAATCCCGCGCTTTCGCCATCTTAAAGTTTCAAGTTTCGAGTTTCAAGTTGGTCGATGAACTTGAAACTCGAAACTTGCAACTTGAAACATCACTTCTTGATCTTCGCGCTCGGTGTCGCGTCGCCGTTTTCGAGCTTCATCGCCCAGCGCAGTCCGCCGACCAGGTGTTCCTGGTAGCGGGGGTCCTTCCAAACTTCCTTGCGGTGGCCTAGCGACGTGTAGAACGTCCGGCCTTTGCCGACTTCCTGGCACCAGGCAATGGCGTAGTCGTGATCGGGCCGCTTGCCCTTCTTCACGTCAATGGACTCGTTGTCCACGGTCAGAATCACGTGCAGCTTGTTGCGGCTATACGGCTCCGGGCGGAACTGGTAAATCTCGTCGGTGATCTCGTCGCCCGTCTTGAAGCCGTGCCCTGCCGGATGCTTGTCGTCCTCGTTGACGATCTTGATCTTCTGGTGCCACGGGTGGCCGTCAAAATATGCGCCGATCAATTCGCCGTAGGCCGCGTTCATCGGCCGTTCCTTCGCGGGATACAGCGTGTCCGATCCGCAATGCGTGCCCGCGACGGCGCCGCCGGCTTTGACCCAGTCGACCAGGTCCTTGACCTCGTCATTGTTCAGCGGGTTGCCGGTCGTGAAGAACAACACACAATCGAATTTCTTGAGCGTCTCGGCATTGACGCGGCCGCAGTTCTCGGGCTCAACGGCGACGCCGGTCGTCTTGCGGAAGCGCTCGCCGTACTCGGCAAGGACGGTCGTGTCGACTTCGACGTCCTTGTTGTTTTCCTTGCGCTTGATCTTGATCTTCGCTTCGGGATCGCGCGTATAGCGATAGCAGGTGACATCAAACCCGTGCTTCGGGCCGATTTCCTTGAGGACTTGTTCGGCTAGGCCGACGGAGTCGTGGATGAAGCCGCCGGAATCGGTGACGAGGAGGAGCTTTTTGTTCTCGGCAACGGCGGGGCCGGCGAGCCCGGCCGCGAGGGCCAATGCAAGCAGCCAGCGGAGAGGACGCATCGGTGCAATACTCCGAAAGGTGATTGATGGGTCGGCGGGTATAGTCTACGAGGCGCTCAGTGCGGGGCGACCAGGTCCAGTTTGCGCTCGGCCGTCACCGGCTTGCCATCGACCATGACTGTCGCCCGCAACGTCAGCGGCGCCGGGAATGGCGCATTCGCATCGGCGGCGAATTGCAGCGTCACAATGCCGCTGCTCGTTGCTGCGGTGACCCGCGTTGAAGCCGCGGTCACGCCTTTCACGCTACGCGGAATCAAGACCTCCACGAGCGCATCGCCGGCCAATCCGTCGCCGCGGCGAACTTCGATCTTGATCGCGGCCGACTTGCCGGGTTCAACCAAGACCGTCGGCCGGTCGAGACGCAATCCAAGTCGTTCCGGTTCGACGACCGCAATCACTTGATCGTTCTGCTCGCGCGACGAATAGGTCACGACGTGCCGGGTTCCGTCGGCATCCTCAACAGTCCCGGTGCCCATGACACAGACGCGGCAAGTGCGGCCGGTCTCCATCCACGGCGGCAGGGTGACCGGGTAATCGAACTCGTTCTTGTCGCCGGGGATGATGAGCTTTGGACCAGTCGCCCCCTGAAGATGTCGAGCCTGCTTGTCGGCCAGCTCGATCTCAATTGGACCGGTGAAGCCGTTACGCTCGATGCGATATTTGCGCGAATGCACGGTGCCGCGTGGAATGAGCTTCATCTCATAGTCGCCTGCGATCTTGAACGGCGTCGGCACCGCGACGGCGAGGCGGACTTGATGGACGCTCGGATCGTCGGGCCAGGTCGCAGTCTGCGTCACGGGGAGCAGCATTGCTGTCAGCGGAGCGAGCGAGATCATCGCGGTGCCGCGGACGCGAATGTTCGTTGCTTGAACTTTCGCTGTCGCATCGGCCTTGAGTTGAACGTCGATCTGCGGTTGGCCGGCGGCGATCACAATATCCGTGGGTGCCGTGACGCCATCAGGCAATCCATCAATGCTCAGTGCAATCGGACCGGCATAGCTGCCGTGTCGATTCGCCACGACGCGAAGTGGCGCCGATTTGCCGCGCTCCATGGCCAATCCCAATGTCGACACGCTGAGATCAAAACTGGGCTCGGGTCTTGCGAGACGCAAGCGATATGCGAACGCCGGGCCGCTGCGCCCGCGAAAGCGATCTTGCACCGTCGCGAAGAAGATTCCGTCGACCGGGGCAGTGAAACGTAGGGAGGGATCGACCACATTGCCCGTCCCGGCTTCCGCGCGTGCCAGTTCTTTGCCTGCCGTGTCGGTGATGGTCATCACGCCAAGCAATGGCGAACCGAGGCGTGCCGCGCGAAGGTCGAGTTCCAACACATCGCCCTTGTGGGCCGAGAAGCTCCAGCGATCGACTTCACCAGCCATCGCAATACGGCCATTGGCAATCGACGGGCCAGCGAGGAAGTTGCCACGCACCGGATCGGGCGAGTCGGTTTCGCGGACTTCGGGCAGGTCGTCAACGTCCAACGAAAACGGCAAACTCGGCCCATTTTCGGTCGCCAACGTCAAGGTCCCTAATCCCGAGTTCTTCGGAATCGTCACCGTCGTTCGGCTCGGCACGCCGGACCCACTGACTTCCAACTCCACGGGCTGTCCGCGTCGGCCGCCGAGCGGGAAGACGCGATCGACCACCGGACCCGTCGTGAGCGTGAGGCGATAGACAAATGCGGGACCACCGTCGGAGCGTGCATCGGTGATATGCAACTGGTAAACACCGTCAGCCGGTGCCGTGAAGCGAGCCCGCGGATCGTGGCCGGCGGCCGCGACGCCCTCGGCGACTAGCTTGCCGGCCGGATCGTGGATGTCGAGCTTCGCTTGCAACGGCGAGCCAATCCGCTCGGCATCGACGATCGCCGTCAGCGTCTCGCCCTTCTTCAAGGCCACCGACCAGATATCGATGTCTTCGTGCGGAAAGATGCGGCCATTGATCGTTACCGGTGCCGCGACGGGCACCGGGATCGGCTCGCCGTCGACTTCGTCCTCGACGATTTCGGGCAGATTGCCGACGACAAACTTCAGCGGGTTCGTGATACCCTGCGCGGTCCGCAGAATGACGTGGCGATCGCCCAGCGGAGCATCGCCAGCAATCTTCACGCTGCCGGCCATCGCCCGCGGATAGTCTTCCTGGCGCTGCGATTCCGGCAACGGTAACACGGGCCCTTCGAACCACGGCGTCTCGACCCGACGAACGACCGGCGAGGCCTCGACGCCGCGACCGAGCATTTCCAGCGAACAAGATTGATTCAGGTAAAGGCCGCCGACGTGGAACTTGACCGAGGTTCCACGCTGGCCGCCCGCGGGAAAAAGGTACGTCGCAACAGCCGGGTCGGCGTGGAGAAGATTTTCACCACAGAAACACAAAGAGCACAGAGAAGAGAGGAAAACAATTCGAAACATGATTAATTTGCTTTCTGTCTTTCCTCTGTGGTGAGAAATCTTCTCATAGCAGATCATTGATAACGCGGCCGCCATTCACGATCGCGACAGGTCGCCCATCCGGCGTGCGGAACTCGTCTTTCGGGTTGATGCCGAGCAGGTGGTACATCGTCGCGCTCAAGTCTTCCGGCCCGTACGGGTCGGTCGCCGGCTTCTCGGCGCGGGCGTCGCTCTTGCCAATGACGCGGCCGCCGTGGACGCCGCCGCCGCCAAGCATCACGGTGAAGGCCGGGCCCCAGTGATCGCGGCCGGCGTTCTTGTTGATGCGCGGAGTGCGGCCGAATTCGCCGGTGAAGACGACAAGCGTCGAATCGAGCAGCCCGCGTTCGGCCAGGTCGCGGAAGAGCATCGACATCGCCGTGTCGAGTTGCGGCAACAGCGTCTTCTTGAGCGACTTGAAATTGCCATCGTGCGTGTCCCAGTTCGAGTGGTCAATGGTCACGCAGCGGACGCCGGCTTCGACGAGTCGACGCGCCATCAAGCATGATTGGCCGAGCGAGTGCCGACCGTACGCGGCCCGCAGTTTCTCGGGTTCGGCGCCGATGTCGAACGCCTTCTTCGCTTCCGGCGACGTCATCAACTCGAACGCCTTCTGCTGAAAAACGCCGACTGTCTCCGCGTTGCGATTCGCCTTCGCTTCGCCTGCTTTCTGAAAGCGGTCGATGTCGTCGAGGAGGCCCTTGCGGTTGTCCATGCGATCCGCCGCGACACTCAGCGGCGGCAAAATGTCCGGCACGCTGAAGTCGGGAGCATTTGGATCAGCATCGATCCCAAACGGGGCGGCCGCGGCACCGAGGTATGCGGAGCCAAAGCTCGGATGCACCTTCGGCAGGCAAACGTAGGGCGGCACCGATCCACGCGGCCCGAGTTTGCGGGCGACGATCGACCCGTGGCTCGGTCGCTGGTTGTTCGGATTCAGATTCGGATTGAACCCGGCCGTCGGGAAGTAGCCGGTCAGCATGTAATGGTCGGCCGGTCCGTGGTCCGAGTTGTGGTGGCGGAACGACCGGATCAACGAAACGTGATCCATCGCCTTGGCGGCATGCGGCAGATGCTCGCACACCTGAATGCCGGGCACATTAGTCGCGATCGGATTGAATTCGCCGCGGAAGTCGGCCGGGGCATCGGGCTTCAGGTCGAACGTGTCGATCGTGCTCAGGCCGCCGTGCAGGAACACGAAGATGAGCGAGACGTCCTTGGTGCCGGGGGACTTGACGCGGTCGGCGGCCAGGATTGCCGGCAAGCCGAGGCTGGTGCCGAACAGGCTCGCGGCGCCGACGCGAATGAAGTCGCGGCGGGATTGGCCATCGCAGAACAGCGGATTCGCGTTCATCAGCACCTCAGGCAAAAAGGCTTAACACCGGCTTGCCGCCTTCGACGATCCGATGCGGCCGGCCTTCACGATCAGGAACTTCGGCTTCGGGCGGCAATCCGAGGGCATGGTAAATCGTCGCGAGGAAGTCTTCGGGCGAAACGGGATTGTCCTTGGGGTATGCCGCGATTTTATCGCTCGAACCGTAAACTTGCCCGCCCTTAACGCCGCCGCCGGCCAGCACGGCCGACTGGCACGCGCCCCAGTGGTCGCGGCCCAGGTTGCCGTTGATCTTCGGCGTGCGGCCGAACTCGCCGACGGCGGCCACCAGCGTCCGCTTCAACATCCCGCGATCGGACAGGTCGGCGAGCAAGGCGCTCAGGCCGCGATCGAGGCCCGGCAAGCAGTATTGCTCCTTGAGCATCGCGTATCCGGTGATCTTGTCGAATGCGTCCGTGCCGCCGTGATTGTCCCAGACGTTGTACGCTTTGCCGTTCTTCGCCACCTTCATCCAGGCGATGGTCACCACCTTGACCCCGGCCTCGACCAGTCGGCGGGCGAGGAGGAAGCTCTCGCCATATTCGTCGCGGCCATACCGATTGCGAACTGCCTCGGCTTCGCGATCCAAAGCGAACGCCTTGCGGACAGAGTCGGACGTCATCATCTGCATCGCCTGGCCGCGAACCTCGTCGAGATCACCGCCGACCTTGCCCGATTGCAGATGCCGGTCCTGCTCCTCGATCAGCTTGAGCAAACCGTGCCGTGCTTGAAGTCGGCTCAAGGCGAGGTCCGGCAACGGCGTCGTCGGATGCGCCGCCTGCTGTTGCGAATAGTTGGCCGCGGTCTGTTCGAATGGATCATGTCGCGGGCCAAGGAAGCCTGAATACGTGCCGGAGTAGGTGACTCCATCATGCCCAATTGGCCGCGGGATCGTCACTGTTGCCGGCATCGCTTGGGGCGGATTGAAATGCGAGACGACCGAGCCGAAGAACGGGAAGTCGCGGCGATTGCGCTGGTTCCGCGGCACGGCGAGCGTCGGGTTCGTCCGACCCGTCATCATGTGATAGACGCTTGGCTCGTGATTATTGCTCCCGTGCGATAACGAGCGAACGATGCACGTCTTGTCTGTCTGCTGGGCGAACAGCGGCATGTGGTCGCTGACGCGGATGCCGGGCACGACGCTGTCGATGACATCGAACTGCGACTTGATCCCGGCCGGCGCGTCCGGCTTCATGTCCCACAAATCCTGTTGCGGCGGCCCGCCCCAGAGGAAGACGAAGATGCAAGCGTCGGCCGTCGGCTCATGGCGAAGCGTGGCCGATTCGCGAGCCGCGAGCAACTGCGGGAGTGTGAGCCCGCCGAGGCCGATCTGGCCCAGTCGCATCATGGCATCGCGGCGATTCAGCATTCGATACCCAAGAAGAACCACGAAAATCACTAAAGGCACGAAAGAAAACAAAAAACGTCAAACCGACACAACGTCCGTTGCACTATGCTTATTTCGTGTGGTTCGTGTTTTTCGTGGTTCTCATTTCTTCCGAAACACAAACCGCAAGCCCGTCCACGTCGCGTCAATCGCACACACCTTGTTATCGACCAAACCCGTCGCCAACCCCGCTGGCTGAACCACTTCAAACGTCACGTCGGTCGCGACGCCGCTAGTCTTCTTCGGCCACGCGACCCACAGTCCGCCTCCGGAGGCGAGCCGCTTTTTGAGTCGCGGGACCTGCTTCTTCACGTCCGCCGCGACCGTGAAAAACGCGACGATCACGTCGGCCTCGTGGTCATCCGCCACCTCGATCACGTCCGCCGGCAGATCGATCAACAGCTCGCGGAAGTCTTCAGGCTCATGAAGCAGCAACAACCGAGATGCGGGCTTGATGCCGAGCTTCTTGACCAACGGCGTGTCGTATTTCTTTTCGGACATCGCTTTTTCGCTAGGCGCGTCGAGGTAAGCCCGACGTGTGAGTCGCAATCACGTCGGGCTTACGCCTCGACGCTCGCCGAAGGCATTAGTGATTGAACAGAAACTCCTTCGTATTCAACAGCGCCCAGGCCACATCTTCAAAGCCCTCGCGGCGGATCTTGGTCTTGCGTAAATGAGCCGTCACCTGCGTCAGCTCGGTTGGCGTGGGTGCTCGGCTCAGGCACATCAGCCACAATTCCTCGAGAATCTTGGCATCATCCGAAAAGGTCCGGCACAGGCGGGCAACAGTACCATCTTCGTGACGCAATTTCTCTTGAAGAAAATCGCTATTGAGCAGGTGCAGCACCTGGGCGATGTTCGGTTCCGCATTGCGTTCGCATTCGCAGGCGCTGGCACGGACGGGGCGGCCGAATTGCTTCAAAAAGTAGTGCCGCACCTTGCTATCCCAAAGCTGGATCGCGCGCGTACCGAGCGGTACGCCGTCGAACTTCTCGGGTACGCCCGTCGTTTGCGTGACCATGTCCATCAGCACTTCGGCGTCCGGCCGCTTGAAGATCATTCGCGAGTAATTCTGGTCGTCGCGGGCATTCGTTTCGTTCGGCGTCGATGAGGTCTGATAGACCCGCGAGGCACAGATGAGGCGGACCATCGCCTTCACGTCGAACTTCGATTCGACGAACTTCTTCGCCAGCGCATTGAGTAGTTCCGGGTTCGTCGGCGGGTTGGTCGAGCGGACGTCATCGACCGGCTCGACGATGCCGCGGCCGAGGAAATGGGCCCAGAGGCGATTGACGAGGTTGCGGGCGAAGAACGGATTCTCGGGAGCGGTCATCCACGCGGCCAGACCCTCGCGTTGATCGCCTTTCACCGACGCGGCCGCCTTGCCGCCGAGCGGCGTGGCCGACACGGTCTCGCTGGTCCGCAGATGCTTCGCAGTCGACTCGCCGAGCGATGACACGACTTCAGCCATGCCGATCTTGCGCACACCGACTGGCGAGAAGAACGCCGCCATGCCGTAGTAGTCAGTCTGGCTCCAGCGATCGAACGGATGATGATGGCACTCCGCACAGGCGATACGAATGCCAAGGAACACCTGCGACAGCGTGTTCGCCGCCTCGCCAGGCTTGGGAACGACTTTGTAGAATCCGGCCTCCGGCACTTCGGCGAGCGGCCCTTCGGCGGCGATCAGCTCGCGCGCGAACTTGTCGAATGGCCGATTCTCCGCAACTGCCTCGCGGATCCATCGGTAATAGGCATAAGCCCCCGGCGCGCCGAGCGCCTGGCGATCGACGCGAAGAACGTCGGCCCATTTCAGGGCCCAGACGTCGGCGTATTCGGAACGCTCGAGCAACGCATCGACAAGCTTCGCACGCTTATCCGCCGACTTGTCGGCGAGGAACTTGCGAACCTCATCCGGCGTCGGCAGCGTGCCGATCACATCGAGATAGACACGCCGCAGATAACTCGCATTGTCAACCGGCCCCGACGGCACGATGTTTAACTTCTTGAGCTTCGCATCGAC
This sequence comes from Gemmataceae bacterium, assembly GCA_036266155.1. Taxonomy (GTDB): domain Bacteria; phylum Planctomycetota; class Planctomycetia; order Gemmatales; family Gemmataceae; genus SIAJ01. The sequence goes on along the minus strand of DATANR010000062.1, from coordinate 1,229 downwards.
GAGCGGATCGATGAAGTTCTTGATCGGCAGCTTGGGAAACGCGACCGCCTCGGCCCGCGGGACCAGCACGCGGCAGACGGCCACCTCGTTCATGAACGACGCCATCACCGCAGCCTCGCCGGGCACATCGGTTGTTTGGATGCGGCCATCGGCGGAGGCCGTCGCCACGCCTTCGTTGTTTGTCTGAAAGCGGGCATTGTGCGTGACGTCGACGTCGCGCCCATCCGTGTAGCGGGCGATCACGCGAAGCTGCTGCCCGGCGCGCATGTCGAGCACACGCTCGGCGGGTTCGACGCGGATGCGCTCAACCGTCGGCTCATCGGCACGGCCCACCGGCGCGCCGGCGGCGATCCAGCCGCGGATCGATTCAAACGCATCGGACCCGACGGCAATGCGGATGCCCCCACCGTGGGGCACCTGGCCGCTCGCTTTGAGCAGGAACAGGCTCCTCTCGGCGGCGGCCGGGAAGATGCGGCGGCCGCGTGCTTCCTTCACGATCGCGGCATAGTCGGCCGCCGGATCGAAACCGAAGACGGAGAGCTTGAAGCCGTTCTGCCCCTCGGCCTTGCCGTGGCAGCCCGATGAGTTGCAGCCGAAGCGGCCGAAGAGCGGCTCGATGTCGTTTTCGAAATGGAAGCGCCGGGCCGTGCCGGAACCAGTCACGACGACGGGAACCGTTACTGATTGGCCTCTCACGTCGACGCGAATACTGTCGGTCCCGTCGCCGATGGCCCGCATAGTGTTGTTGTCGGTGCGAACGATTCGATCGGTTGACGCGACCAATTTGGCGTCTGCCGTCAAGTCGACGTGCCTACCATCGGCGCGCATGCCGGTCACAATCAAGGAATAGCGTGCATCCGGCCCTGAGAGCCGCACGGTCGGCGGATCGACTTCGATCTTCACGAACGGTTCGGCGGCGCTGCCGAGCGCCGGCACGGCCCAAATTGCCACGACAATGGCGCGAGAGAGAAGCACGCGAACTAGACCTCGGTCGAAAGGCAAGTCAGGCAGGGGAAAAACAGGCGGGAAGGCAGGCGGGTAATGTATCCTTCGTACCACGATTGGGCAGCGAATTCAAACCCTTTCCTGTGCTGGATCACGGATTAAGTTCAACCAGATTCGGTGAAACGACGTAGCTGAATTCAGCTTTCGGCCCGCGAGCCATCTGAATTCTCACGAATTCAGCTACTTCTACTGTCTAGCTACCGTCGCTGTTCGTTCTTCAATGG
>DATANR010000061.1:0-4800 GCA_036266155.1 Gemmataceae bacterium | reverse complement strand
CCAGGTCAATCCTCTTGAGGACTTCGACCGTAACGGAGCCGAGGTAGTAGTTCTTGACGAGGTTCTTGACGCGAACAATCGCCGGCATTGCGGATTCCCGGCTATTGTTTGGCTGGTGGATTCTTACCCGCGCCGCCGCCTGAAGGCGGGCTGCCGTCGGGCGGTCCACCCTTCCCCTTCCCCTTGCCCTTGGCTCCCGGCTGCGGCATGTCTTCGCGCGTCTTGGCGGCGCTGCCAAGGATGGCTTTCGGGTTCACCACGACCTGGTCGCCGGCCTGCAAGCCGGAGCGGACCTCGGCCATTTTCTCGTTGGAGAGGCCCACCTGAATTTCCCGTTCTTCCGGTCCATTCGAGGTCATGACGAAGACACGGCGTGTCCGCCCGCTCTCCGCACCGCCGATGACCGCTTGCACGGGGATCGCCAGCACATTTTCCAGCGTGCTGTCGACGTGAATCGTGACTTCCGCGCTCATACCGGGCTTCAAGTACGGAATCGCGTCGTCGATCGAGACGATCGTGGCATAAACCTTGACGTCCGACGTCATGAAGTCCGAGGACGACGCGACCGTGGCGACCGTGCGCACATGGCCCTTCAGCGGCTTTTCGGGAAACGCGTCGACGCGGATTGTGGCCGGCATGCCGCGGTCCGCTTCGTAGTACTCCTTGGCCTGATAATCGTCGCGCTGCCGTTCCATCAAGTCCTCTTGTTGGCAAAGCAACGCGTGCAGGGGGCTGAGATTCATCATCAAGGCGGCGCGCACGGATTGATGGACGCCGGTCGAGCGCCGATCATCGCCTTTGATGCGCGACACCATCGCCTCGTGAACGCGCGTCGAAACCTGCATGCGCGTCAGGTCCGGAATGCGCATCATCTTCTGTCCTTCCTGGACCGAGGCGCCTTGTTGAATGAGGCCGCGCTCGCTCTGGCTCCAGCGGCTATTTTCGGGAATGTAGTAGACGACCATCCCATCCTGGGGCGAGTGAATCTTGCACTCTTGAAGCTGGTCTTCAATGTCCTTGAGCTTCTCTTCTTCCTGCAGGAGGATCGACCGACTGGTCTTCCGCGTTGCCTCGGCCTTGACGTCGTTCGCGGTCGCCTCGCTGATGGCGCGATCGTAGGCCCGCCAGGCTTCCTGCACCTTGGCCGAGAAATCCTTGACGGTCCGTTGCGCTTGAAACGTCTGCAAGAGTTTCACATCTGTCTGCGCCTTTTTGAGCGTTTCGATCGAACCGTTAAGTCGCGACTGTTCCGCCTGCACCTGGGCCGCCGTGAGATAACGCTTCTGTTCCATCTGCTTTGAGTACTTGAGTCGATCCTTCCAGGCCTCGACATCCGCCTCGGCCAACTGGACCTGCCCGACCAGGTCGTTCAGCGACTTGTGGAATTCGCCTTCGGGATTGGGAAATTCACTGGCATGTTTGTCCAGGAACTTCACCAAGTCGGCTTCCATCTCGGCCAACAGTAGCCGTGCGGCTTCACGCGGCCGGCTCAACGTTCCCTTGGGCACGCCCACGTACTTTTCCAGATCCAGTTCCGCGAGCGTGATGTCGCTCTTGGCCTTCTCGATCGCGCTCTCGTTGGTGCTCAACACGATCTTGTATTGCTGCTCCGCGGACACCCAATCAGCGTGGGCTTTGTCAACGGCGATCTTCTGTGCGCGATAGGCGTCTTCCAGGGAGGAAGAATCGAGGATCATCACCGACTGGCCCTTCTTGACCAGGGTTCCGTCGTCGATGACCCACTTGATCGTGGAGGCGTAGTTCCCCTTCGAGCCGGCTTTCAGGCGGCAAATGATGTCGCGGTTATCGGCGGATTCCAGGGTGCCGCGCTCGACAACCGTCAGATCGAGGTTTTCGTTCTTGACGGTATGGAGCAACAGATCGGGCCGGTCAGTCTTGGAGCGGCCAGTGAAGTAATAGAGGAGCCCGGCCGTGACAATGATGGCGAGGCCGCCGCCGAGGAGCACCAGATAGATGGGAAATTTGCGGGCCGGTCCGTCACCGATCTCCGGCGGGCCGGAGGTCGCCGAACCGTTCAGGCTCGGCAGCTCCGACAGGCTCGGGGGCAGGGAGGATCTCGGTTCCGAGGGGTGGAGAGGTTCCTGGCTCATCGATCCAAACTCCGCGCGCGTCGAGGGGTAAGCGCTCGATATCTCGATAAAAGGTCATGCGGGCGATCAGGTAGTTAATCCACACCGAATAAAGGCTGTTCTGCGCATTCACCAGCGAAGACTGTGCGGACAACAATTGCTGCGTCAACGAGGCGGCATTCGCGGCCGATTGTGCCGATTGCCCCGGTCGCACCACGCCCCCTTCCGGGATCGGCGGCGACTGCAGCACGTCGAGCGAGTTCTCCACCTGGTCGAAGGCGACTTCGACGGCCCGCTGCTGAATCCGATAATTCTCGGCGGCTACGCGCAGGTTGCGCAGGTCGTTCCGCACATCGGCGAGCACGGAATCTTCGGTGACCTGGAGGTTGCGCCGAGCGCGCTGGTAGGCAATCAAGGCCGTCCGATATTCGTTCCGCTCTACGCGGCGAACCAGCGGCAACTCGCCGCTGAGGACCAATTGATGCGTGCTCCGGGCACCGCCGAGGGCAAACGGTTCGTTGGCGTTAGGTGTGGAAGGCGTTTGGAGATTATACCCGACATTGAACAGACCGAGTAGCGAATTTGCCCGAACGGCGATATGCCGCCAGGCGTCGACCATCTGACCGCGGGCGTTCATGATTTCCGTCCGATTGGCCAGTGCCGCCTGGGTCGTCGCCGTCTCGGCTCGATCGAGGTCGGCAGTCAAGACGTCCGTGCCATCCAGGTTGACCCCCGGAGCGGCCGGCCACGTCGCGCGCAAGAGCGTCCGGCGCTCGCCGCGGGCCTCCGTCATGACGCGCATGAAGTTGCTGACGACCTCCTCGTACAACTCGTTCGCCGTGCTGACGCTGACCGGTTTCTTGGTCCACAATTGCTCGTAGGCACGCAGTGCCAGTTCCAGCTCGATCAACCGGCTGTCCTTCGGTTCCGGCCAATCAATTGGCAAGGGCGTCGGCTTTTTGACAATGGCCTTGAGTTCATCGGTCGTCTTCGCACGCCAGTTGGCCCATCGCTCCGGCAGAGTCGTCCGGAATTCCTTGGTCGCCAATGTGAGCGGCGAATTGAGGGCAAGCGACTCAATTTTCTCGCGTAGGGGCAACTGAAACGGCAATACGGACGGGAATGCGCCAGTCAGCAATTGGTGGCGATCGAAAAAATCCTCGGCATCGTCGTGGACCGCGTTAAATTCCTCGCGGGCGCGAACGCCGCTGGCGAGCATGTTGCTCATCGGCTGCGTCGGACTGTCGTCGAGTTCCAGCGGCAAGCGCGTGGGCAGACCGAGCTGGAGCTTGAATTGATCGAGGCCGTTCTGCAAGTCCTGCCGCCGCTGCAACAGCCGCGATTGTGAGCCGAAAATCTGTTGTTCGACTTGGCCGACCTGCAACTCGGAAAAGTCGCCACGCTTTTGATATTCGCGATACAGAACCAGATAGCGATAGAGCGCGGCCAGGTTTTCCTGTTCGTTGCGCACTTGATGGAAGAGTAGCAGCGTCGGCAGGTAACCGGCCGACGGCGCCTGGATGCTGGTGCCGACCCCCGCGTTTAACCCCGGATAGGTGTACGGGGCGTTGCTTAAGTCCGTGCCGCCGGCGAGATAGACGTAATAGTTCGTGCGATAGCGGGCATAACCGCGAACAGCATAAACGAGCGTACGCTCGGCTTGCGTGAGTGGTTCGAGGGTCACCGCCCATCCGCCGCCGCGCAGGAGCGGTTGCGTCAACGAGAGCGTCAGGTTCGAGATGCCAACCTGTGGTGTCCCAGTGCCGAGATCGATGACGAGTTGGTTGGCAAGCCGCGTGACAAACGCGGCCCCGGAGGGAAACAATTGCGATATCGACCCCGTCGAGTTGACGTTCCATGACGACCCCGGACCGCCGGCCACGCCGCTGCCGCGCCATGTCCGAATCGCCTCGACGCCCGCGAAGAATTGCGGCACGAATTGGAAACGCTCGAAGGTCACCGGCAGCGCGGCAAGATACAGGTTCTCGCGGGCGTCCTGCAACTCGCGGCTGTTGAATTGGGCCAGCTCCTCGGCTTGCTCGAGCGTGATGAGGAATGCGGATTCGTTCGTTTTCAGCACGGCGTCGACGGAGGCCTGCGTCGCCCCGGCCCCAGGAACGTACGCGGCGTCTTGTACCGGAGCGCCCAGGCTCGCGGCAGGTTTCTCTTCATCCGAGGCCGGGCGCGGCCGGCAATTGCGATTGTGTTGATCGCAGTGCCGGAGGAACTCCAGATAACCGACGCCCTCTTGATCCGGCCCGGAGTGGAAATGCGACCGAAGCGGCTGCGAATCGGGCGACAACGCGGCCGCGGCCGGATCGTCGGGCGGCTTCTTGGGTTTGTCGGGCTTATCGAAGTCCGCGAACCGGGCCCGCGGGTCGGGATAGGCGAACCAGTTGCGCGTTCGAACGTCCCAGCGCGGATCGATGCTCTTCTCGGTGAGCAACGCCTCGACGTCGCGGTCCGCCCGTTCGCGGAAGAACGCACGCGTGCAGCCGACGGCCGCGATCAAGATCACGGCCAGCCATGGCACGCGGCGAGCCGAGACGATGCAGCGAGAACGACTCAATGCGCAGTTTCCGGGGGTAGCGGAACAATCGGTAGGATCGTTATCGGCGGCAAGATTTGCCTAACTTGAAGGCATCAGCGCTCAGCGGCGAGCGGAGCCGCGTGAGCGGCCCGATAATGGCATCGAAAACATCATCGGGCC
>DATANR010000060.1:0-24797 GCA_036266155.1 Gemmataceae bacterium | reverse complement strand
CGGGAGCGTTGGCGACCGGTGTTGCGCCGGCACCGGTCGCTAACGCTCCCGGCTCGCCCACGGTAGACAGCACCCGGCGAAAGTCGACCGGCTCGGCGACATGGCCGAGTTCATGAGCGGCGCGCATCAAGTCGCGGACATGCCAGCCGTCGCCGCCGCACAGAACAGCGATTCTCATAAAGGATGATTTATGAGTTGAATCGCAGTTCATTTTCGTTGCAAGCTTTCCACAAATCGGGTAACTTCAAAACTGCGACGATTCCTCGTTCTCATTTTCCCGTTCTGGGAGCCTCTCATGTGCCTTTCTCAATTGCCCACGCGACCCCGGCGACACGGGTTCACGTTGATCGAGTTGCTGGTCGTGATCGCGATCATTGCGATTCTGATTGGCCTGCTGTTGCCGGCGGTGCAAAAGATTCGCGAGGCCGCGAACCGCATGAAGTGCAGCAACAACCTCAAGCAGTGGGGGTTGGCCATGCACAACTACCACGACACGAACGGCAAGTTCCCGGCGGGGGCCATCAACAATCCGCGGCAGGCGTGGCCGATGTACCTTTGGGCGTTCGTCGAGCAGAACAGTCTTGACCAAAAGAACGATCTGAAGCAGCCGTTCTACGTTCCGCCGGGAACCATCGGCGGCACGTTGAACGGGCTCTGCGGGGCGAAAGTTCCGATCTATTACTGCCCGACCGACGTCGGATCGGACCTGAACTCGCCGGCCGCCTATTACCAGCGTCGGCGCGGCAATTATGTGGTGAACTGGGGCAACGTCAAATACGACACGGCGCCACCGTCGACCGGCAACGCTCCCTTTTACCACTACAACGGGAACCGCAGCACGCCGGCCGTCGTGACGATCGCCAACATTACCGATGGGACCTCCAACACATTGATGATGTCCGAGACTTTGAAAGCCAAGAGTGCGGACGACAACGACTGGCGCGGCGACATTCAGAACGACGACGGTGTGTTCAAGTTCATGACGTTCCTGACGCCCAACACATCGGCGCCGGACGTGGTGAACTGGGCGATTCCGGACGGCGACCCGAAGATGCCGGTCAGCACGGCGGGATCGCAGTATAGTGCCGCGCGCAGCCGGCATGCAGGTGGTGTGAACGTGGCCTTCTGCGATGGGTCAATCCGATTCATCCGCGACTCGATCTCCCTGGCAACCTGGCAGGCCCTGGGCACAATGGACGGCGGTGAAGTACTGGCGAACTACTAAAGCGGCCGACATCGGGAGCCATGTATGCGAGTCGGGAGGCTGGTTGGCCTGGTTTTTTGCACGCTATTGGTCACCGGCTGTGACGGGTCTCCGTTCGCGGAAGTGAGCGGGACCGTCACCGTCGATGGCACGCCCGTGGAGGCGGGGGCGATCACGTTTCTGCCGGTCGACGGGAAGACTCCGACAGCCGGCGGCGAGATCAAGGGCGGCAAGTACAACGTGAAGGTGCCGGTAGGGCAAATGAAGGTGTCGATCTCCGTGCCCATGGCGATCGGCAAGAAGAAGCTGTACGCGACGCCGGATAGCCCAGAAGGGACGATGTACAAGGAATCGCTTCCGGGCCGATTTAACGAGACCACCGAGTTGACGCTTGATGTGAAATCGGGCACGAACGAGAAGAATTGGGACCTCACGACGAAGTAGGGCGGATTACTGCCGGCGGCGCTTCTCCATGCGAGCAAGCGCCGCCTTGGCCTCATCACTCAATCCCGCTTCAAGACCTCCCTTCGACAGCTTGATCAACATCCCCTTTGCTTCAGTCGACTCAGCCTGTTCCAGGACGTGGATGATCCGTAACGTTCGAGCCTGGTCGGGTGTGAGCGTCAGGTCGGCGTTGCGGATTTTTACTGCGAGGATGTCCAGTCGCGTCCGCCATTCCGGGGACAGGTCGCTACGCTTGAGCGCCGCTTCGATCTGAGGCCCGGCGGTCGCGCCAATCCGAGCCAATTCTCCACTGGCGGTCTCCCGGACTGCAAACCGCGGCGAGTCGAGCTTGGCAATCGCCTCGGCAATCCGCTTGTCAATCGCGGCCACATCGGGCAACGCGATACGCTCCGCGAGATACGGAACGCTGGTGCCGCCGCACGCCGCGAGTGTGAATATCGCGGGCTGACGAACCGCGGCGTCCTCGCTGCCCATGTCTTTCCACAATTGATCGAGCTGAGCGGGACGTAGGAACTCAGTCCGCCGCGCCCACGACTTCGCGGCGTCGGTCACCCTGTCCAGGTCTTCAATAGTGCGGCCCAGGTAGATGTGATCAAAGAGTGCCTCGCCGTCCATCGATGTGAATGCCAGCCCGGTCAGCGTAAAGGGAACGCTGCCGAAATCCGCAAACAGGTCGCGTGTGACGACTTCCCAATCGCGCGGTGGTTGTGGGCTAACCTGTACGAAGGGATAGAAACCAACGGTATTCTGGCCGGCGAGATAGCGTCCCCAATCGGTCCCGCCGCCGGCGGCGATTTGCAGCATGATGCCGCGGCCTTGCGGGCGCTTCCAGGCGAAGCGCAGATAGCGATATTCGCCTGGCCGCGGTTTTTGCACGACCGGGTATGACCAACCTGCAAGGGACGGCGAAAAGCGCTGCAAGCCGGCAACCTTCAAACAGCTGGCACCGGAATAGCAATCACCCGCCCAGGCGCCAGCCCGAGCAACGCTGTCCTGGTCGGGTCCGGGATTGAGAGCGTGGGCCAGGCGACCGGCATCATCCTCCAGAAGTTCCATGACCGGCGCGCCGGAGGGATGCGGCGGGGCCAGATAGCCGGCCCCCAGCATCTGGGGATCGAATCCCTTCTTGAGCAGCGGCGGCCCCGGCGCGCCCGCCTGTCGGGGCTGGCCGAAGACAACGGGCGTGCCAAACCAGGCGCACGCGTGGGCGGCGAACAACAGTCCCGCGAGTAATGTGCGGCCGATCATGAAGGTCTCTCTCAGGGCAAGGCGTTTTCAATCTTGCCCAGCAGTTCGTTGGCGTCGGGCGTGCCAATCGAGCGAAGCAAAGTCACGCAGCGGCGCAAACGCACTGTATTCAGCGCCTCACGGGCGGACCAATCGTCCAAGAACTTCCGCAGCCGAGTTCGTTCATCTCCTTCCGCTGCCGCGCATTCGCGACGAATGGACGGCAAAACACCAGGACCCCGGGCGATCAATGCGTCCGTCGCTGCGGCCCGTCGCACATAGCGGTAATGCGTCAGGTCCGCGATCAGCGGCACTACAATCGCCTCATCCACCGGCTTCGGCGCCTTCTGCTCAGGCAGGATTATCGTTCTCGCCAGAAAGGGCAGGGCCTGCGCGTGCCCACGAACCAATTCCCATCGTGCAGTTTCGGCAACGATTGGATCGACACTCCCGACCTGTTCCCAATACTGTGTGAGTTGCGCTTGCGTCAGCGGCGCCTTGGTCGGCGTCTTGATCACTGCCGCGGCGGTCGCCCGATCGAGATCTTCCAGAGTTCGCCCGAGCAAGATGTGATCGAACAGGCCGTCGCCGCCATTGTGCGGCGTGAGTGCAATGCCGCCGACAATGACTGCGCCGAAGTCCTTGTACAAATCGCGGGTGACGACCTGCCAGTCGGTCGGCGTCACCAGTGAAACAACGTTGGCTGGCCACGGCGGGTTTGGGCCGGCCTGATAGCGAATTACCCAGTCAGCCGCCGGAAACCGTGTGTGAAACTGAATCATCAGCGGACCGTCGCCGACTTTCTTCCAGGCGAACCGCAAGTAACGGTATTCTCCGACTTTCGGCTTCTCAGTGATCGTGAATCGCCAATCCTTGATATCCGGGCTGAAGCGCTGGCTTGGCGCGACGCGCAAAGCCGACTTGCCGGAAAACACGTCCGTCGTCTCAGCTTCGATCTTGACATCCTCGCCCCCGCCAATTCCGCCCATCGTCAACAGGGGAATGATCGCAGCGGTGTCATCCTCGAATAGCTCAATCACGGCCGGCTTTTCGCCGGCAATTGCGAGCACTGGCAAAAACACGGCAGCGATTGTGGTGGCGCGCCAGGGCATGTCGACCGCTATTGGCCGTTGGTTAATCCAACGAGCAAGATACGCCAAAGTCTGGATTTACCGCAATCAGTTGTTACGGGCCTTTTACGGAATCACCTGAATCAAGTTGCCGGCGAAGCGGCGTTAGTTCGCTTGCCCCGCTGGTCGCCGCGAGTTAAAGTTCATCAAACAAAAAGGGTCGTCCCGCATCCTGTTCGACTCGCTCGCCCGGAGCCTATCTTCATGTCGCGATTCCATTTCCGTCGTCGTGCGCGCCTTGCCGTTGGACAACTCGAGGAGCGGGCCGTGCCGGCTTATGCCATGTCCATCGACGGCGACTTCCCGACCTTCAACGTCGCGCAAACGAGTTCCGGCGGCGTAACCACCTTCACGGCGACGGGACCCGGCGCCAACGTCCGCGTGGATGAGTTGATGATTGCCCTGACAATTGAAAACGTCGTCGTCACCAGCGGGACCGGCGGCGGCGAGAGCGGGTCGATCGACTGGAGCGCGGATTCATTGAATGATTACCCGTCCGATTACGGTGGAGCGCTGCACTCCCTGACTTTTCGGACAGGCAGCGATTCGACGGTCGGCGACGTCACTTTCGATACTGTCGACTTAATATTCGCCGACAATGCCAATTTGACGATCGACACCACACAACCCGCGGTCAATGGCGACATCCATTTCGACAACGACGCCGAGATCATCAATGCGCATTCTTTGACGTTGAACGCCGGGACCGGTGCGGTCGTCTGGGAGTCCGCGAATCCACTGCCAACCACCGACAGCGGTGATACCCATGTGATCGCCGCGTCCTTTGTTAGCGGCGGGTTCGGTTCGCTGCTTTCCACGAATTCCGGCGACCTCGTGATGGATGCCGCCGTCGACGTCAACTCAAACGATCTGGTGCTGTCGTCGCTATTGGGGTCGGTGGTTCTGAATCAGCCGGTGGATGGGCCCGGCGCCTTGACGCTCTCGGCGATCAGTGACGTCAAGGTCAATGCGGACATCGGCGCGATCAACGGCCTGGACAGTCTGACCTTTGGCGCCGGCACAACCAAATATGGCGCTCACGCCATCACCGCGACGAGCATGTTCGTCCAGGGCGACCCGATCAACGTTGTCGATGCCATCCTGAGCGGGACTGGCGACTTGACCGGCGACCTGGACGTGAGCAGTTTCGGGGCGATCGCGCCTGGTGGCGTTGGAGCCATTGGCACGATCTCGCTGTTTGGTGGACTGACGATCGAAAGCGGCGGCAGTTATTTCCTGGACGTTGGAGCGACGACCGACCAAATCAACGTCGGCGGCGACGTGACTCTGCAAGGGGCCATCTTGGCCAGCGGCGGGGGCATTGGCCCGTTGAGCGTCGCGGGCGATCAGCCGATCATCACGCTCACGGGCGACGTTATTGGCCAGTTCTTTAATGCACCGCTCGGCGCCGGCTTGTTCCTCGTCGGGCAACCGATCCAGGTGACGCACTATGGCCCGTCCGGCGGGAATATTACGATCGCGCAAATCTTGCCGGCGGCCGGCGGCATTTCCACGGGCGCGGATGGTGATGGAACGACCTACTCGGTCAAGCTCACCGGCCCTGGCCAGCTCATTGCCTTCGAGGACGCGACCAACGCGTTGAATCTGGTCATCACCGGCTCGACAGTCAAATCACTTCTGAGTCTGGCGACGAAGGCGAACGCGTCCGACGACCTGGTGAATGTTGGAGCCGTACAAATCACCGGATCGCTTGGCGGGTTCACGGCGCCAACTGGGTCTGTGTCCGGCGACATTGCCGCGACGGGAACGATCAAGGCTCTCGCCGTATTTGAAGCTCTCAAGTCGTTCGCGATCGGCGGGGCCGCAACGGACACAACCACGATCAAGGCGACCAACTGGTCGGCTGATGTCGTCACTCCGGGCGTCTTGTCGACGATCAAGGTGGCCAACAGTTTCGTTGCCGATGTCGCTGCCACGGCCGTGGGTAAGGCGACCGTCGGTCTGACGCTTAGCGGTGGATTTGTCGGCTGGAACACGGCCAACGGCATCGGATCAATCACAGCGGGGCGAATTAACAACATGAACTTGACGGCGAATTTCGTGGGAACGATCACCGTCAAAGGTGACCCGAAACGACATCTGGCCGGCGACATACTCGCTTCCACGTTCACCACGCTCGGCAACGACGGCAATCCGAAGACGCGTTTCGGGCTCAAGAGCCTGACGGTCGCTGGAACGGTTCAGGCGAGTAACTTCAACATCCTGGCGGGAAACGTCAAGACCGTCAAAGTGGGGCGATTCCTTAACTGCAACCTTTATCTCGATTATTCGGCGGGGACGCCATTCTCGACAGGAACATTCAATACGGCGAATGTCTTTACGCTTGGGTCGTTCACGACCACAGCAGCGACTGGCAAGGACGCGACCAACCCGAGCAATTGGTCGTTCGCTGGCAGCCAGATTGCCGCGGACACTATCGTGTCGGTGCGGCTCACCGGCTTGCGGACTGGCAATGGCGGCAATGAATTCGGCATCGCCTTCCGCACGGCCGGCGGCAGCGTGCAAACGAAGTCTGCCGATGTCGCCGACCCCGTCAACGTGCCGCTTAACGCCAACCTGACGCCGTCGGCCGGTCCGCTGGCGGGTGACTTTTTCTTCCTCGATCTTTAAGAGGGGAAGTTTCCACTTGCGTGTCGGGCCATCAGGCAGGATCATACACTTCCTGCCTGCTGTTTCGCCCTGTCCCGCTGGCTGCCACCTATGCTTCGCGTGCTCGGCTCCAACAAGCGGTTCTGCGATGGCGTGTCGCGCCGCGATGCGCTTTGGGCCGGGGGCTTGAGTTTGTTCGGGCTGACGCTCGGGGATTATCTGCGCGCGGGGGAGAAGGGCGCTACGCCGCAAGCGGCGGGGTTTGGCAGGGCGAAGAATTGCATTCTGGTTTATCTTTATGGGTCGCCGAGCCAGCTCGAACTCGCGGACATGAAGCCGGATGCCCCGGTCGAGATTCGCGGCGAGTTGAAGCCGATTCGCTCCTCGCTGCCGGGCTGCGACGTCTGCGAGTTGATGCCGCACGCGGCGCGCGTGATGGACCGCGTCACGGTCGTGCGCTCGGTGACGCACAAGTATCCGATCCACGGCGTCGCCTTCGCGACGACTGGTGTTCCCGAGATCGACGTGGCGATGGAACTGAGCCCGCATGACGGCCGACATTGGCCGTTCATCGGTTCGGTGATCGCGTATTTGGAAGAGCAAAAGAAGAAGCGGAGCCTGGTGCCGGACAACATCGCGCTGCCGTGGCCATTCAGCAGCCGACGCATCGGCGAAGTGCCGCGCGCCGGCCCGTATCCGGCGTTCTTGGGCGGTGCGTATCATCCGCACTTCACCGAATTCATCGGCGAGGCGACGCACGAGATCACCAAGACGCTGACCGACAAGAAGCAAACGTTCAAGGAACCCTACGTCGGCATCCGGCCCGATGCCCACTTCTCGCTCGGCGACACCGGACCGACTGCGGACTTGACGATCGATCGGTTGAACTCGCGCAAGTCGCTGCTCGCCCAGTTTGACGATTCCCGACGTGCCCGTGAAGCGACCGCTGGTTTCGACAAACACCGTGAGATGGCGTACTCGCTCATCGGTACCCGAGCCGTGCGCGATGCGCTCGACGTCGCTCGCGAGCCCATCGGGCTACGCGAGAGCTATGGCATGACGGTCTTCGGCCAAGGCTGTTTGGCCGCTCGCCGTCTGGTCGAGGCCGGCTCCAAGTTCGTGACCGTCTTCTGGGACGAGTTCGGCCTCGCCGGCAGCGGCTGGGACACGCACTGGGAACACTACCCACGAATGAAGAACGAGCTGATGCCGGGCTTCGACCGGGGGTTCTACGGCCTCATCACCGATCTCGATCAACGCGGCATGCTCGACTCGACGCTCGTCGTCGTCCTCAGCGAACACGGCCGCACGCCGAAATTGTCCTCGGGCAACGGCGGCGGCCGCGATCACTGGGCCCAGGCCTACACGACCATGTTCGCCGGCGGCGGTACGGCCCGCGGCAAGGTCGTGGGCAAGACCGACAAGATCGGCGGCACAGTCACCGACCGTCCGGTGTCGCCGAAGGATTTGCTGGCGACGGTCTATCACCTCCTTGGCTACGATGCGGAAACGATCCTTCGCGACCGCACCGGACGACCCACGGCCATGCTGCCGCCCAGTTCGGTCGTGCGTGAAATCCTCGCCTGATGGATCCGCGGTCAACTGGCCGCGATGGTCATACATCCACTGCGAAAACTGCTGCCAAATCAGCATTTGCGACAATTCGTTCGATTTCTGTCCGCCATCCATGCCATTTCGTTATCTCTTGTTGCCACCACACGGTGAACTCACCGCGGCGGCGGGTGGCCGGATATCCCGGCGACCCGGATGCGTTTGGGCTCGACTCTCATGTCACGCCATACCCGTCTTTCGCTGATCCCCCTCGAAGACCGAACCACGCCGACGACCGCGAGTTATGCGGCCGGCACGTTGACGCTCACCACGGGCAACAACAACTTCATCGAAGTGACGATGAAGTACTTCGGCAACAACAACTACATCCCAGGCTACCTCCACGTTGAGGCGGGGAACGTCCAGATTTTTGAAAGCGCCGACAATCAACCGGTAAACGCCATCATCGTCAAGAACGGCGCCGGTGTCGAGGATTACGCGTTCGAGATGTTCGACAAGGTCAGCGTGGGAAGCCTGACGATCGGCGGTGCTACGAAGATGACGAACATCTCACTGATGGACGGCGTGCACATCTCCGGTGATTTCAAATTCACGGGAGTCGGCACAGCGGCGGACAATGTCACGGTGCAAAAAGACTCAATTATCGGCGGCAATGCGACGCTCGATTTCAAGAGCGGGAGCAACTCGCTGAAGCTCGAGGACGGGTTCATCGGCGGCAACCTGACCGTCTTGGGCGGCGCCGGCAATGATGAAGTCGACTTTTTCAATAGCGGCGACGTGACCGTGGGCGGCAGCGCCAAGTTCACGCTCGGCGACGGCGACAACAAGATCCAGGCGATCAAGCAAGGAACGCTTTCCGTGGGCAAGGGCTTTACGTTTACCGGCGGCCTGGGCCAGAATCGATTCAACTTCGGCATGTTGAACGCGGAACTCGACGTCGGCGCCAACTTGACTGTATCCTTCGGCGGCATGGGATTGCCCCCGTCCGATTCGTGGTATTCGCACACGCTCAACGTCGGCGGCTCCGTGACGTTTACCTTGGGAGGCGTCGGGGGCGACAGCGGCGCCTCGTTGCTCGGCGCCACGGTGATTGGCGGCAACTTGTCGGTCGCGGCGACCGCGCCATTTGGCCTCAGCATCGGCGGCGATTCTTATGCGACAACGATTGGCGGCAGCCTGAAGTTCACCGGCGGCCCGGCCGATGATGCCGCCTACTTTGACCGTCTCCAAGTGGCCAAGGACGTGACACTCAATTTGGGAGCGGGTTCCACGGGGCAGCATGTTCATCTGGGCGACAATCAGGCCCACCCGGTCGTCGTGGGTGGCAACCTGTCCATCACGACCGGCGCGGCCGCGGACGACATCCTGGTGCTGCAAACAACGGTCGGCAAAGCTCTGACGATCTCGACAGGCGGCGGGGCCGACAAGGTTTACATCGACGATACGTCGGTCACCGGGGCAACGTTGATCGACTTGGGCGCCGGCGCCGACGAGTTGCACGTCGATACGAAGATCGCCAATGTCGACCTTGACCAGCTCGATGGCTACACACAATTCGGCGGCAATTTCACGGTGATGGCCGGTGACGGCGACGATCTCGTCGACCTGAGCGATTCCGGCGGCCAGCACCTGGTCGTTGGTGGGATCACGAAGCTCGTTGGCGGCATCGGCAAGGACACGTTCAAGCACTGGACCGGCAACATCTATCTCGGCACGCACACCGAGGACTTCGAACTCGGCGAGGCGTTCTAACCTCGGACTTTCATTGGCGGTTTTTTCATCCGGTGGTCGACGATCCCGATCGTCGACCACTCTTACGGGAGCATTCCATGCGTCGTTCATCATCAGTTCGCCGTTCGCAATTGAACGTGGTTCCCCTCGAAGAGCGCGCCACCCCCGCATTCGTCGGCTATTCCGCCGGCACCATGACCGTATGGGCCAACGACGGCGATGCTATCGCGATTTCGCCGGATGGGTCTGGCATCGCCGGGCATGTCAAGGTCGTTGTCGGCGCGAATACCGTCGCCAATAATCAGCCCGTCAAGTGGTTGGTTGTCAATTACGGCGCGGCCAAGCATTATTCGCTTGACGTCAGTGGTGTGACACTGAATTCGTTGACCGTCAATGGCGCGCCCGGCAGCACGGACATCACGATCGAAGGTGATACGCACGTCACCGGCAACTTGATGATCCTCGGCAACGCCGCGGGCACCGGCGACGACAACGTGACGCTGCAAAACGGCGTCATTGTCGGCAAGAACGCCTCGATCAAGCTGCGCGACGGCGAGAACCACATTAACGTTGACGGCGGCACCATCGGCGGCACGCTCACACTCGGCGGCGGCGCCGGCAACGACTGGATCAAGCTGGCCAACACTGGCAACCTCGCCATCGGGACCGACTTGAACATGGCTTTCGGCGCCGGGCACAACCTGACCTCGTCCGATGGCGACAACCTAATCTCCGTGGGCCGCAATTGGACCTACGCCGGTTCGACGGGTACCGACCGCCTGCCCATGAGCGGCTTCGGCACCCAGATTTGGGTCGGCGGCAACGTCACCGTTAACTTCGGCGCCACTGCCGCCGCCGATGAGCAATGGAGCAACGATGCGATGTTCGTCGGCGGCAACTTCAAGGTGATGGGCGGCGATCAAAAAGAAAAGGTCTGGTTCAGCGGCGACACCACAATCGGCGGCAATGTCAGCGTGAATTTCGGCGGCGGCCGCGGCGAGTTCAACAGTGGTCTGTTCGGCGGCGGCAGCTCGAAGATCGGCGGCAATCTCACGGTTGTCGGCAAAAACAGCCTCGATTTCGGGCTCGATCACCTGATCGTCGGCGGCGACGTCAACGTCACCTCCGGTCCCGAGGCGAGCATGGCCGACATGGTCCGCATCGGTATCTCGCAGGTGGCGCCGGTCATCGTCGATGGTGCGCTGAATATCCACACCAATAGCGGCGCCGATACGATCGATATCATGCGGTTGCATGTCGGCGAAGGGTTCACGCTCTCGACTGGCGGCGGAGCGGATCAAGTGCAGATCGACGATTCCGAATTCCTCGGGCCGACGCTCATCGACCTGGGCGGCGGCGCGGATAACCTGGAGATCGATTGTCGCTTTAAGGATGCCAACGGCTTCAACCTGAACGACCCGACGCAGTTCCAAGACAACCTGACCGTTCAGGCCGGCGACGGCGATGATAGCGTGAACTTCAGCGACTTGACGGGCACGCGCGTGATTGTCGGCGGCAACCTGAAACTGGTCGGCGGCCTCGGCGGCGACATGTTTGTGCACGACGCGGCCGCGAACAAGTACCTCGGCACGAAGTTCGAGGATTTTGAAGGTGGTGAAGCGTTGTAGGTGCCGCGAGCCGAGCGGCATCTTCGAGGGCCCGGCTCGGCTCGCCGGGCCTACTTGTCCTTTGCCTTCTTCTTGAACGCGCGCTCCCAGGCCTGGGCCTGGAGCGCGCGGCGATCGCCAAGTGCGTCGTAATTGAACTCCTTTGCTCCCGCCGGGTCGAGCTTCGCAAGCTGCATGCGAGACAACTCGCGAATCGCCAGCTTTTCGCTCCGCAGCAATTCGAAGAGCCGGTCGACGGACTTGTCGTCGATCGGCCGGTCCGGCGCATGGATCAGCGCAATGACAAACGCCCGCTGAGCGTCCACGAAAGCGGCCTTCGTGGCCAGCGCCTGGACGAAGGCCGCCTCGCGATCGGGAGCCTCGGCACACCATAATTGGATGGCCTTGGCCGCCGCATCGCGAACGGCGGCGTGGTCCGCCTCCAGGGCATCGATCAAGAACGTCAGGCTGTCGACCGCGGCCAGCATCCACGTGGCGAGCACACGGCGGGCGATCGCCTCAGCCTTGTCTTTGATCGTGGCGTCGAAGTCGACGTCGAATGGTCCCTGGGCGACGTTCACACGCCGTGCCATCTCGGCGCAGGCGGCGGCCATGTCTTTTGCGGCCGGCGCTGCCGGAACAACCTTGGTCCACCGGTTGCCCTGGAAGTCGTCTTTGTCATCCTTGGGCGCGAGCGAGGCCTTGCCACCCTTGCTGTCCCACTTCCATTTCGCGCCCACACCCAGGTCCGGAGAGACCTGGAATCCACTGCGCACCGAGGCGGAGCCCTCAACGACGCCCAGGTAAACAAGTGTCCGCGGCGACTCGGCGACGTCGCGATCGAATAAGGGGCCGCGCGACGGTTCGCCGATCACGTCGATGCCGATTTCCGTATCCGGCGTTCGTAGCGTGACGTCCCAGACCTCGTCGAGGATGCGCACGCGCACGGTCACGGCGCGCGTTGCCATCGGTGCCGTCAAGAAGATCCGGCCAGATTGTAGAGCGAGGTCCGCGTCGAGCCCCTGGGCCGGCACAAAAAACGTCGCCCGGCTCTCGGCCACGGGAACCGCCAGCGACTCCGGCACGTTGCCCCAGAGGCGGACGCGGACGCCCGTGTCGAGTTTGACCTCTGGATGGAAGCCGGGCAGAGCGAGCAAGGTGTCCGTACTCGAGACGCGCGCGTCGGCCTGGGTGATCCGCTCCCATTTGACTGTCTCGCGCTTGCGAATGAGCAGCGGGTGCAGCGGAGTATCGTACACGGCCACGCCGCGACGTTCGGAATCAGCCGCGCGCGCGACCGGCGGTCCGCCGTCGCCGACAACTCGTGGCATCGGCCCAATTTCTGGCGCCACTGCCGGCGGCAGCGGGACAACCGGTTCATCTGTTTTCTTTTCGACTGCGACAGTTTCGGGCTTCTTGACGGGCGAGGGCGCCGGCTTCACGGGCTCCGTACGCGGCATCGACACGGCGATGTAACCCTGGACCGGTTGCGGCGGCGGCGGCGGGACCGCCAGCCAGACGGCCACGATCAGCACTGCGATGACCAACAGCAGGCTGACGAGCCAGAGGATGCTGCGCGGTCCCAACACCGATTCGAGCAGATCGTCGTCCGTCGGATCGCGAAACGTGTCGACGGCGCCGGGCGCCGCCAAGCCAGCGATGGGTGGCGAATTGGCTGCCGACGGTTTGCGATAGGGAATCGACTCCGGCCCGCGGACCAATTTGTACATGCGCATGTGCGCCGTCGGCGGCACCTTGGCCGGTTCGCCGAGCACGAGCGTCAAAATCTGATGGCAGGCCGCCACTTCGGCCAGGCGGACGTCGTTATCGAGCGAGGCCTGCTCGAGTTCGGTCACGTCGTCGGGCGACAGGACGTTATCGAGGTATTCGGCAACCATATTCGGGTCGAGCGTCGGGTCGTGTGTGTCGACCGGCGGCGCGATGAGCCGGCGGCGCCGCGTCACCGTTTTGACGCGTTCGACCGTCTCTTGCGCGAACTCACTCTCGGCGACTTTTGCACCGATCTCCTTGGCCTGGGCCGGCTCAAGCGTGTCGTCAAGATAGGCGAGCAGAGTGCGTAGAGTGAGGCGGAGCACGGCAAACTCCCACGGGTCTTTTCCCCTAATAGTGGAGATGGCGGGAGAAGTTCGTACATCATTTGACCAAATCTTCGGAAGGGCAAAAATAACGTCGCATGCACGAGGATGGAGTTATTAGAGCTAAGATGGCCAAGAGAGATGGCCAAACACACACCGGGGTTGGCCATCTCTCAATCGAAAAACCGACGCTAGTTACTTAATTGACAAAGAGTTGCGTCGAAGAATCTGCCTACCATTTCTAGCGCCAGAAGGGACCGAAACTGTTCGTTTCAGACGATTCTGGTCTGAAGTTTAGTTCTCATTCTTATGCTATGCAGATAATACAATGGACGGCGCTCGCCTCATGGAGAGCGGCAGCCCAGTTGGAAACAGTTACTTCGTCGCGATCGACGGCGACTGCACGCCGGGGCCGATGTCGAGCTTGGCTTGCGGGTTGACGACGTAGCCGTTCAACTTGTCCTGAGCACGCTGCAGAGTCGCCGAGTGGTCAATCGTCAACGTCTCCGGCGTCGACACCAGGGAACGGCCCCCGGCTGCATTGAACCGGGCGATCACGTTGACTTGCTTGATGTCGACGTTGTACTGGCTCCAGGGCAGGAACACCGTGTAGGCTTCGCCGCCCATGAAGTCCTTCTTGCGGAACTTCTTGGCCGCTTCGTTGTCGATGTGCCAGACTTCCTGCAATGCCGGCTGCCCGCCCTTGGCCTTCGGGCCGAGGTCCCACACGCCGACGATCAACTCGCCATCGATGACGAGCGGCACGCCCTCTTCCGGACCAAAGACCCACATTTTGCCCAGGAGGCCGGGGACAAGGTCGCCGCCGTGCGTTGGGTCTGGGGCGTAGATGACTTTGTTGTTCCACGCGACGGCGATCCGAGCGGGCTCACCCGACTTGGCCGGCGTCGTCGGCAGGCCCTGGTTGGTGATGAACGCGTTGAGCTTACCATCGCGGTCGTATTGGTTCGCGACCACGGTAGCTTCGGGAGCAGCCGCACGTGCCGCGGTGGGCGCGTCGGCCACCTTCGGTGCGGTCGTGCAACCCGTGAGAACGGCAACGCCGATGGCGAAGACTTGGAAAACGCGGCGCATCTGAGAACTCCTTCCGTGGAGTGCATCGAACTGGCGAGCGGAGTCCCGGCGCGCCGGGACCCGATTCTGACATCATCGGGCGGCTGACGCCGCTGCGCTCGCCTATGTATTGCCTACCGACGTTCGCCGGGCGCAACGATGCCGCCGGCGGGTTCATAGCTTGTCGGCTGGATCGCTCCAGCCATCACCGGCGGCATCGCCGTCGGCTTCTCGGGCACCGGAATCTTGGGCAACTCCGGGATTGGCGGCTTCGCCGGCGGCGGCAGCGTCGGGTCGGTAGGCTTGGCCGGCGGTATCACTGACTCGGGCACCGGCAGCGGCGTCGCCAGCGGGAACGGCGAGCCGCCGTTCGGCTGCACCCACGCGCCCGGGGGATGGATCGGCCCCGAACCGTCCGGGCCCGTGTAAGCGCTCGGCCCGCCGACTGCCTTCTCGCAGCCGTTGCAAATCCCTTCGACGTCGTGCAGCTTCCAGCTCATCTTGCGAGCTTCTTCCATGAGGAGCCGTTCGCTGTCCAGGCAATTGCGGATGACGTGCGGTGTCAAGATGCAAATCAGCTCGCGCTTTTCTTGCGTCTGCGTACGGTAGCGGAAGCCCGCCCCGATGTACGGCAGGTCGCCGAGCCACGGCACCTTGTTCTCCTGACGCACATCGGTCTTGCTGATCAACCCGCCGAGCACGACCGTCTCGCCGTCCATGACCGACACGGTCGTCTGCACCGCCTGCTGGCGGAATGCCGTGGCGAACTGGCCGTTGCCCAGGCTGACGAGCGTGTCTTCCGGGGCGACAATACTGGGCTCGACCCGCATGAGCACGCGGCCGTCCGGGCTGATGCGCGGCACGACCGTCAGCGTGGTGCCGATTTGCTGCTGCGCGATTGTCGGCTGGAACGTGCCGAACGACGTGAACTGGCCGCCGTTCGTGTACGGATACAAGCCGCCGATGTTGACCGAGCCGATTTGATTGTCGAGCAATGTAATCGTCGGCCGCGTCAGGTTATCGACGCGGCCCTGGGTCTTGAGAGCGCGAATCAGGACGTTGACCGTGTCCGATGCCGCACTGAACACAAAGCCGCCAATGCCGTTGGTATTGGCCCGGCCGACGCCGTAGTTGGTCAGGCCCTGAAATCCGACTGTCCCCTGCCGAAGGAGATTGCTGTAGGCCGGCGCCGCTGTCGAGTTGAACGCGAACGCCTGGCCGGCGTAGTTCAGGATGCCGGTCGTTCCGGTCGTCACCCCGGCCGGGACCGCATTGCCCACTTGCGTTCCGGCCGTGGCGTTCGAGAAGCTCACGCCGCTGCTCGACGGGATCACGGATCGGCTGAACAGAATTGGGCTCTGCAAGCCGATCTCGATGCCGAATTCCTCGTTGTTGGTCAGGATCACTTCGGCGATCAATACTTCGACCGACACTTGCAGCGGTTGGGCGTCGAGACGCTCGATGATCGGCAACAGGGCCGCCATCGCTTCCGGCGTGGCATCAATGAGCAGGTTGTTGGAGACCGGCTCGGCCGCCACCACGATGCTGCGCTGGATGTCCAGGAAGTTCGTGGCCGTGATATTGGTGTTAATGACAGCCAACACATTCGCGAGGAACGGTGACAAGGCGTTGGCAACGTCGACGGCCCCGGCGTTGCGGAGCTTGATGACGTGCGTCGAGCGCTTGACGACCGGTGCGTCATCCAGCCGGTAGATGATCGCGCGGATCGCATCGAGATCGTTCTGGCTCGCCGCGACGATGACCGAGTTGGTACGATCATCGATGGTGATCGACGGCGTGATCAGGGCGGCGCTGTCGCCGGGCGTCCCCGTCAGCGTCATTAACGGCCGCCCGGCGCCACTGGTCCCCGTCGTATTCGCCCCTGGGAAGCCGGCGTTCGGGAAGCCCGTATTACCCTGGCCGGTCCGCCCCGTGCCGAGGAACAGCTGTTGGAGCAGGTTGGCGGTCATCGTCGCATCGGCACGCTTGAGCGTGAAGATGTTGATGCCAGCCCGCGCGGCACTCGGCTGGTCGAGTTGCTTGATTACCGCGGCCAGGAGCTTTTGCGTCTCCTCGCGGGCCGAGATGATGAGCGTATTCGACCGCAGGTCGGCGGTGATGTGGACGTCTTCCAGGTAACCGGATTCGACCGTGCCGTCCTTGCCCGGCCCGATGAACCGCAGCGAGACCGTCTTCGTCGTGTTGGAGGCCTGAGAGCCGAGTGCCGCGGTTCGACCCTGCGTGCCGGCCTGGCCGAACTGATTGCCGGCAATGTTGGTGCCGGGCTGCTGAGCGCCAATCGGCTGCTGACCGAAGTTTCCGCCCGGAATGTTGCCCGCGGCCGCCTGCACGATGCCGGTGCCCTGCGGCAGCACATTGGCGAGCAAGGCCGTCTGCAGCGTCGCCGCCAGTTCGTCGGCCGGCGCGTTAACGAGCCGAATGATCTTCAGCTCGTTCTTCGCTTCCGACGGAACAGTGTCGAGCCGCTCGATGATGCCCTTGATCTCCTCCAGGTCGCCCTTGCCGGCCTGTACGATGACACTGTTGTTGCTGGTCGAATAGGAGAACCTGAGCAGATCGTTGTTCTGGTTCTCACCCGCAGCCGAATACCGCGACGCGTAGAACTGCGATAGTAGGTTGGCGACCTGTTGAGCGCTGGCGTTCTTCAGCGGAATGGCAACCGGCCGATTCGTATTCGTGATGTCGAATTGCTCGATGAGCTTTTTGTAATACGGGAACCGCAATTCGGATCCGAACATCAGGATGGCGTTCTGCCGTGGAATCGGCAGGAGCAACACCGATCCACCGGCGCTGTTTTGCGCCTGGTTCAATTGTCCAAACGGGCCCTGAACACCGGGCTGCGTCGCGCGTGATTGCCCCAAGGCGGCGCGCGAACCGAGCTGATTGACGAGCGTGGTGACTTCGGCCGCGTCGCCGAACTTCAGCGGAACAATCTCCATCTGCGGGCCGGAGGTTGCCGCGTCTTTCTTCAATTCCTCGGTAAGCTTCCTGATGATTTCCAGAGTCAGTTGCAGGTCGGCCATGTTGTTGGCCGTCACGATGCCGTAGTTGAGTTCCGGCAATGGCGTGAACTGAACGGAGCCGCGCGGCCCGATCAATTCGAGCGGACCGCCGACTTTCGGCGTCTCGCCCGGCTTGCCCAACGGCGTGGTCGGGAAAACAACTCCAGGCGGAATCGGTGTGCTCGGCTGCTTGGGCTGCGCGCCGCCGGTCGGCGGCTGTTGCTCCTCGGTGCCGGCCGTGAGGCGGACCGGGGAGAGCATCTGCACGCCGTCACCGTGGGCGAGCGGGCCGGCTCGCCGCTGGTTTATGGCTTCTTCGTACGGATCGTAGAGGAGGGTCTGCTGCGGGACGTCCATGTCCCGTTGTTCAAAAAAATCGGGCCCTCTGCCGACTTGCGGTATCCCGGGTAGGCTGCCGGGTGGCTGGTCCTCCCTGCTCGATCTCCCGCCGGGCCGTGCGCCGCCGCCACCGCCGCCGAAGCCGCGGCCGCCGCCGCCAGCACCGCCACCTGGGCCGCCACCGCCGCCGCCAAAGCCACGGCCGCCACCGCCGAAGCCGCCACCGGGCCCACCGCCGCCACCGAATCCACCACCCGGCCCGCCGAAGCCGCCGCCAAAGCCGCGACCGCCGCCGCCGAACTGGCCGCCACCGCCAAATTGTCCGCCGCCACCGAACTGACCCATACCGCCGAACTGGCCCATGCCGCCGCGGCCTTGCTGCTGGAGTTGCGACGTCGGCGTGCGCCCCTGGATGGCATCCAGCACGTCCTGCACCATCGTCGGATCAACGCCCGGTGTCTTCACGAGCTGGATGACCTTGGTCGAATCCTTGGCGTTCATTTCGAGAATCTGAACGACCTTCTCGATGTCCTTGGCCATCAGTTCCGTGGCCATACCGACGATGCAGTTCGTTCGATCGTCAGCCGTGATCGACAGGCTCACCTGCTTCGGCCGGCCGAGCTGGTCGAGTGGTTGCGAACGCTGACCGAAGGCCCCGCCGCCGAACGGCCCGCCGAATGCCGCGAACCCGCCGGTCGTTGGCGACTGGCTGGCCGCCTGGTTCGTGCTTTCGCGGTAGACCTCCCTGAGGATGCTCACGACCTCGGTCGCGACCGCGTATTGCAGCGGCCCGATGAAGAACGGTTTCATGACCGCCTTCGAATCGCCGGCCCCGACGTCGAGAACGTTGTCGAGCAGTCCTTGAATCGTGATCAGGTCGAGTGTGTTCGCCCGCACCAGCAGTGAATTGCTCGACTGCTCGGCCACGATGCGGACGCGTGGCTTCTCGGCCTCCGGCTGCTGTTGCCCGAACGGCCCGCCACGACCTCCGAAGGGGCCGGCTTGCATGAACGCGGCGAGCGGGTTCTGCGGCCGTTGTTGCTGCTGTTGCTGGCCGTTGAACCACTCGTTGAGTACGCGAGCGACTTCCGACGCGTTGCCGTTCTGTAACCGGAAGACTTTGTAGGCTTCGCCCTTGCCGTTGATGATCAACCGGGCGAGGTCATACGCCAGCGCAACTGCCTTCGGATCGTCGCCGGTGATGATGAGCCGATCGCCGACGGTCGTGATCGTCAGCGGCGCGCCGCCGGCCGCCTTCGGCTTGGCCTGCGCCGGGTCAACGATCTGTCCGCCGCCCATCGCGATCATCGACGTGACGGCCAAGTCGCGGACGCCGTAGCCGTAACCCTTGCCCTCGCCAGGCTCGGCCGAGGTCTTTTTCTTGTCGAGTTCAGGGACCTTTGGTGCGTCGAGGCCCGGAACATTCGGGATCTTCGGAGCATCGCCCTTTGGAACCACCGGCGGCGTGCCGGTCGGTGGCATCCCCGGCGGGACCGCGACCGGCGGCTTCGGCGGCACGGGCGACCCGTCTGGACGGACGACGCGCACGTTCGGATTGCCCATGCTCTCCATGAGCATGCGGAGAGCTTCGCCCAGATCGGTCGCGCTGCCTTCCTTCAAGTTGATGATGCGCACATTGCCGCCGCCGGGGCCATTTGGCTCGCTGTCAGTACTGCCGATCAGCGCTTTGATGACCGACTCGACGTCCGCGACTTGCTCCTGCTTGCCCTTGACCGTCACCGCGCTGCCGCTGAGCGACAGTGTGATGACTGGCCCGCCGTGCGTCGGATCCGGGAACATCTTGCCGAGCATGGTGACGACATCGTTGACGTCCACGCCCGACACGTTGATGTTCTTCGCGATCTCCTTGCCGGACTTCGAATAGTTGTTGAGCGTCTTGATGATGTCGAGATGGTCCGCCGCGGGAGCCCACGCGATAATTTGGTTGCCGGACAAAGCGCGAACACGGACCGTCGTGCCGCGATACTGTTCCGCCAACGCCTGGGCAAGTGAATCAGCGTTTCCTTGCGGGACCGAGTAAGTTTGCCACTCGGGCGCGCTGGAAACGATCTTCTCGGTGCCGACGTCGTACTTGATGAGGAATGCCTTGCCCTGAGCGACCTTGTCGGCCGCGCCATTCAGGAACACAGTGTTGGTCGAATCGTCACCAACAACTCGCGTCGGCTTCTGCGTGCGCGTGCCAAGCCCGCGGCCACGGCCGCCGGGACCGCCGAGGCCCATCATCGACGGGTCGAAGCCGGGCCCGCCCATCATGCGCGGATCGAAGCGCGGGTCACCGCCGCCGCCAAAGTTGCCGAAGCCGCCGGGACCGAAGCCGCGGCCGCGGGTGTCGCCCGACGTGTCCTCAACGTTCAACAGGTCCTTCAAGTGCGTCACCGCGTCGCGGGCCTTCACGTACTCGCACTTGTGCGTGTATTGCTCGGACTGGCCTTCGTCGGCCTCGCTCGCTTTGAGATCGCTGATGATGCGTTTCAAGTTGCCGGCGTATTCGATCATGAGCAGCGAGTTGGTGCCCGGCAACGCCGACACTTCGCCAAGCTTGCTCATCATCTTTTGGACGTCAGCCACCTGTTCCGAGGCCACGAGCATCTTGAGCGGCAGCACGACCTGCACAAGATCGCGCGACGCGAGGGTCTTCAATTCGTCAAGCGAGATGCGGCGCACCAGTTCGGCTTCGATCTTCTCGCTGGCCGGCCAGAGGCGGAACGTCGCCTCGCCGCGCACGAGCACGTAGCCCTTGACGAGCAGCGTTTCGTTGATGATGTCCGTGATTTCGGACAGCGTGTACAGCTTCGGCTGGCCCGTCTTGGCGTCCTTGGGCGGGATGAAATTGAACGAGCCGGTCGGCGGCTTCTCGACCGAGTTGAACGCCAGGCCGGATTCGTTGGCGTACCACTCCATCACGCCGGCCCATTCCTTGCTGGCCATCGCGAACGTGAGCAGCTTCGGCTTGACGACGACGGGTTCGCTCGCCTTGGGGGTCTCCTTGACCTTCGGCTCCGCAACCTTGGGAGTCTCCTTGGCGGGAGCCTCCTTGGCTTTGTCTTTGGGCAGCTCCTTGAGGAGCGGCGGGAAGGCTTCGAGCGGCGGGTCGGCAGCCCAGACGGCCCCGCCCACCACGGCCGTCGCCAGGGCAGCCCCGGCGAACGAACGGAGCCAGCGCTTCGGCCAGAAGGACTTGTGCGGCGTGATCGTCATGTGCGGTTTCTCCCCCGACGGCCCGTGTACGGGTCCCCCATGACCCGTGCGCAGACGTGAGTGAATCCAGCCGGTCCTCCGGCCTCGTCCCCGCTAAATTCGGCACAACCGGTTCTAATAGTTCAACCGAACCGGCGAGGGACTCAGAAAGGGCTAATGTAGGCGAACAGGCGACTATCGTGAAACCCGATGACTTCGTCGGCTGTCTTGTTCCCCCTCTCCGCTTCGGAGACGGTACGAAAATCCGCAGCGACGACCACGTCAAGAAGATTAGGATTGAGATGGAGATGGAGATTAGGATCCGCTGTGCCGCTGCATCCGTCGTTCGATCCTAATCTCCATCTCCATCTCCATCTCCATCTTTTTCATTCCCCCGCAATCTCCGGTCTTTCTTTCTCTGCCTAGCGTGGCGCTTCGGGCTCCGCGGCTTAGCGTCGTCGATCCTCTTTCACCGCCGGTGTGCTCACAGCGGAGGTGGAAACGGGAGTGGGCAGCGGAGCGTAAATCGCTCGCGTCGCTTCACGCGAGGTCAGGAATGTCGGGCCAAGGTGCGGCGGCGGTTTGCTGCCTTCCTCGCCCTTCTTGACATTAATGTCCAGACACTGGTCGAGCCCGACCGAGTAATTCTTACCCTCTTGCACCGCCACGAACATCCAGGCCCCGCCGCCGAAATACGCTTGCTTCGGCACCTTGGGCTTCTCAACGGGCTTCTCTGTCTCCTCATCCACCAGCGCCGGCGCCTCCTCTTTATCTAATTTCTCCAGAATCAATTCGCTCGCCGTCACCCGCCGTACCCGCCAAACGCGCAGATTGCCACCGTCGGGCGAGCCGTACAAAAGATTGCGGCTCGAGGTCTTTTCGCTGTAACCGGCCAGGAACCTCTTTTTGCCATTGAGTTCATACTCGCCCTTTACTTCGATCGCGCCTTTCGGCGACTGCGTAACCGTGTAGTTATTGTTGGTCGAGAAGTCGCGTAGCGTTGCGACGAAGTTGCCGTCCTCGTAGCTGGTGATCGCGGTCAGCACGATGTACGGCGACAAATCCTCTTGGGGCGGCGGCTCGAACTCCTTTTCGACGGGCTTCACCTTGGCCGGCCCGAAGAACGCGTTCTTGCCGGCAATCGCCAGATAGTCGCGCGGCGGATCGGCCAGCACGCCCGCGGGCGCCAGCGGCGAGCCCTTGCCGTTATGTGTCGCGTGCAAGTTGTAGCCCGTGTAGGCCGCCGAGCTGACGAGCAGGGCCATCTCGCGGACGACGGGCAACAGCGTGGCCCGTCCCTTGTCGTTGTCGAGGACCAGGGCCTCCACCTTGATGATGATGTCCAGCTCGCGGCGCATCTGCGACCGTTGGTCGGACGGCCGCTGGAGATTCATCGTTTTGATCTGGTGCAGCAATGGCTGGGCGTAGAAGAGCCGCAGGAAGTCGACGAGAAAGTATTCGTCGCCCTTGGCCTTCACTTCCCAACTGAGCCGCGTGTAGGCCGGCTTCTTGTTGGCGATCATCGGGACCGATTTGCTGTCCGGCTCGGACACCTGAATGTTCAGCCCGTTGTCCAGGCCGGCCTTGCGGCAGAGCGATTCGAGCAGCTTGCTGTATTCCTCACGCGCCACGCCGGGGCCTTGGACCGGATCGTTCGGCAGGCTCTGATACCGGATCGCCTCGTACTTCTTCTTCTCGGCCATGATGTGGCTGATTTCGTCTTCCAGGTCGGTGATCTCACGCTGTTTGGTGGTGATCAGTTTTTCCTTCTCCATCAGCGGCGAGAGGATAAAGGAGTAACCAATAAACAGAACGGCGCCGGTCCCGAGGACGGCAATGAGGACAACGGCCAGATTGCGTTCGCGCTTACTCATTGACCTGCCCTCCGAATCCGCCTTCAAGGTCGCTGCCGCTGCCGGTGTCGCTCAACTTACTCGGCTTCGAGGGGGCCGTGGCCGTCAGCTTGCGGACGTACTCGTTGGCCGGCCGGCGCTCGATGTCCGCCCGCACCTCGTACGTCTGCGTAAATCCGCCGCTCAGGCCGGTCGTTGGTTTGATCTGCTTGTTGATGTTGTGGTACTTCTTGTCGGCGTTCATGCCGTTCTGCAAGTTGTTCATCAGATTGGGGTCGTTGGTCGCCACCTTGAGGGTGATGCGCGCCACGTACTTGGTCTTGGCCCCCTTCTGCACCGTCAGCGGCTCGGCGCGGAACTGTTCGAGCCGGGCGTTCTTGATGTCAGGGAAGCGGGCCGTCAGATCGTAAATTTCGTCGAGCCAGTTGATGCGTGACTCGTCCCATTCCTTGAGCGCCTTGATCCGCTTGTCGTCTTCCTCGTAGTCCTTCATCGTCTTTTCGAGGTCGACCTTCTCCGCGGTGAGCTTGGCGTAGGTCGCGTCCTTGGCCTTGACCTTCATGTAACCAAAACCGAGCCCGCCGATAATCAAAAACGCCAGCACGGCGACGCCGGCGGCCATCAAGTTGCGGCTCGACGACCTGGCTACCACCGGCTCACGCGGCGCGGCCAGATCGATCGGCAGCCGCGTGCCGCGCGTCTTGAGCTGCAACAGGCCGACGAGCGTCGCAAAATGGCCGCGGGCATCGGCCGGCGTAAAGCTCTCGACGCCGGCGAGCGGGTCGAACGCCTGCACCGGCACTTGCAGCCCGCTGCGAATCCGACCGCTCCAGCCAACCGGGCCAGCCGCCTCGGCGACGTAGACGGCCTCGACCGGTTGCTGTGGCGACTGGCCGTTGTAGACGGCCAGATTGCGCCGCAATTCGCTGAGAATCTGTGACTCGGAATTGAGCGCCGTCGCCGACACCGCCCGCGAGAAGACCACCTGGCCGTCGCGGGCGATGAGCAGTTCGCCCCACTTCTCGCCACGCGTGAGCACCGCCACCGACGCACGCTTGGCTTCCGGCTCCGTCACGGCGCCCGTCGCGATCGCGCGTTCAAGAGCCGCCAGCGCACCCTGCGGTCGCGGCGTGACGCCGGCGAGCTTGAGGCCGGCCGCCTGGCAGAGCGCCTTGTAAGCCGCCACCACGTCCTTGCGGACGCTCACCGTGACGGCACGCACCTGACCGTCCGGATCATCGCGATCGAGCGTGTAATAGTCGAGGACGACGGCGTCGCTAGCCTCGGTCGCGTCCTTGGTGGCTTGAAAGCGAACGAGGTTCGGTTCCTCACTGGGACCGACGCGGGGGATCTTGACGTCTTTGAGGATGACGCGGTCGCGGCCCACGGTCGCCAGCGTCGGTCCCGCGGCGATGCCGCCGGCTCGCAGCGCGTCGCGGAGCTGGCGCCCCAGGTCCGCGGCGTTCGCCGGCGTGAGCAATTCCGTCACCGGAACCGTCAGCGCGTGTTCGACGCGCACGGTCCCGCCGCGAGCGCCCGTCCCCACTGCAACGTGGATGCCGCCCTGGTCGGCATCAATGGCCAAGAAACGAGACAAACGAAACCCCCTTCACGACAAATTCCTTTCTCCCCTCTCCCCCCGCTTCGGGGGGAGAGGGGCCGGGGGTGAGG
>DATANR010000059.1:0-2642 GCA_036266155.1 Gemmataceae bacterium | reverse complement strand
CTTGCTGGCTTGCCAGCGAACGGGGCTGGCGGCTTCGGCGGCGGTGGCGGCTTCGGTGGCCCCGGTGGTCCGGCCCCTCCAGGCGCCCCCCCGATGGCCGGCAAGCCCGCCGCACGCGCTGAGAAGGCGGCCGCTGCCGATGGTCGGCTGCGTGGCGGTGAGGTTAGCGAGGAGCAACGGCGCTTCGCGGCGCAAGCGGCCGCCCGCCTGCAAGACCGCATGAACCTCGGCGCCAGCGTCCAGACGGCCGCGACGGCCAGTTCACTCGGCGACTATTACCAGTACGTCATCGATCGGCCCGTCGACCTCGCCCGCCAAAAGTCGGCCTTGCTACCCATCGTCAACAAGGACGTCGAAGGCAAACGCGTCAGCATCTTTAATCCCGGCGTGCAGCCGAAGCATCCGCTCTTGGGCCTCAAGTTCAAGAACACGACCGGCATGCCGCTGACCCAGGGCCCGATCACCGTCTTCGAAGGTTCCGTTTACGCTGGCGACACGCGCGTGCTCGACCTGCAGCCGGACGAGGAACGCCTCGTCAGTTACGCGATCGACCTGGGCACGGAGGTGAGCGTCAAGAACGGCAACAACACGAGCCGGATCACGAGCGTGAAGGCCGTGAAGGGCATCATCCACACGAACACGCTCTTCCGCGAGGAACGCGTCTACGACATCTCGAACCGTTCAACGACCGATCGCACGCTGTTGATCGAGCACCCGAATCGCAAGGGTCAGGGCTTCACCTTCAAGGGCAACAACATTCCGAAGGAAGAGGCCGCCGACGTGTTCCGCTTTGAAGTGCCGGTCGCCGCGAAGAAAGACCTGAGCTACACCGTCGTCGAAGAGCGTGAAGCCGGCAGCAACATCCAGCTCACCAACAATGCGGACGATCAGATCCGGCTCTTCATCAACATGAAGGAAGCGCCGGAGTCCTTGAAGACCAAGCTCCAGGAGGCCCTCCGCGTGAAGGCGACCTGGGATAAGGCCCGCCAGGACATCCTGGCGGTCAACACGCGCGTGCAGGCGATCACGGTCGACCAGAAACGCCTCCGCGACAATCTGCGCGAGACGCCGAAAGAATCGCCGCTGTTCCAGCGGTATTTGAAGACGCTCGAAGAACAGGAGAAGGAGATGGACGACCTGTCGGCCAAGCTCAAGACCTTGCAAGGCGACGAGGCCAAGACCCGGGCGGCCTACGACAACTACCTGGCGAATTTGTCGGCTGAGTAGAGCTTGCAAGTGCAACAACCTTAAGGGGTCGCAGCGACGCCAGTCTCTGCGACCCTTTTTTGCACAATCTATTACTTCACTTCCACCGCTTGGCCGTCCGCGAGCGTCGCAGTCGAGCCGGCCAGCACGTCCTCGCTGCCCGTCCAATTCTCCCACGTTCCACCCGGCCCTGCCTTCTTGAAGACTTCGGTGAACGTGCCATCCGTGCGGCCGGTTTGAATCAGCATGCGCACGGCTTTCCCATCGCGGTACAAGAAGCACGCCATTTGCTCCGCTTGCTTCACAACCGCGTTCGCGGGCAGCATCCATGCTTCGGGCATCTCGGCATAGACCTTCGCGGTCGCATACATGCCGGATCGAAGACGGTGGTTCGGATTCGGCAGATCGATTTCAACACGCATTGTCCGCGAGCCGGGTTCCAGCGCATCCGACGTCCTGCTCACCTTGGCCTCGAAATCGGCCTTCAAGGCAGGCACCGAAACAACGGCCTTCTGATCCTTGCGAACGAGCGCGGCATCCACTTCGGGAATGTCAATCGGCACACGCACTTTGTCGAGTTGCACAACGGTAAATAGCGGTTCCATCTTGGCGCCGCCCACCGGCTGTACGAAGTGCCCCGTGTCGATGGTCCGTTTCGTCACGACGCCCGTGAACGGAGCACGAATGAAGCGATATTCGAGCAAGCTGTGGACACGCGCTGCGTCGGCGACCGTAACCTTGCGCTTGGCTTCGGTCGCCTTCACATCCTCATGGGCCTTGCTCAACTCGGCCTGGGCCTTGATGGCGGTTTTCTCGGCGACCACGATTCTGGCCCGCGCTTCCTCGACGGCCGCCTCCGCCGCACGGTATTGATTCTCTGTCTCCGCCCCCGTTTGTGCATCGAGCGTTTTGTTCCGCACCATCTCGGCGACACGGGCCGCTTCCGATTTCCACCGGGCCAGATTGGCTTGCGCACGCGTGAGGCCGGCCTTGGCTTCGACAATCTGTGCGACCGCGGTTCCGACGCCGGCCTCGGCGATCGTGACCAACTCTTTGGCCTGAGCCACCTCGGCGGCCGCCTGTTCAACGAGGGCGTCTTTCTGTCGGCCCTCGTCCTCGAGTTCGGGAATGCTCAACTCGGCGAGGATGGTGCCGGGCTTGGATAAAGTCGGTCCTTCGACGGCATCGCCGATGTCCGCGTGAACGACCTTAACGTGTCCGGCGAGTTTGGCGAATAACGGCGCTTCCTCAAACCCACGCACTGTGCCCGGCTGCTCGATGACTCGCGGAAGCATCTTCTTCTGCGGGCGGACGACCGAGAAGGTCGATTGCGCGGCCGCTCCGCCGGCGCCCGATGGCGACTTGCTGCAACTCGTCATCACGCCGGCGACGAACAACAAGCAAAGGCGAGCGGAGCGGCGTAAGCCGCCCGATAA
>DATANR010000058.1:0-45877 GCA_036266155.1 Gemmataceae bacterium | reverse complement strand
AGCCGCGTGAGCGGCCCGATGATGTCACGACGTCATCGGGCCGCTCACGCGGCTCCGCTCGCCAAAGCGAGAGGAAGCTTGCCATGACACGTCAACTGCTCGCCCTGTCCATTGCCCTGGCGTTTACTGCGGCGGCAGGCGCCGCCCCGAAGGAAATCAAGGACAACAAACCCAATGTCGAAGTCGTGTTCTGCCTCGACACGACTGGCAGCATGGGCGGGCTCATCGAAGGGGCCAAGCAGAAAATCTGGACAATCAGCAACCAGATTGTGGCCGGCAAGCCGACGCCGAACTTGAAGGTCGGCCTGCTCGCCTACCGCGACAAGGGCGACGCCTACATCACCAAGATGACCGAACTGACCGACGATCTCGACGCGATCTACTCGAATATCAAGACTTTCAAGGCGGAAGGCGGCGGCGACACGCCGGAGTCAGTCAACCAGGCCCTGAACGAGTCGGTCATGAAGTTCAAGTGGTCTACGGACAAAGACACGCTGCGGATCATTTTCCTGGTCGGCGACGCGCCGCCGCACATGGATTACAAAGACGACGTAAAGTACCCCGAGACGTGCAAGGTCGCGGTCGAGAAGGGCATCATCATCAACACGGTCCAGTGCGGCAACGACGCGGAATGCACCAAGTATTGGAAAGACATTTCGACGCAAGCCGGCGGGGCGTATGTGCAGATCGCCCAGGACGGCGCTCAAGTGCGCGTCGTAACGCCGCAAGACAAACGGCTCGCCGAGATTAACGCCGAGTTGGAGAATTCGACGCTGGTCTACGGCAGCAAAGAGAAGCAGCAGAAGGACCAGGACTTTCGCTTGAAGTCGCTCGACGGCGCCAAATCTGAGCCCGCGAAGCCCGGCGATCCGAAGGGCCCGGCGCCCGGAGTGAAAGTCGAAGCGCCTCGCAGTGAAACGGCCGCCAAGCCGGGCACCTTGGTCCCGGTGACGGGCGGCGGTGGTGGATTCGGCGGCGGCGGACCTGGCGGCGCTCCGGGCGCCCCGCCTGCGGCAACAGCGCCGACCTTGGCCGCCGATCGAGCCGTCTATAACGCCCTGCGCGGCGGGATCAACAGTTATGACCTGCTCAATGATCTCAAGACCGGCAAAGTGAAGCTCGACAGCCTGAAGGACGAGGAGTTGCCGGAAGAACTTCGCAAGCTGCCCAAGGAAAAGCGCCAGGCATACTTGGATGAAATCGAAAAGAAGCGCGACAAGCTCCGCGAGGAAGCTCGCGAGCTGGCCAAACAGCGCGATGATTACACCAAGAAGAAACTGGAAGAAGAAGGCAAGAAGACCAAGGAAGGCTTCGATCAGAAAGTCGAGGAATTGCTTCAGAAGCAGGCAAAGAAGTTCGGAATCGATTATTGATGATGGCCGCTTGCGGCGTAGCGCGAGCGCGCTACGCCGCAGGCCGCTCAGTCGAAGCGCACGCCGCGATTGGCAATCGCTCGGCGCAATTTATCTAGATATCGATCACGCGATATCTCGAACGCGCCAAGGCGTTCCGTGTGTTCGTTGAGTATTTGCACATCGACGAGTTCAAACCCGCGCGCTTGCAGCCGCTGAAACAGCCCGACCAAGGCCACCTTGGAAGCGTCCGTCCGGCGGAAGAACATGCTTTCCGCCGCGAACAGGCCATTCAGGCTCACGCCGTAGATGCCGCCCGCCAGTTCGCCGTCCTGCCACGTTTCAACGCTATGCGCGAAACGTAAGCGGTGCAGTTCCTCGTAGGCCTGGACCATCTCGTGCGTGATCCACGTTCCTTCTGGTCGGTCACCGCACGCACGAATCACGTGTCCGAAGGCGCGATTGATCGTGATCTGGAACTTGCCCGATCGGATCGTGCGTGCCAGTCGCCGCGGAATATGCAGGCCAGTACGAATATCAAGAATGGCCCGCGGGTCCGGCGACCACCAGAGGACCGGGTCGCCGTCGCTGAACCACGGGAAGACGCCCTCCGAATACGCCCGCAATAGACACACCGGGTCGAGCGACCCGCCGACGCCGACGAGACCACTGTCGTCCTCGGCAAAGGCCGGCGGGACCCACGGGACTTCACCGCTGCGGTCAAGGTAGTTCTTCACTTCCCGATCTTCTCCAGGAGCTTCTTCGCGTCGGCCGCCTGCTTGGAGTCCGGATACTTGCTGATGATCTCGTCGAGGGTCGTCTTCGCCTTGTCGTTTTGCTTCAGGCTGATTTGCAGCTTGGCCTTGGTCAACATCTCGGCCGCTTCCTTCTCGTCGCCGCCGGTCTTCGGGTCTTCCTTCGGCTTCTCCTTCGACTTGGGATCGTCCTTCTTGGCGACTTCTTTGCCGCCCGGACCGGTTCCTTCTTTATACCCGTGTTCCTTGCCGTTGGTGGTGAGGAAAATCGCGCCGTCCTTCTGATCGCCTTCCTTGCCCACATTCACATACCAGCCCCACGACTTGTCCGAACAGAGCTTGTCCAGTGCCTCGGCGAGCGTCATTTCGCCCTTCAACTCAAACGATGAAGTGAGCGTCACGCCTTGGCCCGGCGCCGGCTCGATCTTGAGGGTCAACTTGGTCGCTTCCTTGACGGCGGCCGGCAAGTCGTCAGTGATGATCGCGCGGAGCATCTTCTTGTCGATGTCGAGTTTGAGCTTGGCGGGCAACATCTTTTCGCGAGTCGCGGTGACTCGAGCGCTCTCCTTTTCGGCAGCCGGAACTGGGGCAACGAGTGTGGCGATAGCGGCCAGGGACAGAGCGGGAAGGAGGCGGAACACGGCGGACTCCGAAGTGCGTTTGAGGAGGGTGTTGGCTACGTTTCTATTAGACCCCAACCGGCCCAAAAGAGTTCCGTTTGGCGGGCCCGCGGACCTGTGTGCGCGTAGCCAATTCTAGTAGAATAACACGGATTTGATGGAGTTCCATCCCCCAATCCTTCACCCGCCGGAAGTGGCTTCCAACAAGCTACTTGCGGCGGGTGAGCGTTTGCCGGGAACCCCTCTCGATTCGACCCGAGGATACGACATTGGCGTCCGCTGATACCCCAAACGGGCCGCCCCCTTCTATTCCCCCTGTCGAGGGCAACGGCGTCCCCGCGCCGATCCCGTCGCTGGACATCGAAAACGAGTTGCGCGACAGCTATCTGACGTACGCCATGAGTGTCATCGTCAGCCGTGCGCTTCCGGATGTTCGCGACGGGTTGAAGCCGGTCCATCGCCGCGTGCTGGTCGCCATGAACGACATGGGCCTGAGCCCCGGTTCGGCGACGACCAAGTGCGCCGCCATCGTCGGCCGCACAATGGAGCGTTACCATCCGCACGGCGACATGAGTATTTACGACACGCTCGTGCGCCTGGCGCAAGATTGGGTGCTGCGTTACAAGCTGGTGCATGGCCAGGGCAACTTCGGCTCGGTGGCCGGCCTCCCGGCGGCGGCTCCGCGTTACACGGAAGCCCGCTTGATGCCCATGTCGGCCGACATGCTCGCCGATCTCGACAAGGAAACCGTTGACTTCATTCCGAACTACGACGGCAAGTACCGCGAGCCGCTGGTGTTGCCGTGCCGGGTGCCGAATCTGCTGGTAAATGGCTCCGATGGCATCGCCGTCGGCATGGCGACCGAGATTCCGCCGCACAACTTGAAGGAAGTGTGCAACGGCCTCGTCGCCCTGATCGACAATCCGGACCTCGACCTAGCCCGCATTCTCGAGCACATCCCCGGTCCCGACTTCCCGTCCGGCGGCATCATTCGCGGCCGGCAGGGGATCATCGACGGCTACAAGACTGGCCGCGGTCGGATCACGGTCCGCGCTCGTTGCGACATCGTTGAAGGCAAGAAGGCACAGATTATCATCAAGGAGGTCCCGTACCAGCACACACGCAACCGGCTGGCCGAGCAGATCGGCGAACTCGTCAAGGACGAACGCATCAAAGGGATCGACGAGGTCCGCGACGAAAGCAGCCCGCGCATGGGTGAGCCGGTTCGTCTGGTCGTCTACTTGAAGAAAGACGTCGATCCGCATCTGGTTCTGAATCAGCTCTACGAGTTTTCGCCGCTGCAAAAGACCGTCAGCATCATTCTGCTGGCTCTGGTCGACGGCCGGCCGAAGGTCTGCACGCTCAAGGAGATGATGCAGGAGTTCCTGAAGCACCGCGTTCAGGTGATTCGGCGACGGACGGAATACCTGCTCCGCGAAGCCAAGCGTCGCGGCCACGTGCTCGAAGGCCAGCTCATCGCCATCTCGTCGCTTGACGAGGTGATCCGCATTTGCCGCGGCTCGCCGGACCGCAACGAAGCCAAGCGTCAGCTGGTCGCGATGGAGGTGAGTTCGGCCCTCTTGCACCGAGCCATCGGCGAAGAAGCCTTCGCAGCCCTGACCCGCGAACTGGGTGTCGCCGACGTTTACCACATGACCGAGCAGCAAGCGGAAGCGGTCGTCCGTCTCCAGCTCGGCCAACTCGCGGCACTCGAGCGCGACGAGATCTTGAAGGAATACTCCGGGCTCCGCGAGCAGATCACGGCCCACGAACGACTCTTGTCGGACGAGGCCAACATTTACGCGGTCGTCCGGAAGGACCTGGAGGAGCTGCGCGATAAGTACGGCGACGCCCGCAAGACGGAAGTGACCGATGAGGGCGGCTCGGTCAACATGGAGGACCTGATCCCCGAAGAAGACGTGGTCGTGAGCCTCAGCCACGGCGGCTACATCAAGCGCATGCCGCCGGCGACGTTCCGCACCCAACATCGCGGTGGCCGCGGCGTGCAGGGCGGCACGCGCGAAGAAGATTTCGTCGAGCACTTCTTCGTTGCCAGCACGCACGCGTATCTGCTCTGCTTCACGACGACCGGCCAGTGCCACTGGCTCAAGGTTTACGACATCCCCGAAGCGGCACGCACGAGTGGCGGACGGTCGATCGCCAACGTGTTGACGCTCAAGGCCGAGGAGAAGATCGAGGGCGTGATTCCGGTGCGCCATTTTGAAGAAAACACGTTTCTGCTCATGGCCACGAAGAAAGGCCTGATCAAGAAGACCGAGTTGACGGAATATAGCCGTCCGCGTCAGGGCGGCGTGATCGGCATCAGCCTCGAAGACGGCGACGCACTCATCGACGTGGCCCTCGTGCGGCCCGGCGACGAGGTCGTGCTCAGCTCGCGGAATGGCATGGCTATCCGCTTCTCGGAAGCCGACGCCCGGCCGATGGGGCGGAATACCAAAGGCGTCCGCGGCATCAAGCTGGTCGGCGCGGATGAGGTCGTCGGCATGGTGGTCGCCGATCCCGAAGGCCAGTTGCTCACCGTCTGCGAGAACGGCTACGGTAAGCGCACCCCCTTCGGCGCCCATACCGCCGACATCGGCGAAGAGGCTGATGGTGAAGCCGACGTAGAGGTCACGGAAGCGGTGACGAGCGATACCGAGACTGTCGCCGAAGGTGATGCACTTGCCGAAGGCGACGAACGTTCGTCGATGCGCTATCGCCGCCAGCGTCGCGGCGGCAAGGGCGTCAAGGATATTCGCACCAGCGAACGCAACGGCCAAGTCGTCGGCGTCGTCCCCGTCCGCGACACGGACGACCTGATGCTGATCACCCTTCAAGGCATGGTCACGCGCATCCGCGCCAGCGAAGTGCGCATCACGGGCCGCAACACCCAGGGCGTTCGCGTCATTAATCCCAACGAAGGCGACAAAGTCGCGTCCGTGGCCAAGGTAGCCCGCGAGGAAGTCGCGGAAGCGGAAGTGGAGGCCACGGGTCCGGCGGCGGGGTGAGGGCGCCGAGGATTACGGCCTCGCCATCACAACGATTCGTTGCAAAGAGTTGCACAAAAACCGCTGAAACGAGTTAGGGGGTATGTCGAATGAAAGCAATGAGTTTGCGTCGTCGTCGACCTCATGGATTCACCCGCCGCACCAGCCGCAGGTAGTCGCTCGGCCGGTGCCCCCAGCTTTTGGCACGCGGGTTCGGGCGGTTGACCAGATTCATGTGGTCGGCGTCCCAAACCTCGATGCCTTCGCCATAGGTTGCCGATCGAACGGAGACCGCCCCATCGTTCGGCCCCTCGGCAGCCGCGATCAGGTCGGCGGACCAGAGCCAGCGGCGCGGCACCACATCTCTTGGGCAGTCGCCGGCCACCGAGTAATAGCGCACGCCGGGAGCATCCGGGGTCAGCTCGTTGAAGCGGGCACAGCTCGCGGTGGTCAGGTCGACGAAGGCGTCGGTCGGGATGCCGCAGAAATTCAGGAACGGCTCCAGCGTTCGCTTCAGCCGGCGCTGGCCCCAGTCGGCGAAGGCAGTCCCACGGTGCGGGGTGCCGACTGTCGTCAGTGAGAGCACATGGTCGTCCATTCCGAGCCGCGAGATCATATACCGCGAGTCGAGGCCACCCATGCTGTGCGCGATGATGTGGACGCGGTCGTTCGGGAAGCGATCGAGCACATAGCGCCGCAGTTCGTGAGCGCGGCGCGCGACGCCGCGCGTCTTGCTCAGGCTGGGCACACCGACCGAGTGCCCGGCGGCCATCAGCGCGTCTTCGATCCCCGGAAAATAGCGCAAAAGAGTGAGCGGCCCGAGCTTGACGCGATCGAAGCCGAGCAGGCCGTGGACCAATACAATCGGTGGGCGGGCGGCAGTGTTCATGACGTCGGTTGGCATTGTGAACGTTGAACGAACCTCGCGCGAAGCATGAATGATAGCCGCGTGTGCGTTTCTTAACAAGGGATCACCATGGGCGTCACCAGGGCGGAAGCCGGCAAGACACGAATCGGCTGGATCGGCACCGGCGTCATGGGCCGGTGGATGTGCCAGCACGCGATGGCCAAGGGCTTCACCGCCACGGTTTTTAATCGTAGTCGCGACAAGGCCCAGCCCTTGATCGATCTTGGGGCCGCGTTCGCCGACTCGCCGAAGGCCGTCGCCGAGCGCTCGGACGTCGTCTTCGCGATCGTCGGCTTTCCCAAGGACGTCCGCGAGGTCTTCCTCGGCAACAACGGCGCGTTGGCCGGTGCCGAGCCGGGCACCATCCTTGTTGACATGACGACGAGCGACCCGACTCTCGCCAAGGAAATCGCCGAAGCGGCCCAGGCCAAAGGCGTGCATGCGCTCGACGCACCCGTGTCCGGCGGCGACGTCGGCGCCAAGAACGCGGCTCTCTCCATCATGATTGGCGGCAATAAGGAAGTTGTGGATGCCGTCTCGCCGGTCTTCGAAGCGATGGGCAAGACGATCGTCCATCAAGGCCCGGCAGGGTCGGGGCAACACACGAAGATGGTGAATCAGATCCTGATCTCTTCGAACATGGTCGCGGTGTGCGAAGGGTTGCTCTACGGCTTCAAGGCCGGTCTGGACCTGGAGACGGTGTTCAAGAGCGTCTCCGTGGGAGCGGCGGGCAGCAAGGCGCTCGAGGTTCTCGGCCCGCGCATGTTGCGGCGCGACTTCGAGCCGGGTTTCTACGTCGAGCACTTCATCAAGGACCTCGGCATCGCGCTAGCTGAAGCAGAGAAGATGAACCTGTGCCTGCCCGGCCTGGCACTGGCGAAACAGCTCTACGAAGGCGTGCGAGCACAAGGATTCGGAAGGAAGGGAACACAAGCGCTGCTGTTGGCCCTGGAGCACATGAGCAACGTCAAGCGGTAGCCATCAGTGCTTCGGCGGATGGGCACGCGCGAAGGCATCTTCGAGCATTTCCAGCGTGGGCACGCCGGTGAACAGTTGATTCTGGATCCACAAGAGCGGTAGCCCGGCCGTGTCTTTCGTTGCCCAATCTGCGGTCGCATCAATTTCCCGATCGGTCGCGGGATCGGCAACGACCTCATCGTACTTGGCGAGATCGAGTTGAAGTTGAGCCGCGATTTTGCGGCAACTCGCGGCGTCGCGGAGTTCCGCTTTGAAGAGTGCCATCGCCATCTCCTCGCTCTTGCCCTGACGCACGGCCGCCAAATATGCCCGGGCCGCAGACCGCGAGTTTGGGAATCCGCGAAGCGGCGCGACGAGTCGGACGAATTTGACGTCGTGACGCCGAAGGAATTCACGCAGGATCGGGTCGAGTCGCTGGCAGTGCGGGCACTCGAAGTCGGAGACTTCGACGACGGTGATTCGATCTGCCGCCCAGTGTTCGCGAACCTGCTCGGGCGCCTCCTTGGGTCGGCTGCCCAACGACCAGAAGACCGGTGTCAGGATCGCCGCCCCGAATAACCAGATCCAGCCGGCGACCCAGTACCAACGAATCGGCGCGGTGGTCGGCCGCCGCACAAGTGCCACGAGCGCGATGACAACTGCAGCAGTGTCCACGGTGACGCAAAGCGGGCAGACCTTGTGGAGGATGGCAAACTGTATCGTCAACAGGATCGCACCGCCGAGGCCGGTGATGGCCGCGAAGACCCGCAAGAAATTGGAGCATCGTTGAAAGGGGATGAGCGTCAGCATGAAAAAGAGCGTGAACCAGCCAACACCAATTGCTGACAGCGGCATGCCGAAGATATTCCCAAATTGCGATGCCGCGACTTCGCCGCATGGATCGTCGAAGCCGCAGAAGGAACTGGCACCGGCGAGGTGATCGGCAAGCAAGGCCGTGCTCACACCCAGTGCGAGCAGCGTGAGGACGCGGAGGATCGGGTACTGGTATTTCAACATCGCCCTGCTGGTTACCGATCGCTGGCGTTCGTCATCCTACATGCTCCTTGGCCGTGTCCACCCGGTTCCGGTAAAATCCCTCTACCGTTCGACTCGAAGCGTCCCCGACCTCCCCCGGCGGCGACGATCGCGGGGCATGCCATGCACGTCGGCCTGACGATCGGACCGTTCACGCTCGAAAAAGAACTCGGTTCCGGCGCCATGGGCATCGTGTACCGGGCGCGCTTCCACGAGGACGGCAAGCCGGAACGCACGGTCGCGCTCAAGGTCATTGCCTTTGGCCTGACCGCCAACGAACACGCGATGGCCCGGTTTGAGCGCGAGTACAAGATCCTCAAACAGCTCAAGCATCCGAACATCGTCCGCCATTTCGCCACGGGGCGTTACAAAGGGACGCCGTTCTTCGCAATGGAATATGTGGCCGGCCGTTCGCTCGACCGCGTGATGGCCGACCGCTCAACGGGCGCCATCAACAAGCCGTTGTTTACGTGGGAAGAAGTCATTGAGATGGGCAAGCCGCTCTGCTCGGCTTTGCAACATGCTCATGACAAGGGAATCATCCACCGCGATCTCAAGCCGTCGAACCTGATGCTTACGGACGAGGGTATTCTGAAGCTGACGGACTTCGGGATTGCCAAAGACGTGGACGTGACGGCCATCACCGGCGCCAACAACACGATCGGCACAGCCGCGTACATGTCGCCGGAACAATGCAAGGGCGAGAAGAACCTGACCGGCAAGAGCGACATCTACTCGCTCGGGGTCGTCTTCTACGAATTGCTGACGGGCCGCAAACCCTTCCTGGCCGAGTCGTCGGTCGACATGTTCTTGATGCACGTGCAAAGCACATTTCCGCGGCCAGCAACGTTGAACCCGGATATTCCCGTCTGGCTCGACACGCTCGTGTGCCAGATGATGGAAAAGCGGCCGGAACTTCGGCCCCGCGACGCGGCCATGGTGGGGCAAGTGCTTGACGAGATCATGGAAAAGGTGGCCGCCAATGTGAGTGCTGGCGCGGATGTCGCGGGCTCGCGCAATCTCGATCCACGCAAGCTCGGTGACGACGACAAGCATGCCGCACGTGCCATTCGCGCCGGCTCGCGGAAGAGAAAACTGAAGAAGCGTCGGCGGCCGATCTACAACCGCGGCTGGTTCGTGATTCTTGCGTGCGTCGCCCTATTGGGCACGATCGGCGCCATCATCTACTTCGGCGCCATCGCGCCCCCAAGCGCCGATTCGCTCCTCAAAAAGATCGACGCGGCAAAGGAGCCGGACAAACAGCAGCAACTCGCGGCCGAGTATTTGAAGTATTACAAGGACCGAGACGATGACGCGACCAAGAGGGTAAAGGCCCTGGATCGCAGCCTAAAGGTCGCCGAGCGCGAACGCATACTGCTCAATCGCTACAAGAACGAACGGCTGCGAGCGCATGGCGAAGAGGGCGACGATCCCGATGCTTACGCCAAGACGATGACGGCTCTGAGCGCTGAGAACGACGGCGATCTCGCGGCAGCCCGCAACAACTGGAACGACCTCGCCGACAAGTTCGCCAAGGACATAAATGATGCCAGGGCCCTCTGGGGCTGGGTCGCCCAGAAGAAGCTCAACGACCTGAGCACCAAGGAAGCGGCGCTCGCCGAGTTGGCGCAGCAGTTGGAGCGCG
Source organism: Gemmataceae bacterium (assembly GCA_036266155.1). GTDB lineage: Bacteria > Planctomycetota > Planctomycetia > Gemmatales > Gemmataceae > SIAJ01. The sequence goes on along the minus strand of DATANR010000058.1, from coordinate 35,619 downwards.
AGTTCCGGGCCGAAGACAAGGACCCGCGGTTCGACGATTTTCAAATGCGCGTCGTGAACGCGATGCGACTGGAACAACTCGGCGACAACGCCCTGGCTTATGAACGGTGGAATCAGATTGCCGAAACGCTCAAGGGCGATGGGGAACGGCGCGGCGAATACGTGATTGTTCGCAGCCGAGTACGTGCTCTGGAAGGTAACCGTAAGCCGGGAGACGTGGCTGGAAGGGTTGAACTTATTGACAAGGCTATTACGCAGGCGAAAGCGCTGCTCGCGTTGGACGTGGTCGCACAAAAGAAGAAAGGGCGTAATCTACTCCGGGATATTCGCGACGTTTACCAGGGTGAAACCGGCGTAGTGGGCAAGAAAGTGGCGGAAGCGAAAGCCCTTCTCGCTCAGTATCCGCCCCAAACGTGACAACCTCCAAAGGCCGCATGGACCGATCCAAGAGCCGCGCCGCGTTCGAGCGCGCCAAGCAACTCATCCCCGGCGGCGTCAACAGTCCGGCCCGTGCCTTCGGGGCCGTGGGCGGTGAGCCGATCTTCATCGCGCGCGGCGAGGGCGGCTATCTCTTCGACATCGACGGCAACCGGTACATCGACTTCATCGGCTCCTGGGGACCGATGATCCTCGGCCATTCGCACCCACGCGTTGTTGAAGCGGCAATCGAGGCGGCGCGGAACGGCAGCAGCTTCGGCGCGCCGACCGAGCGCGAGAGCGAGTTAGCCGAACTGATCCGTGCGGCGATGCCGGCCGTTGAGATGGTCCGCATGGTCTCGTCCGGAACCGAGGCGGCCATGAGCGCCGTCCGCCTGGCACGCGGATTCACCGGCCGCGACCTGATCGTCAAATTCGCCGGCTGCTACCACGGCCACGTCGACAGCTTGCTCGTCTCCGCCGGATCGAGCGCCTTGACACACGGCGTGCCGACGAGTCCCGGCGTCCCCGCGGGATGCACGGCCGACACTGTTGTCCTGCGGTTTAACGACGTCGAAGCCCTGGGCGCATTATTTGCGGCCCGCGGCGACAAGATCGCGGGAGTTCTGCTTGAGCCTGTCGTCGGCAACATGGGCTTGGTGACGCCTTCGATGGAGTTCCGTAAGGAACTACGCCGGCTGACTCAACATCATGGCGCTTTGCTCGTTTACGACGAAGTCATGACCGGCTTCCGTCTCTCCTATGGCGGCGCTCAGGGACTGTTCGGCGACGTGCCCGATCTCACGATCCTCGGCAAGATCGTGGGTGGCGGCTACCCGGTCGGCACCTATGGTGGACGGGCGGACATCATGCGGAAAGTGATGCCGGCCGGGCCCGTCTTCCAGGCGGGCACGCTCTCCGGCAATCCGGTCGCGATGGCTGCCGGCATCGCCACGCTGCGCGAACTCAAGGAAAATCCGCCCTACGACCGACTCGAACGCCAGAGCGCGAATCTGGAACGCGGTTTGCGATCCGCTGCCGTGGAAGCCGGCGTCTCCCACCAGTTCAACCGGGTCGGCAGCATGTGGACGCTCTTTTTCACGGGCACTGCTGTCACCGATCTCGAATCGGCCAAGACCAGCGATACCGCTCGATTTGGCCGGTTTTTCTGGGCAATGATGGATCGCGGCGTCTACCTGCCGTGCAGCCAGTACGAAGCCGCGTTCACGTGTGCCGCGCACTTGGAGCGTGATGTCGAAGCAACCATCCAGGCCGCGCGGGAGTCATTGCGGTGAGGTTGCCGATCTGGGGGAACCTCCCATTGTCCCGCTTATCGGGTAGATCGTTTGGTTTGACTCGTATCGCACACTTGACACTTGCGCCCGGCGCAAAGTAAAGTGTTCTAATCCCACTCCGACGATCCCCAGTCCGCATGGACCCGTGGTCGCGGTCCGTACAGCCGGTTAAGTCCGAGAAGGTCCAGGCGTGAAGGCCATCATCAGCGATATCCACGGCAACCTTGAAGCCCTTCAGGCCGTCTTGGACGATATCTCTCGGCAAAAGATCGACGACGGTGTCTACTGCCTGGGCGATGTCATCGGCTACGGGCCCAATCCGCGCGAGTGCATCGACCTGATCATGGATTGCAAGCTCGTCCTGCTTGGCAATCACGACCAGGGGGCATTGTTCGACCCCGACGGCTTCAACCCGGCGGCCGAGCGAGCCATCATGTGGACCCGCGACCAGCTGGAGCAGCCGGCGGAAGCACGGCCGTCCCGCGAGAAGCGCTGGGAGTTTCTGGCCGATCGGCCGCGGTCGTTCAAAGAGAACGGGACACTCTACGTCCACGGCTCGGCCCGCAACCCGCTCAACGAATACGTGTTTCCGGAAGACATCTACAACCAGCGCAAGATGGAGAAGATCTTCACGCTGGTCGAGAAATACTGCTTCCAGGGCCACACGCACGTGCCCGGCATTTTTACCGAGAGCATGCAGTTCTTAACGCCGGACGACATCAACGCCGTCTATCGGCTCGACGGCCGCAAGACACTCTGCAACGTCGGCTCGGTTGGCCAGCCGCGCGACCTCGACCCGCGGGCCTGCTACGTGCTTTACGACGGCGAGACCATCCGCTATCGCCGGGTCGAATATGACTTCGAAGTGACCATCCGCAAGATCTACGACATTCCGGATCTGGATAACTTCCTTGGCGATCGCTTGCGTGAAGGGCGTTGAGCGCCGTAGGACTTTCGTTCATTCGCAGACAGACATACCCCCGAACGCAATTTGGGTATGTCGCGTGCAATGAAATGAAACCAGCAGGGAGGGTGTGGCAAAACGGTGGCGATCTTGGCGACCTTACCCAAAAACCCGCGGAAAACGCACATTTTTGAAAAGGAAGGTCGCCAACCAAGTTCGCCAAACGACTTGGACAAATCGGGCCACCGTCTTGATTTCGTCCCGACTGGATCGACCACACTTGCACAGTTCCTAGAATAAAGGTCGCCGGCCTCCGAAGAACCTTCGGAGGCCTCTTTTTTCGACCCCTAAGATACCCGAATGCAACCGCGTAATCGCTATACGACCGTCTATCTCGTGCTGGCCGGCATTCTCTTTCTCGGGATCATGTTCCTTCAGGGGTACATCTGGCCACCGCCCAAGCCGCCACAAAAGGCGACCGGCCCCGAAGTGTTCGGCTTCTATGCGGGTGCGATGGCCACCGTCTGCCTCGATAAAGAGGTCGACGTCTTTCTACACATCGAAGAGGAACGCAAGCAAACCTTCCCCTCGGCGCTCGGCGACCTGGGCAGCGGACTCGTGACGGTGGCGGTCGGCATCGACGCGCCCGCCCTTGCTGCGCTCGAACGCCAGAATGCCGCCGCCAAGCCAGCCGAGCCGGACGAACTCATCGCGATGGGCCGGGGCGAGAAGCCATTCCATCTCCAAGTGCTGCTGAACACTCGCGGCGGATCGATTCAGCAGGTGATCCTCACACACTTTCAGGAAGCCGACCGCGAGGGCCTGGCCGTCGTCAATCCGGACGGCACGCCGCGCCCGCTGCATTTGATTCCGGGCTACGTGGTCGAGCGTGCCTACAAGATGCGCGACCAGCATGACCTCAAGTACAAGCCACCGGAACTGGTTCCAGGCAAGGTGGACATTGATCCGGCGAAGTTCGCGCATCCCTCGTACGTGATGTGGCACTACGAAAAAGAAGCCGACGATCGGCCGGTCGATACGCTTGGCACGCGTCACTGGCGCGTCGTGCCGGCGACAGAGCCCGCCACCGAAGACAAGGAGGTCGTCGCCTTTGAGACCGAACTCGGCGCTCCGTTTTACCTGAAGATCACCAAAACATACACGCTATCTCGGACGGACTACCACGTCGGCTTGGCGGTGGCTTTGACGCCGACGGAGCGGCCGCTGGGCGCCAAGGTCGAATCGTTCCGCTACCAAATCGACGGCGCCCGCAACCTGCCGATTGAAGGCGAGTGGTACACGACGACCTACCGTCAGGGCGTCGTCGGCTGGGAAAACTCGCGGACGCTCGAGGACGCACGAACGATTCGCTACCAGGGCGGCAGCGACCGCTTGGTCGGAAAAGCCGGCCACCCGATTAAGTACGCGGGCGTCATGGTTCAGTACTTCGCCTCCGTGCTCGCTGTGGACAACGTTCAGCCGTCCCCCGAGGCCGGCGATTTCCTCGAATATGTCCGCCTCACGCCCGAAGGCCCGCCCAATGAAAAGGGCAAGCTCGATCAGACGTTCCTCGACGACCTGACCGCTCGAGCGATCAGCAAGAAGCTTGAAATCTCTGCCCCATTGACGCACTCCTACGTCCTGTACCAAGGCCCCGTAAAAGTACGACTCTTGAAGCAATTGGAAGGCGCTGCGGCCGTGCCGGAGGCGACAGTCAATCGATATCGCGACGACCTGAACCTTCGCACGTTGACGGACGCGCCGTCGCCGACGTGGCTTGGTCGATTTGCCAATGCCATCTTCTGGTCGGACATCGTTATTGCCTTCACGAACCTGATTCACTCGCTGCTTGGGCTGATGACGCAGGTGATCCCCAACGTCGGCATCTGCATCCTGCTCATCACGGTCATCGTTCGCGGATTACTGCACCCGTTCGCTCGTCGAACGATGATCAACGGCAAGATCACACAGGCCCGACAAGCGAAGCTCGCGCCGGAGGTGAAGAAGCTAACGGAGAAGTATGGCAATGACTTCAACAAGCTGAATCAGGAGAAGATGAAGCTTTACCGCGAGCATGGCATCAACCCGGCCGCGGCTATGGGCGGCTGCCTCCTCCTCTTGTTCCAAATGCCCGCATTCATGGGCCTCTATTTCGCGCTGCAAGAAAGTGTCTTCTTCCGCCTCGAGCCGGCAACGCCGTGGTGGATCCACAATTTGGCCGCGCCGGACATGCTGATTCGCTGGGGCGAGAACATTCCGTGGATCAGCGTGCCAGAAGACCTCGGCACGACACTCTACCTCGGGCCGTATTTCAACTTGCTGCCGTTGATCGCGGTGGCGCTGATGATGTACACGCAATCGAAGATGATGCCGAAGTCGGACGATCCGCAGGTGGCAATGCAGCAGAAGACGATGAAGATCATGATGATCTTCATGTTGTTCTTTTTCTACAAGTCGCCGGCCGGCCTGGCGATTTACTTCATCGCGGGAAGCGTCTGGGGCATGATCGAGCGCAAGCTTTTGCCGAAGAACATTGAGGAGTTGGCCGAGAAACAAGCCGCTGACGCGAAGCGAAGGAAAGAGAGCGGCAACGACGAGCCCGCCAAGCCGAAGGGCTGGATGGGCAAGAAGATGGCCGGCTGGCGCGAGAAGTGGGACCAGATCCTCGAAGAGGCGCAAAAGCAGCAACAACATCAGACCGACAAGCGGGCAACCAACAACGATGGTCAGGGGCCAGGCAAGAAGAAAAAAAAGAATCGGTGACCGCTTCGGCTGCTCGCGGCCAACGTGGTTTTACTCCCTCTCCCCGGCTTTGCGGGGAGAGGGAGCCGGGTTCCCGTATGTCCACGCAGCAAACCGGCCTTGGCACCTAGTCCGCGACCGGGTATGTGACCCACCACTGCGGGTTCCGTCCCGCCGGGAGGTTGTCACATGCGATTGTGGATCCTGTTCGGCTGCGGTGTGCTGGTCCTGGCCGGAGCCCTCTGGCCCTCGAGCAAGCGAACCGAACAACCCGGCCCGGCACCGACAACCCCCGCAATCGCGGTGCAAACGCCAGCCGAAACGCCCAAGCCAGCTCCGGCGCCCGTGATCGAAGTCATCGACCTGTCGCGCGCCTACGAGCCCGTCCGCGAAACTGAGGAGCCGACCGGCCAGGTGAACCCGGCGTCGTTCATCGAGCAGCCGAAACGAATTCCCGCAGCAAGTAGTCCCACGAATCCCGAGGGGTTGTATTTGTTTGGCGTGCAGATTCCCGTGCCATCACGCTTCAATTTGAATGGGTCGGGCATTGATGAAGACGCCAGGTTCTTTCTTCGCGACGTTTCAGAAAAGCTCGCGACCATGCCTCGCGTCGTTCACGAGAAGTTGATGAGCTTCGAACCGACAAAAGAACCGACGATGCGGACCGGGACATTCAGCTCCGGACCAGGAATCGAGGGAATTGGCGCTATCAAAATCGCGCCGCGCGAACTCTTGGATGTCAAGCCGCGGGAAGTCTCCGGCCGCTTTCGATGGCCGCCGCCCTCTCCGCTTGCCTGGGATTCCGACGGAAGCGACATGGACGAGAAAGAGATCACCTGGCCGCTCGACCCATTACCGACCACTTACATCCCGTTACTTCATGAAAGTATCAGCTATCTCGTCGATAACCGTGTCAACTCTGACAAACTGTTCGCCGTTAGCTCCGTGGTTCTTCCATCCCGCGTCCCCATGACCGGTCTATGGGTCGAGAAGGCAACTGCTTTAACGCGGCAGATTGACGTGACGCCGCCCCTGGACTTGAAGCCGGAAGTGGTCCCAGCCAGTTTTGTTGTCAAATCGCCGGACGGCTGTTTACTTCTGTGTCCTCCAGGGCTTGAAGGGAAGTGCCAACGGCCTTATCCGTTGGAGCGGATCAAGGTGATTCCGCACGAAGTCGTGGCGATCCAAGAGCGCATGTCGGACTTCTCTCCTCCGCCCGGCGAATTGGTCTTCACACCAATGAGTGTCCCGTACGCTGTGGGCATCACGCAGCCGATCCCTCCAAATGCTTCAATTCAAAACGGTTTGTTGAATTTCACGCCGGCTGGCATCGAGACAAAACTCAGCATCATGCCTCGCGTCGTCAAATAGGCCAAGAGTTTCGTAGCTGGATTCGTAAGAATTCAGCCTTTTCGCCACCACAAGCGCTGAATTCTCACGAATCCAGCTACGAAGTCCGTGTCAACCTGGGCAATTGGGGCAACCCATTCCGCTTTTGAGTTGCCCATCTTGTCCTTTTTGCCAACTCGCAGGGTTCGACTTCATTCCCGCGCGCGTCCCTGTTATACGGTGCCTGATGAAGACCCGTCGCCGCACGGGAAGGAGAGACGCATGAAACCCCTCGCCGCCACGATCATCGCCACGATCCTCATGGGCGCCGCCGCCCTCGCTCAGAGCACGCCGCCGTCCAAGGACCCGCCGGCGCCGGCCACCGTGTCGACGATGAGCGACAAGAACAAGCAGTACCTCGACGCCTATCTGGCGGCCTGGGAAAAGCGGATGCTGAAGATCGACGGACTGGAAACCAAGTGCGTCCTGACCGAAGTCGAAGACGGGCAGAAAGTCGTTCGCGTCGGTGAGGCGGCGCTGCTGAAGCCGAACTACTGCAAGCTCTTCCTCCGCGATCAAGCGAACCCGAACAATACCAAGAAGATTCGGCACTTCGTGGCCGACGGCAAGTACCTATGGCAGTACGACTACGGCAAAAAGGTCGTCCTTGTCGAAGAGCTGCCGAAGGATGGCATCGGCGACAACATGCTGATGGCGTTCCTCTTCATGACGAAGGCGGCCGACTTGAAGAAGCGGTTTGATTTGACGATCGACGTCGATAACCCGGAGCGTCACACCGACCACTACTTGTTCATCAGCATCCTGCCGAAGAGCAAGGAAGACATGCAGGACTTCAAGAAGGCCGAGCTGGTGCTGTGGAAGAACAATAAGGACGAGAAGTTCGCCGATCGCTGGATGCTGCCCGCTCGCCTCTGGTTCCAACAGCCGAACGGCAACCAGATCATTTGGGAATTCCAAAACCAGTCCACCGAGAAGCATCTCGCGGCCAAGGACTTCCAAGCCCCCGCCTTGCCGGACAGGGATTGGAAGCGCGAATGGAGCCGCCCCCCGGCCCCGATAGTCCGCACGTCGGCGCCACCGAAGTAGTTGGTCGTTGGCAGTCGGTATTAAAAGACAAAGGGCCTGGCGACGCCATTCGAGGCAAACGCCCGGCCCTCATCATTTCTGACAACTACCGACTACAGAGGTTTGATAAACACATTCCGAAACTCGACCCGCGTGTTGTAGCTCTGGAAGCCGACGTGGCCTTTGCCGCGGCTCAGGCCGGGGTGCTTGGCGCCCTTCTTTTCCTTCGAGTCTTCCAGATTCGCGTCGACTACCGTCGTGCCGTTGACTTCGATCTTCACCTTCGTCCCGTTGGCCACGATGTGGATCGTATTCCATTCGCCGATCGGCTTGTTGTTGAGCTTGGCGGCCGGGACCACGTCATAGATCGAGCCCGTGTGCTGATAGTCAGCCAACTTGCCGGGCCAACCTTCGTCGTCGATAAGCTGGATTTCCATGCCGACGTAGGCCGGGTCGCCTTCACGCGGCGTCCGCAGGGCAACGCCACTGTTGGCGCCTTTGGACATCTTGTAATCAACCCACAATTCGAAGTCGCCGAACTCTTCTTCGGAGAGCAGCCAACCGCCACCGCCCTTGTCGACGTAGATGACGCCTTTCTCGGCGCCCCATACCTCGGCCTTACCGGTCGCCTTCCAGCCGGTGAGGTCCTTGCCGTTGAAGAGTGACTTGAATCCTTCGGGCGGCTTCGGGTCTTCCGAGCGAATCGGGGTCACGAACAACGCGGCCACGAGCGGCAGCACGGCAATGCGGGAGAGTCGCATGGGAACTCCAGGGGATGCAATATTGATGGAATAAGTGCGGCGGAGACCGAATCGCAGCGAGGTCGACGCCGAGCAAAATGAGAAGCGGCGTCGACCTCGCTGCGATTCGGTCTCCGCCGCAATCGAACCAATCATATTGGCCAATTACTTCACTTCACGCGGCTGAATCGCCAGCACCTCGGCCTTGACGGTCGGCTCGCCTTCACAGCAGCAGCCTTCGCTCGCCGTCGGCTTGAAGGCGCTGGCCCGCGTCGGCGTCTGGCAGCACGGCGCCACATCCGTCGGCTCAACGGTGGTCGTGACAGCCGGCGGCGGATTGTCGCAACCCAGTGGGCAACAACCCGTGTGATGATGGTAAGCGACGGCGCCGATGCCGACGACACCCGCGGCCAGGATGACGGCTAAGACCTTGGCAATCATTTCGGGTCTCGGAAAGGAGAGAGGACTCGTGGAGGCATTGTCGCATCTATAGGCTGGCTGTCAACAGACTTCCCGGATGCAACCAATGCGCCTCATCGACCTCTCGCAACCCGTGTACGACGGCAGCCCGAATTGCCCGGTCCATCCGCCGGTGAAGTCCGAATTGCTGCGTGATCATCCCGAGGCCGGCTGGCGTGTGGAGTTGCTCACGTTGAGCAATCACACCGGTTCGCACGTCGACGCCCCGCTGCACAAGATCGCCGGCGGCGCGAATTTGGATGACATGCCGCTCGAAACCTTTGTCGGCCCGGCGCGCATCGTCGATCTACGCGGCATCGGGCCGTCGCAACCGATCACGATGGCGATGCTGCAGGCGAAGCTGCCGGTAACGATCGCCGACGAGATTATCTTGCTCGCTACTGGTTGGGGCGATCGTAGGGCAAAGACGGACGAATGGCTTTATCGCTCTCCCTATCTCGATCCGGATGCGGCGACCTGGCTCGTGGAAAAGAAGATTCGTGGCGTCGGCATTGATCACTACTCGATCGGCGGCATCAGCGACCCGATCAATCCGCGGACGCACACGGCCCTGCTCGGCGCCGGCGTGTGGATCGTCGAGGAATTGAAGTTCCCAGACGAGGCGTTTGCGGTCCCGGCCCCGTTCACGTTCATGTGCTTGCCGGTGAACTTGAAAGGGCACACGGGGGCGTTCTGTCGGCCGGTGATCGTTCTCCCTTCGTAGCTGGATTCGTGAGAATCCAGGTCTTCGGCTCGCGAGCGACTGAATTCTTACGAATCCAGCTACGGTATCCTCAGTGCATTCGCGGCCTAGGATAGCTTGATGCCGACCTGCCGATTGTTACCGACCGCTGCCGCGTCTGGCGCGATGAACATGGCGCTCGACGAAGCGCTCCTGCGTTCCGCTGTCGAGCGCAAGGTCGCCTCGCTCCGCTTCTACACGTGGTCCGAACCGACGCTGAGTCTGGGCTATTTCCAACCGCACGCCGACCGCCTCGCCGACCACTTACTGGCGAACGTCGCCTGGGTCCGTCGGCCCACGGGCGGCGACGCGATTCTGCATCATCATGAATTGACGTACACGCTCGCGATCCCCGCCGGCCCGCCCTGGCACACCGCCGAGAGCTGGCTGTGTCGATTCCACCATGCGATCGCGGCGGCGCTGCGGCAAGTCGGCGTTGAAGCACAGACGGTTGTTTGCGGCGAGGAACAACGACTCGGGCCGTATCTCTGCTTCCAACATCAGACGCCCGCGGACTTGCGCATCGCCGGCCACAAGGTCGTCGGCAGCGCCCAGCGCCGGCCACACGGGGCGACGATGCAGCATGGGAGCATCTTGTTGCGACGAAGTGCGTTTGCGCCAGCGTTGCCGGGGATTGCAGAATTGTCCGGGGTTCAGATTGGTGAGGCGGAGCCCGAAGCGCAACGAGGGCGACGACACCCCAATGACCCGGACGCCCTCGCCCTCGCTGCGCTTCGGGCTCCGGCTACACGAACGCTCGAAGAGGCCATTGTTACGGAACTTGTCAAGGAGTCCGGTTGGACGTTCGAACCGAGCGATTGGACGGCTGAAGAACGGCAAGCGGCGGCGGAACTGGAATGCGACAAATACGGAACGCGAGCGTGGAACGAGAAGCGCTAGGCGAGCGGAGTCCCGGCGCACCGGGACCCGATAATGTCAGTATCGGGCGGCTGACGCCGCTCCGCTCGCCCATACCCTACCCCGATGCGAATCCTCATCCTCCTGTGCATCCTCACCGCCCCCCTTCTCGCCGACACACCGAAGCGGCAGCCCGTCGTCTTGACCGATGAAGCCCGGGCCCTGCACAAGGACTGCCTGCTCGTCGATGGGCACAACGACCTACCCTGGCAATACCGCGAGAAGAAGGACCTCTCATTCCTCACACTCGATATCTCGCGACCGCAGAAGGGCATCCACACCGACATCCCGCGCCTGCGCGAAGGCGGCGTCGGCGCGCAATTCTGGGCTGCGTTTGTTCCCGTTTCCACGACCAAGGAACACATCGCGATCAAGCAGACACTTGAACAAATCGACGTCATTCACCGGTTCGTGAAGGCCTATCCGAACGACTTTGAATTCGCCCGCACGGCCGACGACATCATCCGCATTCGCAAGGCCGGCAAGATCGCATCGCTGATCGGCGTCGAAGGAGGCCACAGTATCGACGACTCGCTCGGCGTGCTTCGGACCTACTACGATCTCGGGGTCCGTTACTTGACGTTGACGCACTCCGAGAACACCGACTGGGCCGATTCGTCGACCGACAAGCCGAAGAACAATGGCCTGTCGCCGTTCGGCGAGGAAGTCGTGCACGAAATGAACCGCATCGGCATGATGGTCGATATCTCGCACGTCTCCGCAGACACAATGCGGCATGTTCTCAAGGTGACGAAGGCCCCGGTCATCTTCTCGCACTCGTCGGCCTTCGCGAAGGCCGAGCATCCGCGCAATGTGCCGGATGACGTGCTCAAGCAGATGCCGGCGAACGGCGGCCTCGTGATGGTCAACTTTTACAGCGGCTTCATTGTGCCGGAGGCGGCGCGTATACGAGAGAAGATGGCGGAAACGGCCCGCGAATTGAAGGCCAAGTATCCCGACGAAAAGGAGTTCCAGGCAGCGATGGCGGCATACCGCAAAGACAATCCGATCCCACGCGGCAACATTCACCTCGTGGTCGATCACATCGAGCACATCATCAAGACGGCCGGCATCGACCACGTCGGCATTGGTTCCGACTTCGACGGCATCGACTCGACGCCGGAGCAACTGGAAGACGTTTCGAAGTACCCGCTGATCACGCAAGAACTGCTCAACCGCGGCTACAAGGCTGAGCAGATCCGTAAAGTGCTGGGCGAGAACTTTATGCGCGTATTTCGGTCGGTGGAGAAAGCGGCAGCGAGGAAGTGAACCCGCGAGCGGAGCGGCGTAAGCCGCCCGATGATGTCAGTTCGCTGACAACATCATCGGGCGGCTTACGCCGCTCCGCTCGCCCTATTTGGCCGCCGTCACCGCTTCCTCGGTCAATTCCTTCAACCGCGTCGCCACGTCGAGCTTGGTCGTTCGCTCCGTGCGGACTTCCTCGGACATCTTCTTGTACGCATTGACGTAATCCTTCGAGCACTGAATCAAGCGGTCGACGCGCATGCGCATCTCGGGCGTCACTGGGATGTCAATCTTCCAATAATCGCCTTCCTTCACGAGCCGCACATAGCCGCGGGGATAGTCGAAGTAGAACGCCTTGATGAAGCGCGGGTCGTACTTCCACACGCCGGTCGGCGGCGTCAGCAAGGCCGGGTTGTCGACGCCGATGGCCGCGGTCGCTTCCTTCTCACCCGGCGTCTGCACGGTGAGCTTCAGGTCGGGCGGCAGCGGGTCATTCTGGAAGAGGACGAACTCGATCTCGCTAGTCAGCACGCCGTCGTTCTGCATGCGATGGATCAAGTCGTCGATTGATTCGCCGACGTCGTGGCCTGCCTCGCCGCCGCGTTTCAGCTGCTCGGCGTATTCCTTGGTGCAGTACTTTGAAGCCTTGTCGTACTTACGGTCCTTGACGGCCTTCTTGAAGAGATCGACGCACTCCTGCGGCGTCTTGGCCCTAGGGTAGCCGCGGGCGCTGTCGATCATTTCGCCGACGGCTTCGCGCTTGAACAGAAAGAGGAACCCGCCTATACCCAAAACGGCGAGCAAGCCAATGATCGTGATCTTCCTGCGCATGACCGACTCCTGGACGACCGAGGGATGAATCGGGCGCGGAATGCGCCTGCCTGAGCGTACAGCGGCGTTCGTGGGAAAGCAAGCAACTCGATTGAGCCTGGAGGCTGCATGTCCGTTCCGCCCGGTGCGTCGCCAGGTCCGGATCAAGTCGCCCCGCGGGCTGGCCGGTCGCTTGCTCTCCTATTGGCGATCAACCTGTTCAACTACATCGATCGCCAGGTCCTGGCGGCCGTCTTGCCGATCCTGGCGCTCGATGCGACGCTCTTTCGACCCGATGACCCCCGACTCAAATTCAAGCTCGGCTCGCTGACGACGGCGTTCTTCGTCACCTACATGCTCTTGTCGCCAGTATTTGGCCGGCTCGGCGACAAGTGGTCGCGTTGGGGTTTGGTCGGCTTCGGGGTGATCGCCTGGAGCCTGGCGAGTGGCGGGTCAGGATTAGCCACCGGCTTTCTGGTGCTCTTGCTGACGCGCTGTTGCGTGGGGATCGGCGAGGCAGCTTATGGTCCAGTGGCGCCGGCGATGCTCTCCGATTTGTACCCGGAGAGTCGCCGCGGCAAGATCATGGCCTGGTTCTACCTGGCCATCCCCGTGGGCAGCGCGCTGGGTTATGTCCTCGGCGGCGCGATCGCGGGGACTTCGCTCGGCTGGCGCGGCGCGTTTCAAGCGGTGGTCCTGCCGGGATTGATCCTCGGTGTGCTCTGCTTCTTCATGCGTGAACCGGGCCGCACGGGCGGGAAGACCGAAGCGTCCGAGCCCTGGAGCAAAGTGCTCAAGGAATTGAAGGGGATTCGTTCGTTCGTGCTCTGTTGTGCCGGTATGACGTGCTCGACGTTCGTGCTGGGCGGCGTCGGCGCCTGGGCCCCCTACTACATCTTTGAGCGCGAGGCGCGCTTCCAAATTACGAATACCTCGATCGACAAATTAGCGGAATTGAAAACCACCGATGACACGCCCGTCATATCGGTCGCAGTCGTAAACAAGCTGCGTCCATTGACTGGTACGGAGAGGATCGATCTGCAAGAACTCAACGGCAAACTGATGGGCAGCGAATTGTCGGAGGCCGAGTTTGAGCAATACGGCTCGCGCATCATTAACGGATTGCTCGCTCCGAATTCGATCGACGCGCAGCAGATTGGCACGTACTTTGGCGCGATCTTAGTTGTCGGCGGCCTGGTGGCGACGCTCTTCGGAGGCTGGCTCGGCGATCGCTTGCGGAAGAAAGTGCGCGGCGCGTATTTCCTCGTCTGCGGCTGGGGAGCACTCGTTTCGTTCCCCGCGTTCATCGCGATGATCTATGTGCCCTTCCCCTACGCCTGGGGATTCATGTTTATTGCGATCTTCTTTCTCTTCATCAACACCGGGCCAGCCAATGCGATCCTGGCCAACGTCACTCGTCACAAGATTCGCGCGACAGCTTTTGCCATCAACATCTTGATCATCCACGCTCTCGGCGATGTCATCTCGCCGCCGCTGATCGGCCTGATGGCCGACCGATCGAACCTGGGAACCGCGCTGACAATCATCTCGGTCCTGATTCTGGTCGCGGGCGTCTTATGGAACATGGGCGCGCGCCATCTCGACGCCGAGACGCAACGCGTCACCGGATCCGACGCGGCAGGCGAGAAGACATGAGCCACGGATGCACACCGATGAAACACGGATAAGACTGAAAGACAATCGAGCTTTACTGCTTTGAATCCGTGTTCGATCCGTGTTTCATCCGTGGCTTGGTTGTAGTTGCGGCGCGGCCGTGGTTGAATTGTTTTCTCAATCCAAATCCCAAACAACGATGGCGCCGGAGTCGCCGGCCGCGGCGGCGCGGAGGCCGTCGGGCGATACGGCGATCGCGTTCACGCGCGTGCCGATCGGCCAGGTGAAGCTCGCCCGCTCGGTGCCGCGATCGACGTCCCAGACGCGGACGGTGTTCTTCCAGTCGCCTGCGTAAAGCGTTCGCCCGTCTGGCCCGAAAGCGAGCGTGCCAACCACGCCCTGGTGCCGGCCAAGCGTGGTGCCTCGGTCTTCGCCCCAGCGCTCGAGGTTGAAGATCAGCATTTCCCAGTCCGACGTAATGGCGAGACAACGCCCGTCGTTCGACATGGCGATGGACCGGCAATCGTGGCGCAAGACGACAGGTTTGCTCGCCGGCCGGTTAATGTCTTGAACGCGCAGCAGTTTGTTGTCTGTCGCCCAAGCAGCGAGCCGGCGATCCGGCAAAGCGGCAAGCGCGCGAATGCCGTGCGAACTGCCAAACGACGTTGGCCGGGCTTTGCCATGCGGCAGATCGATCAAGAACAGCGTGGATGGTCTCGTGACTGGGGCAGTGCGTTCACCGATGCCGAAAATCACCCGGCCTGGCCCGACGAAAGCGATGGCGCTGATCGAATGGAGTTGTGGCGCCGTCACCGTTAGCAGGCGATTATCCCGCACGTCCCAGACCTGGACTTTGCGATCGATGCCACCCGATGCGAGATACCGCCCATCGGGCGAGAACGCGAGTGCCTGGATGCCGCCCTCTTGAGCGTTCAGGACGCCGGCATCCATCGGCGGCCGCCAGAGATGGACTTGCTCGGCCGCGCCGCCGCTCGCCAGCGTTTCGCCGTCGGGCGAAAACGCGAGCGCAAAGACGGGGCCAGCGGGTCCTTCAAGCGTCAACATCCTCGGTTCCTTCCGACAGTCACTCTTCGCCAATCATTCTACGGTGCGCTTCTCAAACCCAATATCCGCTTCCAACTCGGCCGCGGCCGCAAGCAAGTTCGCTTCGCCCCACGCCGGGCCGGCGACCTGAATGCAAAGCGGCAGCCCATCATTTGTCCATGCGAACGGCAACGACACGGTCGGCAGACCCATGTAGCTCCATGGGGCCTGGAAGAGGTTTGGGCCCGTCGTCGATGGATCCGGCGGCGGCTCCTGAGTGGCGGGGGCCAGGTACGCGGCGATGCGCGACGGGAAGTTAGCGGCCATCTCTTTGCGCAGGTCGCGAAGGTGGCGTCGGGCTGCTTCGTAGTCCGTGGCAGCGAACGTCATTCCTTCGCGAAATAAGCCTGACAGCATCGGCGGGTAATCGTCCGGATAGCGCTGCCAGCGTTCGCCGTGAACAGCGAGCGACTCGACCGACATGATGAGTCGGTGGTTCCGGGGGATGTCGGCAACCGCAGGCGGCAAAGGCGCAGGCTCGATCGTCCAGCCTTTCGTTTGCAATCGGTCGACCAGGTTCGAGAAAGCACTCGCCATCTTCGGCTCGGCCTTGATGTCAAAGATGCCACCAGGCAGGCCCAGGATTGTCGGAAATGCTTTGCCAATTCTGGTGCTGCAATCGATGGGCCCTGTTCCAGGATCATTGGTGCCCGCGATGGGCTGGATCGCCAGAGCTAAATCGGCAACGCTACCAGCAATCATGCCGCCATGATCGAATGACGACGCGAAGGGGACGACGCCTTCCAGACTAACGCTGCCATACGTTGGCTTGAGCCCATAAACGCCGCAATACGAAGCTGGCCGCGTGATTGACCCGCCCGTCTGCGTGCCGAGTGCCGCGAGGCACATGTCACTGGCAACCGCGGCCGCAGAGCCACTGCTGGAACCACCCGGCGTGCGCTCCGCGTTCCACGGATTCCTGGTCGGCGGCGGATCGAAGGCCGCGTAGGCGACCGTGACCGTCTTGCCCATCAAGACGGCGCCCGCCTGACGCAATCGGGCAATGGCGGGACAATCTTGCCGGGCGTGACTATTCGCCCAGCGCTTCGAGCCCGCAGCAGTCGGCCAATCAAAGACGTCGTAAAGGTCCTTCACACCGATTGGGATGCCGTGCAGCGGCCCGCGGTCGATGCCGCGTTTCATTTCGTCGGCCAAGCGAACCGCATCGGCCCGAGCACGCTCCCTGTCGACAAGAACCCACGCTCGAATGCGCGGCTCCAATTTGTCGATGCGGGCAAGGCACTTGTCGAGCAGTTCGACGGGAGTGATTTCCCCTTGACGGATTGCGGCGGCGGCCGACGCGATGGTGTGCATAGGTAGTTGTCAGTTGTCAGTTGTTAGTTGTCAGTTCTAGACGGGCCAACACAGCTGCCAACCAGATATGCTGACAACTAATAACTGGCAACTAACAACTACTCCATGACCAAAGTCGCAATCCTCGGCGGATCAGGTTACACGGCCGCCGAGTTGATCAAGATTCTCTTGCGGCATCCGCACGTCAAGATCGAGGCGGTGACCTCGCGGCAGGAAGGCACGCCGACGGTCGCCGAACTACACCCGTCGTTGCTCGGCCGCATCGATCTGGGCTGCGAGCCGCTGGATGCCGACGCGTTGAAACAGCGCCGCGTGCAATGTGCGTTCGGCTGCTTGCCGCACGGCGTGAGCGCGGCGAGCGTGAAGCCGTTGCTCGAACGCGGTATCCGCGTTGTCGACTTAAGTGCGGACTATCGACTGCGCGACCCGAAGGCCTTCCAGGCCTATTACGGTGAACCGCCGCACGATCTTGTGAATCTGCCGCGAGCTGTCTACGGGCTGCCCGAGTTGTACGGCGATCAGATTGCGAAAGCCGATTTGGTTGCCAACCCCGGCTGTTATCCGCAGACCGCGATCATCGGCCTGGCCCCGTTGGTCGCCAATCGGCTGATCGAATTGAAGGGCATCATCGTCAACAGTTGCAGCGGTGTCTCCGGAGCCGGTCGGACGCCGAAGCTGCCGTATCACTTTCCGGAGTGCAACGAGAGCGTTTCCGCTTACAACGTCGGCAAACATCGCCACACGCCGGAGATCGAGCAGGCCCTCGGCGACGTGGCCGGCGAGGCAGTCGAAGTTCTCTTTGCGCCGCATCTCGTGCCGATGGATCGCGGCATCTTTTCAACCATCTACGCGACGCCGACGAAGCCGGCCACGGCGGCGGAATTGTTGACGCTGTATCGTGAGTATTACGCCAAGTCCAAGTTCGTCCGCGTCCGCGACACGATGCCCGGATCGAAAGACACGGCGCACACAAACTTCCTCGATGTGCACGTGATCGTGACACGCGGCAAGATCGTGGTGCTCGCCACCGAGGACAACCTGATCCGCGGGGCGAGCGGCGTGGCCGTGCAGAACTTTAACCGGATGTTCGGATACGAGGAGACGGCAGGGCTGCTGTAAGTTAGACAGTAGCTTTGGAGAAGGTTGATGGGCACAGCTACGACGATGAGTGATGTCTGGAAGTCCCAAATTCCACTGCTGGAAGAAGGGCAGGTGCTTTCGCGCGATGAGTTCGAGCGCCGCTACCATGCGATGCCGAAGCACATCCGAGTGGAACTCATCGAAGGAGTCGTGCACTTTGCTTCACCCCGGGGTTTCAACGCGCACGGATATCCAGCCTCGCGCCTGATTGGATGGAGCGGCTTCTACGTTGCCCACACGCCCGGCGTCGATGGGGCGGCTAACGCGACGGTGCGTTTAGATCTCACGAACGAACCACAGCCGGACAGCGTTTTGATCATTCGTCCCGAATATGGCGGGCAGGTGCGAATCAGTGCCGACGATTATCTCGAGGAAGCTCCGGATCTCATCATCGAGGTCGCCGGCAGCAGCGTGAGCCGCGATTTGGGGCCGAAGTTCCGCGCCTATGCGCGGTGTGGAGTGCGCGAGTATCTCGTCTGGCGAACGCATGACGAAGCAATTGATTGGTTTGTACTTCGCGATGGCGCTTTTGTCCCGTTGTTGCCAGACGCCGCCGGTATCGTTCGCAGTGACGTGTTCCCCGGCTTGTGGCTTGATCGCACGGCAGCTTTGCGCCACGATGCCAAAGCCCTTCTCGCTACCGTTCAACTCGGCCTCCAATCTCCAGAGCACACTCGCTTCGTCGCCGAGCTTGAGGCGCGGCGAACCGCTTGAGAACATCTCGCATTCGCTGAGCTTCCGTATCCTAAATCACTCGCCCGCTCACCACTCGCATCCGGAGTCGAGCATGAAGCGCGTCCCATTCGTCGTTGCCTTGTTGCTGATCGCCAACGTCGCGACCGCCGACGATGCTTCGAAAAAGGTCCTGAAGGACCTCGAAGGTTCCTACACGCCCGTCACGATGACGAAAGAGGGTGAAGCAGCCCCAGACGAATTCTTGAAGTCCGTTTCCTTCACGATCAAAGGCGAGAGGCTCACTGTTCGATTCAAGAAGGGCGACAAGGGCGAGGACAAGCAAGCAACCCTCGTGATCGATGCGAGCCAGAAGCCGACCGCGATCGACATGACGCCGAAGGACGGTCCCGAGGCAGGCAAACCGATATTGGGGATCGTGAAGATCGAGAAAGACGCCGTGACACTGTGCTGGGCCGACCGTGCCGACAAGTCCGAGCGACCCAAGGAGTTCACGTCGACCAAGGAAAACAAGCACTTCTTGATCGTGATGAAAAAGGCCAAGGGTTGAGATTGTGAAACCGGATTTTGGTGGGTTCTGGCACCACAATTGAGAGTTCAGATTATTGACCCAAGCCATTACCAAATAAAGAGATAATGCAGTTTTCTCGTCCTAAGATGGCCAACCCCGGTATCTATTTGGCCATCTTTGAAACTTGTTGGCACATGGATAGTCTGCACACCATTTGAAAGACGAAGACTGTGTCGCACATCCGACGCATGGACAACAGTGATTGGCCTTCACGCCGTTCGATGAAGTAGAGTACCCTGCCGGCATTGACCGCACCGTTTGAGAGGTTCGCATGGGGCGTTTGTTCGACCAGCTTCAGGAAGTGTTCGGCCGAATTTTGCACTGGGACATGCCCGGGCTGATGGGCGTGCTCAAGCAGCCGGAGATCACAACGGCCGCGTTCATCGCGCTTTCCATCATCGTGTTCACCGAGACCGGGCTGCTCGTCGGGTTTCTGCTGCCTGGCGACTCCTTGCTCGTGACGGTAGGCATCGTGGCCTGGACCGCGAATTGGCCGCTGCACTGGCTATTCCTTGTGCTTGCGTGCGCGGCCATCCTCGGGAACAACATGGGGTACACGATCGGCGCCAAGGCCGGCCCGCGGCTCTTCACACGCGACGAATCGTTCTTCTTCCGCAAGTCGTACCTGCTTCAAGCCCAGGCCTTTTACGAAAAGCATGGCGGCAAGACGATCATCCTCGCACAGTTCGTTCCGATCATCCGAACGTTTGCGCCTGTGGTCGCCGGCATCGGCAAGATGAGCCGGCGACGCTTCGTCGCGTTTACGGTCGTCGGCGCCATCTTGTGGGTCGGCAGCATGTTGGGGATCGGGTACATACTGACGCCGGTGCTCGACCAGCCGCTCAAGGGCGTGTTCGGCGAAGAGTTCGAAACAGCCAAGCATGTCGAGAAAGTGATTCTGCTCGTGGTCTTTCTGTCGGTGAGTCCCGTGCTCGTAACGGGCTTACGCGGCTGGTTGGCGAAGAGAAAACTGAATGGCCAGTCTAAGGAAGTCGTTTCCGTAGTTTGACCACCATGTATCGGCCGGTCTCACCGCTAGTGTTCGTGCTGATGACCGGGTGCCTCATGGCGCTCGCGCTGCTTGTCGCCGCATTGGCCCGCCAAGGTCGCCCACGACCGCTGCCGGGCCGCGGTGACTTGCTGTTTCGTCACAATTCACTTTTCCGTTGGGTGACATTGCTTGCCGCACTGGGCCTGCCCATGGGATTGACTGCGCTGTTGTTCTTGTATCCGCCGCAGAAGAGTGAAATTCCCTATTTTGTGTGCATCTACCTCGTTTTCGCGCTTGTGACCTTGCCGTTCGTTTGGGAAGCCGGACGTTATTATCTGCTCGTGACCGCGAATGGTTTGGAATGCCGATCGCCGTGGCGCGGCAGTCGAACGATCGCCTGGACCGACCTGCAGTCCATGTCCTTTAGTTTGGTCAATGCCTGGTTCGAGTTTGAAAGCGAAGACGGCGATCGAATTCGTGTGCATTCCTTCGTCGCGGGGTTGAACAACTTGCTCGCCGCGGTCGAGGCGCAGATTCCGGCTCGGTCGCTCAAGAGCGCTCGGTCCGGCTATGCACGTGTCGGCCGGCCGTTCCCGCCACTCGTCGAAGAACCGGTGCTCGAAGCCTTGCGGCCAAGACGGCCCGGGGAGTGGTGACGCTGGCGCCGACCGTTCGAATGGTCGACTAAAATATCTGAATGAAGCTGCTTCTCACGAACGACGACGGCATCGACGCCGACGGATTGCAAGCACTGCTCGCCGCCGCACAACAATTCGGCCACCCGGTATTAGTGGCGCCCGCCGGACCGCAATCGGGATGTAGTCATACGGTCAATGCCACCGTCCGCGTAGAAGACCGTGGTGTGGATCGCTTCGCCATCCACGGCACGCCGGCGGATTGCACGCGGCTCGGTTTGCTTCGGATCGTGCCGGATGCGACGTGGGTTCTCTCTGGTATCAACCATGGCGGCAACCTTGGAGCGGATGTCTATTATTCCGGCACCGTCGCCGCCGTCCGTGAGGCAGTCCTGCACGGCTGGCCCGGCATCGCGTTCTCGCATTACAAGAAGAAGCACCTCGAATACGACTGGGAGCGCGTCTCACGCTGGACGGCCATGGTCCTGGCTAATCTGATGCACCGGCCGATCGAAGCGGGCGCGTTCTGGAGCGTGAACATGCCGCACCTGATGCCGACCGACCCCGATCCGGACGTGGTGGAATGCCCCCTCGATCCGCACCCATTGCCGTTGAGCTATCGGCACGAGGAAGGAACGCACTACTACGACGGCGACTATCACGGCCGGCAACGCAAGCCCGGCGCGGATGTGGAGGTCTGCTTCAGCGGGCGGATTGCGGTGACGAGGATACGGTTGCTGTGAGATGCGATGATTTGGTAAAATCATCCCCGAGGTGCTTCCATGTCGACCGCCATTCTACCGCCGCCGATCTACCCGGTCTCGACGCCATTCAGCGTTCGTAACCCCCAGTCCTTGCGGTGCAATGTTGCCGAATTTTACGAGATGGGCGATCGAGGAGAGTTCGATCAACGACACGTCATGCTGATTGACGGAGAGATCCTTGAAATGCCTCTCGCCAATCCTCCGCACGCGACGGCCGAAGGGCTCGTGGAAGAAATCCTCCGAACGATTTTTGCCACCGGCTACGTGGTCCGGGCCGAGAAGCCGTTGCCTCTCAATCAAATGAGTGACCCTGTGCCGGATATCGCCGTGGTGTCCGGTTCGATCCGGGATTATGCCCGCAATCATCCGAAATCCGCAGTGCTCGTGGTCGAAGTGAGCGACTCGTCGCTGCCCTACGACACCGGCGACAAGTCAAGCCTCAATGCCGCCGCCGCGATCGCGGACTATTGGGTCGTGGATTTGGTCCATCGGCAACTGGTGGTGATGCGTGATCCTGTGGTGGATGCGGGGCAGAGGTTTGGATATGGGTACGCCACAGTGACGACGCTGGCGATCGGGCAGAGTGCTTCGCCGCTCGCAGCTCCGGGGGCCGTGGTGGCGGTCGCGGACTTGATGCCGTGACGACCTGGGCGCTTTCACTTACTGAAACGCGTCGAAAGCTGCGGGCTCGATTTCGCCGGATCCTGTGAGGAGATTACCTTCTTCATCCATAAGTCGGTAATTGATTTGTCTTCCGCCGAGCGAGGCGCATCCATCAAGAGCCAAGAGCAAAGTGTAGAAAACGTCTGTCAATACACCGTCAATTATCTCACGTACCAGGGGAAGCTGCTCCGGAGTGGGTCGAAGAACTGCAATTTTCGCAGCCACGGCTGTTGTCGATCCCGGTCCCATGTATTGGGCAATCAGTGATTCCTTTTCAGCTTTGCATAACTGAACAAATTCGGAACGCGTCATTTGTTCGTGCCCCGAATCGCTGAAGTCGCCCTTTTGTGACCGCTACACTCGTTGGTACGCTACGTCATGATCTCCCGATTCACCTTCCCCTCCACATCCGTCAGCCGGAAGTCGCGGCCGCTGTAGCGGTACGTCAGCTTCTCGTGGTCGATGCCCATCAGGTGCAGCATCGTCGCGTGCAGGTCATGGACGTGCATCTTGTTCTCGACGGCCGCGAAGCCGACGTCGTCGCTCTGGCCGTAGGCCATGCCGCCCTTGATGCCGCCGCCGGCGAGCCAGACCGTGAAGCCGTGGTTGTTGTGGTCGCGGCCCTTGGCCCCTTCGCTCGTCGGCGTGCGGCCGAATTCACCGCCCCAGAGGATCAGCGTCTCGTCAAGCAAGCCGCGGGCCTTCAGGTCCTTGATCAGGGCCGCGATTGGCTGGTCGGTCTGCTTCGCCTTGGCGGCATGGTCCTTGATGTCGCCGTGATCGTCCCATGGTTGGCCGTTGCCTGTAAAGATCTGCACCATGCGCGTGCCGCGCTCGACCAGTCGCCGCGCCGCTAGGCACGCCTCCGCGAACTGGCCCTTGCCATACAGGTCACGCGTTGCCTGCGTTTCCTTGGTCATGTCGAAGACATCCTGTCCTTCGAACTGCATCCGGAAGGCCATCTCCATTGACTGAATGCGCGTCTCCAGGGCCGCGTCGCCGGGCCGCTTGGCGAGGTGCGCTTCGTTCATCGCCTTCAACAAGTCGAGTTGCTCACGCTGGGCCTCGCGCGATAGATTCGGATTGGTCAGGTGGGCGATGACGGACTTCGGGTCCATCTTCGAGTTGTTGATGTGCGTCCCCTGATAGATGCCGGGGAGGAAGCTGTTGCTCCACAGTTGCGGGCCGACCACCGGCTTGCCGGGGCACATCACGACGAAGCCGGGCAGGTTCTGGTTCTCGCAGCCGAGGCCGTACAGCAGCCATGAGCCCATCGACGGCCGGACCGGCTGCATGTCGCCGCAGGTCATCATCAACAGCGACGGCTCGTGGTTCGGTACATTCGTGTGCATCGAACGAATGACGCACAATTCGTCGGCCATGCCGCCGACCATCGGGTACAACTCGGAGACGTCAAGACCGGCCTTGCCATACTTCTTGAACGCGAACGGCGACTGCATCAGGTTGCCGGTGCGGCGTTCGGTCTTGATGTCGGCCGGGGCTTTCTGGCCGTTGTACTTGGCGAGCATCGGCTTCGGGTCGAACGTATCTACCTGCGACGGCCCACCATTCATGAACAGGTGAATGATGTGCTTCGCCCGCGGCTTGAAATGGCTCGGCTTCGGCGCCAGCGGATTGCCGGTGCCGGCGAGCAGGCCGTGCTGGTTCAACAGGGAAGCCAGACCGAGCGTACCGAGCCCGGTGCCTATGCGTGAGAGCATCTGACGACGAGAAATTGGCAACATGCGACGCGATCCCGGAGAGGGATGGGGGTAGGTGGGACAAGAGTAGTTTACAATTGGGAACGGGCAGTGCACAAGGCGCGTACGATTTTCTAGACGGGAGATCGTCATGTCGCGGCGAACCATTGCAAAAATCGGGAGAATGACGGCGATTCTCCTCGTCCTGTTCGGCGCGTGGGGTATTTTGGAAGGCGCACTGGTGCCATTCGGTCGAGCCCGCAGGCGACATGTTGGCCGATCATCTCGCCTATAAGGCCGAGCCTGACGAAATCTACGTGTACTCCTTGGACGGGCAGGAGTACGTCGCGGTTTTCGGCCCCTATCAAGGTCTCCCGCGAATCCCGACTGGTCCGCCAGTCTACATTTTCGACCGAAATGACCGATTGACGGATTGGAGCCCTGACATTGGAGACGACGAGAGGTTTGGGTCAAGGCGATTGAATGCGGCCTACAACGGGTGCAGAATCACGCGAGAAGAGTTGGTCAAGTGGCCGGGAGCGACGAGATGAGTGGATACAAACACTGACGATACGAGACTTGTTTATTCGAATAGCACCGTGCTCGCCGTGAAGCCGTGGATGAAGTTCGTGTTGCCGACCGGGCCTAGTTCGCCGGCGGCAAAGAAACCCGCGAGCGGGATTGGGCCTGCGGCCGCTTGGATTGCTTTTGCATCGTGATCGGGCGTGTTGAAAAGTCGTGTCCCGCGCCCATTGCAAGTGAAGACAAGCCCACCGCCTGCGCGCGGTTGACCGGCTGTAGCGCTTTTCAGCCGATCCCGCAGGTCGGCATCCGCCGATGCCGCGTCGCGCACGTGAAACTGCACTGTTTGTCCGCGACGTATCCGATCGGTCAGTGCGAGAGCGCCGGTCCGCGGGTCGAGGCCAACCAGGTTGCGAACCACAAAGTCGCCACGGCGGAACTCATCGTGATACTCCGACATCGCGATGCCGATGAGCAGCCCGCGTTGCATCAAGTTGCGTTCCGACGCCGATACCTCCATGAGCAAGCCGCGCAGATACTCGAGCGGGGTCTGTCCACCGACCTCGGCGATGACGTTGTCTTCGCCGTTCGTGATCACCAATGGCCGGCCGACGGGTCGACAGCCCTGCGAGACGACCGTACGGAATTTTGCTCTCTGAATGAGCAGGCCAACCGCGCCTTGCTCCTTGACCTCGCCGTTCAGGAAAATCGATGGCGTCCCCGGTCCCATCGGGCTGCTGGCCATTCCGCCGGCGACGGTAAGCCCCGGGTAATCCTCGTTCACGCGCGGCAAGAACACCTCGGCAGCCGGGAACGTATGCGGGTCGCCAAATGCGATGAGCAGCGACTTCGTCGGATCAGCCTCTAGCACGGCATCGGGCCAACCGAACAGCGAAGGGCCGTCTGGCGTCTCAGCCATATCCAGATGGAACGCGTCGACCGTCACCGCGTCATCCCATGCAGCCAACCAGAGAGCAATGGCCGGCTCGTCTTCGACTTCACGCGATCCGCCGACCACCGATTCGCCGAGCACGCCAAGCAAAGCGCGAGCCCCCGTCTGTTCAGCGAGCACATAAGCCAACTCTGCTGCATTGGCGGCATGGTGCGGCGAATAGAAGGCGATGGCCACCAGCGGATCGCGCCCGAGCTGGGTACGTGCCGTGGCCGCCAGCTCCTCCGCAGCCTGAGTGGTCGGAAAGTCAGTGGTCAGTGCGGCTGAGAAGGGCATTCCGAAATACTCGAAGCCTGAATCAATGGACTGTATTAGTTTAGGCGAATTGGGAAGAGATACAGAAGAGGAGTATGCGCAAGAGTCGGAGTAGGAGTAAGAAGATGATTCGGATTAGGATTGGAATTCGGATTAGGAACAAGAGCGCGATTCTTCGTAGCTGACATTCGCGCTCGTCCCATCTCTCAAACAATCCGCACAATCTCCGTCTGTAGCTCCCCGCCGGTCACATGCACCGTGCCGGCACCGTCGATATAGATGTCGATCTCGCTGCGCACGCCGAACTCGGGAAGGTAGATTCCTGGCTCGATCGAAAAGCACGTGCGCGGCATCAGTCGCCGGTCGTCGCGGGTTTCGAGGCCGTCGATGTGGGCGCCGTTGCCGTGGACTTCCTGGCCAATGTTGTGGCCGGTCCGGTGTGTGAACTGGTCGCCGTAGCCCGCCTTCTCGATGACCGCACGGGTCGCATCGTCGACCTCCGCGCCGCTGGTGGGCCGCTTGGCGGTAAACGCCCGCTTGACACATTCGATCCCGGCATCGCGGGCGGCGGCGACGATGTTGAAGACTTTGACGTACTTCTCCGGCACGTCCATTCCGACGTAGCCGACGCGAGTCAAGTCGCTGTATACCGCCCGCGGCTTGTCGAGCTTCGCCCAAAGATCGATCAGCACGAAGTCGCCGGGGCGGATCGTCGAATTGATCTCCGCGCGTGGTTCGAAGTGCGGGTCTCCACTGTGCGGACCGACACCGACGATTGGCGGGCTGTAGGTCGTGCAGCCATGCTCGGAGAAGTGGTCCATGATCCGCTTTTGCACTTCGAGTTCATTGGTGCCGCCAGCCTTCACTTTCTCCGCGATGAACGCCCAAGCGACGCCGTAGGCCGCGTCGGTTACTTTGGCGGCCGCGAAGTGCATGGCCTCTTGTTCGTCGTCCCAGGTTGCTTCGAACTGCTGCACGAGGTCGCCGGACGACTGCACGTCGACACCAAACGAACGGACAACCTCGATCGTGCCCGCATCGATCTTGCCAATGTATGGATTGCCATTGCGCGGCGAGTATTCCATCGCCACGCGCTTAGTTCCTGCCAGTAGGGCGCCGACGCCGGCCTCCAACTCTTGCCAGCGGCGATAGACGGTCTTGTACTTGCCCGGCAAGCTGTCGAGCGACGCGGGCTCAATGGCATGCACGAGCTTCCGTGGCTCACCATTCGCTGGCACAAAGTAGAACCACCGCCGTGACAGTTTCTTCTCGTCAAGGCCGACGACGCGCTGGGCGAGGATGTTGGAGCCGCGAAAGTCGTACAGCAGCCAGCCGTCGAAGCCCTGGGCCCGGATCGCTGCCTGAACCGCTGGCAAATCAAACATGAAATGGCTCCAAAGGACATTTTGACGGGAAAGACTGTCTTTGATCTATCGTGTTGATCCCGTTAATCCTGTCCAATTCTCTTCGCATCCGCCAATCGGATCGCATCGTCGCGGCTGTTGACGAGCCCATCGAGTTGCGCTTCGCGGACGGCGTCGAGCACTTTCTTGAAGAGCGGCCCCTGTTTCCAACCAAGCGTGAGCAAGTCGTCGCCCGTTAGGAGTGGCGGCGGATTCAACTCGCGCGCCGGGGTATCGTGTAAAATCCGCTCGCAGTATTCGACATGTTCGGTCGAACGATTGCCGGCAACCGCCAATGCTCGATGAAGCGCGAGCAGTTCACCGATTCCTGGATGCACCAGGATCGGTTTCAGTTTGCTTGCCTTAGTCGATACGGCATCGCAGAGGAATTGATGCTTGTCGACCAACCACGCGATGCGCTCTGATTCGACGTTGGCGAGCTTGAGACGCCGGCACGCGCCGCCGACAAGTCGCTGCTGCTGCATGTTGTGCATGAGCGCCGCAAACGTGAGTGGGAACGATACCGGCTCGGGCGCCGGCCAACGCGGCCCTTCGAGAACCTCGACGACCTTGAGGGCCTGCGCCCACCGGTCGGGCGTCGCACCCTTCAATTCGGCGTCGATCTCGGGGAGAATGTGGCGCAGGAGGCCGACCGCGTCCATCTGCCGGATCGCCCAGGCGCGATTCCGATGAATCAACATCTTGCGCAGTTCTTCCGCGATGCGCTCAGCACTGACAACCTTGATCTTCGGCGCCATCTCGCGAATGGCGGCCGCGGTCTTTTCCTCAATCGGGAAGTCGAACCGGGCCGCCATCCGGATCGCACGCATGAGTCGCAGTTTGTCCTCACGAAAACGTGCGTGTGCATCGCCAATTGCTCGCAAGACGCCGGCCTTCAGGTCGGCCTGGCCGCCAACATAGTCGATCACGCGGCTTTCAAGCGGATCGAAGAACATGCCGTTGATCGTGAAGTCGCGACGTTGTGCGTCTTCCTCAGCGGAGGAGAACGTGACCGACTCCGGCCGGCGGCCATCGAGATACGCACCATCGGAGCGAAACGTGGCGACCTGCACTTTGGGAAACGATTGATCCGGCCGACGGGGGCCGATCACTTCGACGACGCCGAAGCTCGCCCCAACTTCGACCGTCTTGCGGAAGATCGCGGTCACTTGCTCCGGACGAGCGGAGGTGGCAACGTCATAGTCCGCAGGCTGCAAGCCCAACAACTCGTCGCGCACGCACCCGCCGGCCCATAGAGCCTCGTAGCCCGACTGACGCAGGCGACGGACGACTTCGATCGCGAACTCGCGCTCGGACATTGGATTCTCTGGCGAGCGGACGTGCGTAAGCACACCGACTCAGGCATTATCGGGGTGCTTACGCACCTCCGCTCGCCATCATGACACGCTTGTGCGTGATCTTGTTTAGGTCGAATTCGCCTAATCCGATCAGGCCGGCCAGGACGACGTGCTCCGGTGTGCGGCGATCGAACACTTCGGTATCGCCCGCCCCGCGCACGAACTCGGCGGCCGCGATTCGTGCAAGGGCGTCGGCCGTACCTGCCGGATGCATCGCCGATGCGATCATGTGGGCTTGCCGTTGCGGTGTGAAATCGCGCCGGCCAATCTCGCCGACACGCGGCAATCCAAGCGACACGCGCTTCGAATCGATGATGTCCCACCCGATGTGATCGAGCGCTACTGGGTCGCTTGCAAAGAACAGTCGATTGGCCCGCCAAGTTCCCCACGACTTGTTCCAGGCACCGGGGCCACCCTCATAAACCGCGATCAAGCCATCAAGAATATGCAACGTGGATTTCTGCCGCAGGAGCGGCTGGTTGACGGCCGTCGGGATGAAGACATTGCACTGGTTCGGCCCATCCTGCCCGTTGCCCGGTGAATTGGGATAGCCGTGAGCGATGCCCGAGATATGGCTGCGCGCCACGTTGTTGTTGTGCCCGTGCGACAGATTCTTTAACGACAGAGTCACGCCCGCCGACCGATGGTCCTTGAGCACCGGGATCGTGATGATCTTGTCGACCATGCGTGTCACGATCGTCGTCAGGTGCGAGCGGAATCGCCGATCGTCATTCTGTGAATGCTCGGGGGCCGCGAAGCCCATGTGAACAAACGCATCAGGATCGTATCCGGCGACGTGCTTCAACAATTCCGGCGAATGATCATCGCGGTTGTCGACGCCAGAAATAGCCAGCTGCATCGGGCTGTATCCGCTGCTGGCGGCCATCCAGCGGACGTCGTCCATCTCGCGGACGCCCATCAACTTCTCGTAGCCGGCATCAACGAATTCGCTCGCATAACGCTCATAGACGACGATGTCCTGTGGCCGAATTCCGATCGCCTTCAAATTGCGAACGATCTCTAGTACGACCTCTGGGTTTGAGATCGCGCCGATCGCATGGGGCCGACTCTTGTCGCCCTTGCCAACCGGATTCACTTTGATCCCAATCACTTCCCCCGGCGTGAACAGCGAGCGCCACGCTTCGACAGGATGATCCGCTCCTGTGAATTCGCACATGCCGCGGTCCATCATCGCACGCACCGTCGGCCGGTCAATCTCATGGTCGACGTTGACCGCCGCAGGATCGTGAACCTCGACCACGCGCCCGCGATGCGGACCTGGCATCCGCTCCGCCGCTGACGGCGTAGCGCTGGAAGCAACGACCGCCTCGGCCAGCCACGGCGAATCGCGGAAAGCCTTGCGCGCCAGGTACGCAAGCGGAATCCCAGATACCGCCAGGCCTGCCGCGAGTCCGCCGATGAATCCGCGGCGAGTCAAGGTTCGACGCTCGTAGGGGTGCAGCATGATGACAATCTTGGTTGGCGTGTGTCCTCATCTTGGCCCGGTGACGTGGCGGAGTCAATGATTTGCCGTAGCGTGCGGCTCTAGCCGATCACTTCTTTCACGACCCGGCCACTGACGTCCGTTAGTCGGAAGTCACGCCCGGCGTGACGGAATGTGAGCTTCTCGTGGTCCAGGCCGAGCAAAT
Organism: Gemmataceae bacterium; assembly: GCA_036266155.1. Taxonomy (GTDB): domain Bacteria; phylum Planctomycetota; class Planctomycetia; order Gemmatales; family Gemmataceae; genus SIAJ01. Next base: position 5,605 of record DATANR010000058.1, on the reverse strand, counting down.
GCAGGATCGTCGCGTGCAGGTCGTGCATGTGGACCTTGTTCTCAACCGCGTAGTATCCGAAGTCATCCGTCGCACCGACCGCAGTGCCGGCCTTCACGCCGCCGCCCGCGAGCCACATGCTGAAGGCGTGCGGGTTGTGATCGCGGCCATCGCGGTTTCCCTGAGCCGTCGGCGTGCGGCCGAACTCCCCGCCCCACCAGACCAGCGTGTCTTCGAGCAGCCCGCGTGCCTTCAAATCCGTGAGCAGCGCCGCGATCGGCTTGTCGACCTCCAGCGCATTCCGCGCGTGGCTCTTCTTCAGATCGTCGTGCTGGTCCCACTTGTAGCTGTGCGTGCATTGAATGAAGCGGACGCCTTTCTCCGCGAATCGCCGCGCGAGCAAGCATTGCCGGCCGAAGTTGTCGGTGCGATCTTCGCCGATGCCGTACATCGCGAGCGTGTCTTTCGATTCCTTCGCGATATCCATCAGAGCCGGCGCCTCGCTTTGCATGCGATAGGCCAGCTCGAATGAATTGATGCGGCCCTCAAGCGCCGCGTCGGGCCCGCCCCTATCAAGATGCTTCTGATTGACCTGCTTCAAGAAGTTGAGTTGCATCCGCTGGAGATCGCCCGCAACATCCGTGTTGGAGATGTTGTTCAGCTTCGCATCGACGCACTTGATGCCGGCGTGGCCGATCGGCGTGCCCTGGAACGCGGCCGGCAGGAACGCGCTCGACCAGTTCTGCACGCCACCGTGGCCGAGCGTCGGGCAGATCGTGATGAAGCCGGGCAGGTTTTGATCTTCGCTGCCGAGCCCGTAGGTCAACCACGACCCGATCGACGGACGCACGAATGTGTCGCTGCCGGTGTGCAATTGCAATAGCGCGCCGCCGTGGGCCGAGTTGTCCGCGTGGATCGACCGGATCACGCACAAGTCATCCGCGTGGTTGCGGACATGCGGAAACAAATCGCTGACCGGCAATCCCGATTTGCCACCCGGCTTGAACTCCCAGGGCGACGCGAGCAGGTTGCCCGTCTGCGCGAATTGCACGCGTGGCTTCTGGCCGGGGTACGGCTTGCCATCATGCTTCTTGAGTTCCGGCTTCGGATCAAAGGTATCTACCTGACTCGGTCCGCCGTGCATGAAGAGGAAGACGATGCGTTTGGCCTTGGGCTCGAAGTGCGGCGGCCGGACGACAAGCGGGTTCTTCGCATCAATTGCGGTGTCGGCGGCGCTGGCACACGAGCCGAGCAGGTCCGCGAGTGCCAGCAGCCCGAAGCCGTTCGCGGACAGCCGGAGCATGTCGCGCCGTGTGCAGGTCGGGGTAAAACGGAAGCAACCTCTCATGTCACATCAATCCACATAGACGAACTCATTTCCCGCGAACAGCACCTGGCAGAACGATTGCCACGCCCGCGGCCTTCTCTTCGATACGTCCTTCTCGCTTGCCGCCAGCGCCGCTTCATAATGACCCAGATAGACAATCGCCTCCCAGACTTCGTCGCCGCGGGCCGGCCGGCCATACGCCTTCAGATACGCGAGTCGAATGCGGGCCGCATCGTCGCCCGGTTCCATCAGCAACTTATCGGCGAACACTTTTGCCTGCTCTTTGACGAACGGGCTGTTCATCATGTACAGCGCCTGCGGTGCAACGACCGTGCTGGCCCGCTTGCCGTTCGTTACGTGCGGCTCGGCGAAGTCGAACACCTGGAAGAAGTCGAACACCGTGTTGCGAATGACTGGCAAGTAGACGCTTCTTCGATGGTTGTCGTAGCGTGCGGTGTTGGTCGAGTTCTCGTTGTTCACATACGTGAAGTTGCCGTTGTTCAACAGTGTGCCGCCCATCCGTGGATCGAGATTCCCCGCCACCGCGAGCAACGCATCCCGAATTGGCTCGGCCTCCAGTCGCATACGATTGAATCGACCGAACAAGCGATTCTCGGGATCCTGATCTCTGTCGCCCGTTCCCTGTTGATAGACGTTGGACAACAGAATCATCTTGTGCAGTTTCTTGATCGACCAGCCGCCCTCGATGAACCGCAGAGCGAGCCAATCAAGCAACTCCGGGTGCGTTGGCCGTTCGCCAAGTTTGCCAAAGTTGTCCGCACTGCGAACGAGGCCGTCACCGAAGTGGTGCTGCCAGACGCGGTTCACCAGCACGCGAGCGGTGAGCGGATGCGTCGGGTCCGTGATCCAGTTCGCCAATTCAAGTCGGCCGCTCGTGTTGCGCACATGACCGTAGCGTGTCTGGTTCGCCTCCACTGTCGGGGCATCGCCCTCGATGCTCGCGAACGCGGTTTGCTTCTCGCCCGCCAGGATGCGTGGGAAGATCGGCGGCGCCTCTTCGCCGGGCGTCAGGTAGCTGCCGCGGACTTGCACGAACAGATTGCGCGGCCGGCCGTCGGCTTTCACCTCCGGGTACCTGGCTGCTTCCTCGACCGACAAGACCGAAACTACCGGAGGGGCTGTCTTGCGGATCGCCTCCAAGTCCGCGTTCGCTTGCGAGAGTCGGGCGACCTCCATCGGGTAGAACAGCTCGGGATTCTGCGGCAACGGTGTCTTGAGTGCGAATGGCCCGGCTGGTTCGGTGAGCAATTTCGATTCTCGCAACACCTTCGCATAGCGCTCTGCCAGTTCGCCCAGTGTCTTTGGCGTTGGTCCTTCAAGGCCGACGACACCGTTGAACTTCGCCAAGATCGGCCCGGCCGCCTTCTCGAACCCGGCGTCCGGCAGATTGGCGACCGCTTTCCACGGCTCGAACAGCGGGCCCTTGGTCTGCCGCACGTAGTCCGCCCAGCCGGTGACGACCTCGAGGATCAGTTTCCGTTGTCGTGCCACTTCAGCAATCGTGCCGGCGCTCGGTCGGCCATTCGCGACCGCCCGCGCGGGCTCCAGCGGCAACACCGCCAGTTTGTCGATATGCGGCAAATGTACATGCGCTTCGATCGCCAGCGTGTTCTTGCCTTCTTGCAAACGAATGCGACCCTCGGGCCGCCATGCTTGATGTTCGGGGTTCCAGCCGCCGGTCGTGCCCTTGGCCGCGTCGGGCAAGACCACTTTGCCATCCACGGACACGCGTACCGGCCGGCTCTCCAGGGCCGCGTAGCGTAGCTCCAACTCGTAATCGTCCGTCGTCGGAACCGTGACCGTGTACTCGGCCCGCGTGTGTGTCAGATCGTAGCTCAGGATGATGCCGATGCCCTCGCCGTAGCCCGTGTTCGACTTGTCGGCGGTGCCCTTCTTGTAGTTTTCGGCCTCCTGCACGATCGCGCCCGACACCTTGCCCGATGCCATGCGTGCCACGCCGTCGCGACCCTTCGCGTCGGCGGTCGCTAGTAAGTAAGCCGCGATATTGTCTCGCGCGTCGGCCAGCACCCTCGCTCGCAATTCCTCGGTGATTTGCTTGATGGCCGCCTGCTTTTCGTCGATCTTCTTCGAACGGGCGGCAGCATCCTCGGACCTCTCGCCCGTCGGCAGCGGCCGCTCGAAAGCCTGCGCGACCGTGGCCAGGTTCTTCATCGTTCGCGTGCTGGTGAAGATCGACAGCAAGCTGTAGTAATCGCGCTGCGGGATCGGATCGAACTTGTGATCGTGGCAGCGAGCGCAACCGAGCGTCAACCCGAGCACCGCCTTGCCAAGCGTGTCGAGCTGCTCGTCGGCAATGTCCATCTTCATCTTCTGCTTGTCCGGCTCCGCGAGCAGCTTTGGCCCCAGCACCAGGAAGCCCGTGCCCGTGAGCCGATCCGGATTGTCGCCCGCGTCCGGCAACAGGTCGCCGGCAATCTGCTCGCGGAGGAACTCGTCGTACGGCTTGTCCTGGTTAAAGCTCTTGATGACGTAGTCGCGGTAACGCCATGCGTTGCCGAACGCCGTGTTCTCGTCGAGCCCGTTCGAGTCGGCGTAGCGCGCGATGTCAAGCCAATGCCGACCCCAGCGCTCGCCATAGGCGGGCGAGCGCAGCAGACGATCGACAACCTTCTCAAGCGCATCAGGTGCGTCGTCTTTGAGAAATACCCCGATCTCCACCGGTGTCGGCGGCAGGCCGATGAGGTCAAACGTCACGCGGCGAAGCAACGTGTATTTATCGGCCGGTTTTGACGGCCGCAGGTTACGCGATTCAAGGAGCGACAACACGAACGCATCGATCGGTGAGCGCACCCAGCCGGCATCGCGCACCGCCGGGATCGCCGGGTCCTTCATCGGTTGAAAGGCCCAGAAGCGCTTTTGCTCGTCCGTAAAGAGTTGACCGTCAACCGGCCTCGTGGTCGTCGCACTCGTGTCGTCTGGCCATTTGGCCCCGCTCTTCACCCACGCTTCGAGATCGGCGATCTGCGTGTCTTTGAGACGGCCCTTCGGCGGCATCTTGAGATCGTCGTCCGTGTAGCGCACCGCCTTGATGATGCGGCTCTTGTCGACGTCGCCCGGCACGACGGCCGGTCCGCTCTCGCCGCCCTTGAGCAGCTCGGCCCGCGATGTGAGCCGCAGCTTGCCCTTGATCTTCTTCGCGTCGGAGCCGTGGCATTCAAGGCACTGCTCCACCAGCACCGGCCGGATCTTCTTTTCGAAGAGTTCGTCGCCCGACTCGGCCATGGCCGGCGCAGTCAAGATGCTCGCGAGCGTCATGGCGCCGAGATAGCGATTGACGTTCAAGTCCGGACCTCGGCAACGTTGGAACGTGTCATCAGGCGGGGGTACAGCCACCATAACACGCCGCTCACCCTTCGACCAGTCCGCCGCCACCACCGCCGCTTGCGGCGTAGCGCGCAGCGCCAACCACACGCCCAACACCAATACCCCCATCGCCACCACTGGCGCCAAATTCGCCGCGGCGAACGACGACGGCCGCGGTTTATCCTCAACGTCGCTGCCGTGCCCGATTGGCCATAAGACCTTCTCCTCGTCGGTGCGCGGAATCCTGCGGCCGACCGAATCCTCGGCATCGCGGAAGACCCATTCGTGACAAAGTTGCAGTTCGGTCAGCGGCGGCAAGCCAAGTTGCACGCGTTCGTTGACAATGCGCTGCTTCAGCTCTTCGACGCGCCGCATGCCTTCGTTCTGCATTTGGAACAGGTCGTCGGCGGTGACGCCGTCGATGTTCCGCGGCGGCGCCCGCGGAACAAACGCGCCGTCCTGGCCATAAGCCGCGGCCGCGCACTTGGTCCACAACTCGACGGCCTTGTGCTTGACGCGCTTGTCGTCGTCGCGCATCAGCGCCCGCAGATGAGCGCGGGCTTCGTTGCTGGTCTCCTCGAAGTGCCGGAGCTGGACGTCGCGATAGATCTCGGCCCATTGGCAGCGGAACCGCGTCGGCCACTTTTGCACGGTGCGTGCCTTGCGATTGACTCGCCGCGCGATGGCGTCCCAGGTATGCCCGACAGCCCGCAACTCCGCGGCCTGCGTCAACAGAGTGTTGGTGTTCTGGCTCATGAGGTGATTGTGTGGCGTGACGACCACAGTTTCCAAGGCACCGCTTTTCCAACGACTTGTGTAGTTCTACTGTATGTCGTCTTGACGGCGCAGAAGTCCGTCGGCCACAATCGCTTCCATCGATGTTTTCTCCACGGAAGGAGCGGCCATGGATGGGCGTTTCGATCCTCGTCTGCGGGAGATCTTGCATCAGGCCGA
>DATANR010000057.1:0-28955 GCA_036266155.1 Gemmataceae bacterium | reverse complement strand
GGCCGCGAAGGAAGCTGGTGAGTAAGGTTGTCCTGGACAGTTCCGCATTCTTGGCAATGGCGAACCGCGAGCCTGGAGAGGACCGGGTAAAGCCGGTTACACGTCAGGCATTTCTTTCTGCCGTCAACTTGTCCGAGATACTTCAGAAGCTGGTCGCCAAGGGTGTTCCGCTGGGCAAGGCACAGGACTATGTTCTGGAATTCATCGGGCCGATCATCCCGTTCGACCCTGTCCACGCCGCCCTCGCCGCGGAGATGGCTGCCCCTACCCGGCAATTCGGTTTGTCGTTTGCCGATCGGGCCTGCCTCGCCCTCGGACGCAGTCTCGACGCACTGGTCCTGACCGCCGACCAGAAATGGCTCAAGCTCGATCTGGGTGTTCAGGTTGAGTTGATTCGCGGCCTGCCGTCCTAAAGGCAGTTTTTTAAGGAACCGATTCTAAAGACAGGAACGCGGTGCATCGCACCGTGGGGCTATCCCACTATCCCGAATCGACAGAACCTCTCAAAAATGCCCTTAAAATTCGAAGAGCGTGGGTGTCAGGGCTCCGCCCTCGCCCCCTCTTCTTCTGCCAAGCCTTCTTTCCTTCAAAAACCATGCCTCTCCATCCTGAAGGATGGTTATCCACAGGAACGCGGCGGCAACTATCGGAAGAAAGCTATAGGTATATATAGGTTTGAGCGACCAAGTTACCGTAAACACCCCGCAGAAATCCGTGGGGGGCCGCGACCAAGTTACCGTGGACCCCGCGACCAACTTGCCGTGGATAACTCGTGCTACCCCCTGACTTATCCACCGGCGCGACCAAGTTACCGTGGCCGGAATGCCACGCTGCCACAGGGCGCGACCAACTTACCGTGACTAGCGTTTCGGTGATCGGGGCGCGACCAAGTTACCGTGATTTCCGGCGGGAAATAGAGGGATAAGTCGCGACCAACTTACCGTGGCTCGAATGCCACAGTACCTCATGGGGCGCGACCAACTTACCGTGACTTTTTGTCGAACGGGCCTCAATTCACGTCGATCATGACGCTTTTCGAAGGGATCGGCGGCTGGCTGTGGAACAAGGTTAGCCCCTTCTCGTCCGACTCCATCCGCGAGGCCGGATAGACGCTCCGCACTTGGATCAATTTCCGGAGGAACATGCGGCGGAAGTCCCTCACCCGCTCGAATCCGACTCCGAACTGGTCGTAGAGTGCGGCCCAGGTGATGAATTGCGGTTTGCCGACCGGGATCCGGTGCAGCCTCTGGGCAAGCCAGGTATAGAGATCCAGGGAGAAGGATGATTGTGCGATCGCGCGCACAGCGCGGTGGTCAAGCGGGACCGCGTGACGCTCCAGACTTTGGAAGAACTCTAAGCTCAGTCGCACGGTCGAGGGCCATAGGACCCGTTGCTCCGCTTCTTCGGGAAACCAGAGGTCAAAATCGGACATGATGTGAGTGTTCATCTGGTAAGCGCGCCCCTCCTTCACCATCCCCATCTTGACCGACGACGCCGCGAGTCGAGACAGTTGCTCCTTCAGTGCTTTCAGTTGCTGGCCATTGGTTTCCATGCCGAGTGCCCTGGCAAATGAGGTCATCGACCCTTCGACATCGATCACCGGCGATTCGGTGCGGATCGCCTCGCTGGCCAAATGGATCAACACGAGCCTTGGCTTCTCGCCGTACGGTAGGCCGAGTTGAACGAATTCCTTGGTGACGGGGTCCAGGGCCGATCCGGCTTCGATCCGGAGGGTGGCGTTGCCCTGCTTACGGTCCCAGACACGGACGCCGCTACCGGGATTGTGGTAGGGCAACACGCACTGGCACTGGACGGTGTGTAGGTAGTCGATCTGTTTGGTGCGCTCGGCGGAGATGGCGGCCGACGCCTCCAGGATCCGCTTCTTGATCGGCGTCATCTTGAAGAATTTCTTTGCTTCGATTGGTTCCATGTCCCTGCCCGTCATTTCGCCCGACAGTAGCACCACTGCCGGGCGAATGTCAAATGATGGTTAACGCCGGTCAGGCTGGTCCTTTCTCGAAGATGGCGACCACGTCGTGAAGACCAGGAATGAACGAGCTACGGTAGACCTTCCGGCTGCTGCTTGCCCCGTGCGAGAACCGCACGATGTCGGTGCAATGCTGCCGGAGGCCGGCGGCGAAGGCGAGCCGCTTGGTGTGGTAGACCAGCGGAATGTAGCCCGCCTCGCGGTCGAAGTAATCACCCATGAGTACGGCCAGCTTGCCGCCGGGAGCGAGAGAAGCGGCACAGCTTGAAAGCAATCGCTCGTACCGATCGAGGAACGCCTCAAAGGTCGGCGTGCGGGATAGGTCGCGAGGATCCTCGGTGTAGAGCTTCTGCCGCCAGTATGGCGGATGCAGCCAGCAAAACTCGAACTGGCCGGCGAAGGGAGTCGGGGCACAAGCGTCGATTCCCTCGCGCAGGTCGGATGCCCGGCAGAAGATGCCGAGGTCATCGCAGACGTCTCGGCAGGTGCCGCTCCCGGTCAGCGGATCGTAGACGCTTGAAGGCTGAAAGTAGCGGAGCAAGTCCCGGATGAGGTTACCTGAGCAATTGCCCGGATAGCTACGGTCGCCGTAAGGACCTGGCTCGTCGTTGTGGTAAAGGCTGGTCAACTCCGGCACCGGACTCGTGTTCCGTGGCGCCCTCGGTAGCTTGGCGAATCGGACTGGTGAAGGCTCTCGGCCGACTGGCTCGTGCCTGAGGATGCGGGCCGCATAATGTGGATTTGGGGCGTGGAAAATGTTCATGGCGCCCTCCTACATAGCTGCGGCGTCGGCCGCTATCGCTTGACGGAGTGGGCTCTCGTACTGGTCGCCCCGCCAGGAATTGAACCCGAAGCGGATTTCTCCGGCCCCGAGGAGATTTAAGTCGAGGACGGCACAATGTCCTTCGGCCGGAAAGAGGATGCCGATTCTCTTGCTGTCCCCTTCGCGGAAGATGGCGACGTGGAACGGTACTCCGCAGATGCCGTTGCGATGGTGGGCTAACGCGAGGATCTCGCATCGGATGGACTGGTTTTTGTCTTTTGAGTTTTGGGTCATGGATTTTCTCCTTCTTGGTTTTCGGCCGTCCCCATGACGGCCTGTCCGGAGAGAACCCAAACCGCCAATAGCCGGAAGGGAACCGGCCCCGCGCCAAGCGAAAGGCCGAAGGCTTCCGCAGGAGCGGAAAGCGGTCTTGGCAGCTTGCGCGGCCGGCTAAGCGGTTTAGCCCGGACCAAAAGGCCGGATGGGACGGCGGAACAGAAAAGGGAATGAGCTGTTCAAGACAGGAAGGCGGGCCTGCGCGACTACTTCAGGTAGCCGTTGTCCTTCAGCCAGCGTTCCAGGGCGGCCTCGATGATCTCCTGGACGGTGTGGGGCCTGGTCCCGGAAAGCTGACGTTCAAGTGAAGCGCGTTTGAGGTCCGTGCCGATGTCGGCCCGGAGCCTGGTGGTCACCGGCACCCGTCCGCTCGGCCTTGGCTTCGCGGCTTCTGGCTGTTGACTGACCGGCACGTTCGGCTCGGCATTGGGCTTCCGGTTCTTGTTCTCGGCCTTGTCCTTGCCGTAGACGAACTCCCTCTCCTTCTTGGGATCGGGCTTGGTGATGCCTGCGGTGAGCGAACGACGTTTGGCCATTTACCTTCTTGCTCCTGCCGGCTTCTTCTTGGCCGGTCGATGCGGTTTGGATGTCTGCTTCTGCTTATGAGCTTCCGGAAGAAGTTCGCGGAACAGTTTCGCGATCTCCTGGGCGGCTTCCCCTGCCCTGGAGCCCATCCTCCAGACGAGCGTCCCTTGTCCTGGGGCATCGGCGTAGATCTGGCGGAGGGTGACCGGAGTACTCGCGAGCGGTAGGTCAAGCGCTGACGCGGCGTCCTTCATGTCCTTGGTCAGCCGGAAGTTCTTCCCGACCATGCTGAGGACGATCACGGCCCTCGGGACCCCGTCCCGGATTGTGTGGACTTGCCGAAGAACGTCGGTCGCCTGGGAGAGTGCCCTTACCTCCAGCATCGAGGCCTTTGTCGGTACGATGGCGAAATCGGCTCGAAGCAAAAGTGCCCGGCTGGTCTCGGTATTGCTGCCCGGTCCGTCGGCGACAACGAAGTCTGCCTCCTCGGCCAGTCCCGGTAGTCCGTTCAAGATGTCGTCGGGGTTGGCGAGCCGGACAGCCTTCACCTTCGGGGCAGCTTCCCGGATCCATTCGGAAGAGGATCGCTGGGTGTCGCAGTCTGCGAGAGTGACGCGGAACCCCTGCTCGGATAGCCATCCGGCCAGGTGAACCGCGAGCGTCGATTTGCCGACACCGCCTTTGGAGTTTGCGACCACGATAATCATTTCATTCTGACACATACCAGAATCTGACGAAGCATGCAAGCAATCTGTCAGGCTGGCCAGCAAGCAAGACGACAAGCCAGCATGTCAGCCGGTCGTCATGTCGGCTTGCCAGCCATCCAACAAGCAGGCAAGCCAGCCTGCTTACATGTCTGCCAGCTTGCCGGCCGGCCGGTCAGCCATCATGCTTGCAGGCCAGCAAGCTGTCTGGCCGTCATGTCGGCATGCAAACGTCGGTCTTCAAAAGTTCCGCCGCGGTTGGTGCGACGCGACTTCTTTAGCGCTGCGCCGGCCACCGCAGAAACTGCGGACGTGCTTGAAATCGCTTGACAGACAACGGTTTTCGGGCGACAACAGGGAGGCTCATCGAGCCCTCCATCCTGTGGCTTTCTCGCCGCACAGAGACGTTAGCTCCGCTAAGGGAAGACGTCTGATACATCTACTAACTGACTTTGAACTTTTTCTTGCGTAGCATCTGGCAATGCTTCGCATCAACCAGCAACGAAGTGCCGAAGGCGCCAGGTCGTATTTCGACGATGGCCTCGCTCGCGAGGACTACTACACCCGAGACTCAATACCCGGTCGCTGGTTCGGAAAAGGGGCAGAACGGCTCGGCCTGGTCGGCGAGGTCTCGCGGGAGTCGTTCTCATCACTCTGCGACAACCTTGACCCGAGGACCGGCGAGACGCTCACGCAACGGACGCGCGATAATCGCACGGTCGGGTACGACTTCAACTTCCATGCTCCGAAGACCCTGTCGCTCCTTTACGGGCTGACCAAAGACGAGCGGCTGCTCCGGGCCTTTCAGGAATCGGTGCGGGAGACGATGGCGGAGCTTGAGGCGGATGCAAAGACGAGAGTGCGGACCGGCGGCCAGAACAGCGAAAGGGTGACAGGCAATCTGATCTGGAGTGAGTTTACTCACCTCACTGCGCGGCCGGTCGGCGGGATTCCTGATCCCCACCTGCACGCTCACTGCTTTGTCTTCAACGCGACGTTCGACGGAGAAGAAGAGCGATGGAAGGCGGGGCAGTTCCGTGACCTAAAACGGGACGCTCCGTACTTCGAGGCAGCGTTCCATGCGCGGCTGAGTAAGTCGATCGCGGATATTGGGCTCGGGGTCGAGCGCACCAAGAACGGCTGGGAGATTGCCGGCCTCGGCGAGGACCTGGTCGCCAAATACTCCCGGCGGACCGCATTGATCGAGGAGCTGGCCCGAAAAAGCGGGATCGAGGATCCCGAGGAGAAAGCTCGGCTCGGGGCCCGGACGCGAGAGAAAAAGGGGGAGCCGAAGTCGCTGGACGAACTCCGGGCCGAATGGCGGGGCCGCCTCACCGGTCCCGATAAGGAACAGGTTCTCGATGTGCTTGCCCGGCGCAGGGAGCCTCTAGCACCAGTCAAGGCAAAAGATGCGGTGGACCACGCACTGGAACATTCTTTCGAGCGCAGCTCGGTCGTTGCTGGCCGGCGGCTATTGGCTGCGGCCCTGAAACGCGGATATGGCTCGGTCAAGGTCGAAGATGTGCGGAAGGAGTTCGAGGGAAGGGGCGAGGTCATCCGCTACCGGCAAAATGACCAGGAGTTGGTGACGACGCGGGAGGTCTTGGCTGAGGAGAGGGCGGCCCTTAAGTTCGCGAGGGGAGGAAGGGGCCGGTGCGAGCCCCTGGCCGCCGACGGCGGCGAGAGCTTCAACTCCTCGCGGTTGAACCAGGGCCAGCAAGCCGCGGTGCGGCATGTCCTTTCCTCATCTGACCGGGTCATGCTCATCCGCGGGAAGGCGGGGACTGGCAAGACAACTCTGCTCCGCGAAGCAGCGCGAGCGATCGAGAATGGCGGGAGGGAGGTCCATGTCTTCGCACCTACCTCCGAAGCTTCCCGCGGTGTGCTTCGGCGCGACGGGTTTCAAGATGCCGATACTGTCGCCCGGCTACTTGCGAACGAGAAGTCGCAAGAGAAGGTGAAGGGTCAGGTCATTTGGGTCGATGAGGCGGGCCTGCTTGGGACCAAGGATCTCCGCAAGCTGTTCACGGTTGCCGAGGAGCAAAATGCTCGGGTCGTCCTGATGGGCGACGTTTCCCAGCACCACAGTGTCAGCCGCGGGGACGCCCTGAAGCTGCTGGAATCCCATGCCGGGCTGAAAGTCGTTGAGGTGGGATCGATTCAGCGGCAGCAAGGCGAGTACCGGCTTGCGGTCGCGGCTCTCGCCGAAGGCGACATCGCTACCGGGATCGAGCGTCTGGACGGCATGGGCGCAATCCGTGAGGTTGCCGACGAATCGCGGCACCTGGAGCTGGCGGAGGGCTATCTCGCCACGGTAAAAGAAGGCAAGGCCGCACTTGTCGTGTCACCTACGCACGAAGAAGGCCGACAGGTAACCTCGCTCATCCGTGAGCGGCTCCGGCTGGAGCAGAAAATCGGCGGCAAGGACCGCAGTTTTACCCAGCTCCGCTCCTACAGCCTTACGGAAGCGGAGCGCAAGGATTCGCTGAGTTACCAGACAGGCGACATCATCGCGTTCAACCAGAACACCAAAGGAGGGTTCCGCAGGGGAACCAAGGTCCAGGTCATTGGGCGCGAGCCGGATGGGAACATCCGAGTTTGCGGCTCAACGGGCAAGGAAATGATCCTGCGTCTCGATCAAGCCAAGCACTTCGACGTTTTCCAGAAGCATGAGCTGAAGCTCACAAAGGGCGACCGCATCCGCATTACCCAGAATGGGACCACGGCAGACTCGAAGGGTAGGCTTCTCAACGGCAGCCTGCACACGGTCCAGGGATTCGATCGAGCCGGGAACATCGTCCTCGATGGCGGTCAGGTCGTGCCCCGTGAATATGGGCATCTGGCCCACGGTTACGCAACCACTTCGCACGCATCGCAAGGGAAGACGGTAGACCGCGTCTTCGTGGCCCTCGGGCCAGAGTCCGCTGTCGCGGCCAGTCGCGAGCAATTCTACGTCTCGGTTTCCCGCGGCCGCGAGGGCGTGCAGATATTCTGCCGCGACAAAGCCGAATTGCGTGAAGCAGTCGAGCGGTCAGCCACGCGCCTCTCGGCAACCGAGCTTGCGGCCAAGCAGCAGGCAGAAAGGCGACAGGCACCTTCGCGGTTTGTGCGGCTCCGCGAACACATCCAAAAGGTTTTCCGTGCTGCGACCACGCGTCTCCGTGCGGAAAGAGATGACTTGTCACGCCAGCGTGATAATCTCGAACGCGAGCGGAAAAGAGGAGGGCGCGAGCGATGAACAATGACGGGTATGCCGGCAAGTTCCAGCACCAGCGGCGCATCGACGAGCTGCGCGGCGGTAGCGACCATGCCGAGCCGCCGATCGCGGAAGAACTGGACGGCGAGGACACGACCCACGACGATGCCTTCACGGTCCTGTCTGCGGACCGTCACCAGAAGATCATGCTGGAGCTGCGCTTCAAAAACGGAAACGCAAAAGCACTCGCCTACAGCTACCTAGTGGCGATGGACTTCAATCCGAGCGAAGCAATCAAAATGGATTTTGGCGGGCATGAGGTCACCATTAGCGGCCGCAAGCTGGAGCCGCTCTTTGCCGGGCTTGTCGCCCAGCGGGTTGCCATTATCCGGGAGATGGACCGGCTTCACGCCGAAGCGACCGCTTCAAAAGATGACACGGTCGTTAGCAGCATTCAGGTTGTGGAGTCCAAATGAAATGCCGGCGGACCTTTCGGCCCGCCGGGAACCTCGGCACTACTCCGTTTTTTCGGCTGGCACGCGAAGCGTGATTTGTCCGTCGAGCGGGATTGCGTCGAGAACGACGTTGAACCCTTTGCCATCTTGGTGGGAAAATACCACCCCGATCTTCGTCCAGTAGCCTTCCGCCTGGCCTTCACGGTTGCGGACTTGGTAAGCGTAAAACGCCGGCTTGGTTGCTTTGGTTGGGTTGCTCTTCTTGTTTGTCATAACGATCTCCTTGTTTTGGTTTGTGAGCCGCGACTACCGCGGCCGTTCTGCCCGGCGACTCGACAGACCCAAGGGGGCGGAGCGCAGCGTGACGGGGTATGCGAACGTTGGGGGAGACCTTCAGGGGGAACCGACGTGGCAGCTTCCGCGTCCCGTACTGGTCTGTAAGCAGGAAAGCAGAAAACGGCCGTGTATCCGGCTGGCCTAACCCTAAACCGAGGTGTCAGTGGCAAATGACAACGGAGCAAAACCATCCACCACCCCCGGCAAGTTTGCAGCACCCCGCAACGGGAATGGACTGCGGTGCTACCTTGGACGTTAATCGTGTGGCTCCCAAATGATGGCAACAGGGGCAATCAGAACCGGTACGACAAGGACAGGAAGCACCTCGGAGCGTAGCCAGAGCCGTAGCCTGGTGCCGAGGCCGGCCGCAGAAACGGTGCGGCCGTCATGAATTGTCCGCTGAGGCCCCCTTGGGCAGCAAAACGCAGCCCGATTGCGATTGATGCTGCGGTCGTTGCTTCATCCTCCGCGTCCTCGTTCCACAACCTCCCGAAATCAGCAGACGCGAATGGTTGCATGGTGGCCGACCCTAAATCCGGGATGCCGGAATAGGTCACCTCGATCAACCCCTCGACGCCGTTATCGGCGGTGAATTCTGACGGGTCGTAGGCCCGGCCGAATTTCTGGCCGCCATAACCGAACTGCTCGGCCGAAAGCAGCTTTGCGGTCGCAAACTGGCTCTCCACGCTGGCATAAATTCCGACCGTGTCGGTCACGGTCTGCATCCTAGTGGCGGATAGGTGAAAGTAAGAACCCTCGGGATCGGCATCGGCCCGAGAGAGGTCGCTATCCCCTTTGGCGCTTCCGCCCATGATCCCAATCCCTTGACTGAACTGGGCGTCCAACTGGTTTCTGCCGGCGAGCGAATCCTGGAAGTCGTAGAGGGCGGATAGGGAGAGGATCCGTAGCCGGTCCTTGGTGAGCCGCGTCTCCAGGACGTCAGTTGCGGTATCGCGGGCGGTGAATCCCGCGGTGACAAATAGGTTTTCGGCTCTTGAGCGGATCAGCGGATGCGAGAACTGGAGCTGCGCCGAATAGGAGATGCTGACGATCTCCTTGTCCTTTAGAAGGTAACCTGGCCGGCTCTCGACATGGGCGATCTGGAGGCTGCCGGTCGTGCCGTTCGCGTCAACCGGAATGCTCTCTCCCACCTGGACGGAGCGCAGCTCGTCCGGGGGCAGGGTCGAGAGAACGCCAAAACTCGTCTGGCCGAAAGGAATGCCGAGGTTATTGACCGAGGTGCTGCCGGCGATCTCGAAGGGGCCGTTGTAGCGCGAGCCGTAATTATCGAGGGAAAGGCTTGAGTCGGCCGGCTTCGGTCCGGCGACGATGACCACGTCGAGGGCATCGCCTCCCGCCGGCTTCAAGACGCTCTTCGCGGTAACTCCGGGCAGGTCATTCATCAGAAGGACAACCCGCTCGATCACCCGGATGTTGACGGCGCTGCCGTGCCTGATCTGGGCTGCCATGCGGATCAGCAACTCGCTTCCTGCGAGACTCCCTTCCAGGGAAACGTTCCCGATGCGCCCCTCGTTGACGCGAATGACCGCGCTGCCGCTTGGGTCAATCGCGGAGGTCGCTTTAGCAAAAACATACCCGTCCGCATGGTATTTCGCTTCGATCTCACTTGCGATGAATGCAATCTCGCCCTGGTCGATTCGCATTCCGATCTTGTCCTCGTAGAGGCTGCGGAACTCCTCTGCGGGATAAGCGGTCATCCCTTCGATCTGGACGCGCCGCAAATTCATAAAGATGCCGGTTTCGCTTTTCTTCGGCTTTTCGGGTTTGGCTTCGATCCTTGGCGGTGCGAAAGCGCCCGGTTCCTCCGGAGCTGTGCGATCCTGGAGCACCCGGCCAGGGTCGGCACTTCCGGGCAGTTCCACGGCAAGCGCGAGGGCAGGCGTCAGCACGAGAAAGGCCGCCAGGCCGGCACGCTCTAAAAGGCGGCGAGGGGTCATATCGAGATTCTCTCGACCAGGCTGCGGGTAACTTTTTTAGGCCGGCGGTCATACAAACGTGTCGTTCGCGGATCTGAGTGGCCCGCTAAATATTGGCAGTCCCCAAGCGGAACCCCCTGGTTCAAAAGATCCGTGATAGTCGCAACGCGGAAGCTATGCGGGGAGAGATGGGCCGGAAGTCCGGCCAGTAGGAGTCTCTTCTTGACCATCCTCCAGATGTCGGTGCCCGACATGGCAAGACCGGTGAAAATACCGGTGCGGCCCTCGGCCGTCTGGAATAGCGGTGCATCCGGCAGGGAAATCTCTGGGCAGACATTCAGCCATTCCAGGAGAAGAATCTCCAAATCGTGTCGCACGGGAATCTCGCGGAGCTTTCCGCCCTTTTCCCCGAAGCAAAGGATGAACTGACTGCCGTCATGCTTCAAGTCTTTCCTCTTCAGCTTGGACACCGCGCCGGCGCGGGCGGCCGTATAAATCAGGGTCGCGATGATGAGCTTGTCGCGAAGGCCGATCCTGTTCGAAGTCTCGATCGAGGCGAGAAGCGTACGCGCCTGGTCGGCGGTGATCTCCGGAGTCCGTCCCTCGATGACCTCGTAGCGTTCGGCCCGGACGCATGCGGCCGGGTTCAGGATGAGGACGTGGCGGAGGACGAGCGCGTCAAAGAAGCCGCGAAGTGCGGCGAGCACAAGTTTTTTTGAAGGTGGTGACACTGATAGCTGGTCGAGATATTGTCCGACCATGCCTGGCGTGATCCTCTCGACGGGAGTTCCTTTCTTTTCCGTCCATGCAAGAAATTGCCGGACAGCGCGGGCATAGGCGGTCCGCGTGTGGCGGTTGCGGCAGCGGCCAAGGAAAAATTCCTCCCACGCAAAGCGTGCGGCGGGACCGAGGGTATCCAAGGCTGAGGGCGGAAAGAGACGGACGAGCGCAACCGGCTCGGAGAGTGGTTGAACTGCTGAATCTTCGAGTTGGTCCGTCATATCGACGGGGATAATGGCACAGAACGACGCTTCCGACAACAAGTTTAGGTGAGGTCAGCCCCGAGAAGCGGACCCGCTGTAGAGTTTGGGTCACTCACCCGCGCCGTTAGCGCGACGCTCCCGCGGAGCATGGTTCGCCGTCATTCGACGACTGCCCGTTCAGGCAATCGCTCGGACCCTTGTTGCCGTTATCCGGCTTCGCTGGTTCTGGCTCGTTTTGGTTCGCCGCTTCCGGAACAGCCGTCATCCCTTCTTTGGTTACGACCCAGGATACGCTGGTCAGCGGGCCAGCCTGTCCGCCGAGGCTCGGTGCTTGCGGCGTGACGACTGCCTGAAGCACGGACGGCGGAAGTTCTACCGACGGACCCGTGTCCGGCGGGGTTGGAATCACCGGCGGTTCCGAGGTCGGCGGCGTTACTTGTGGCGGCTCCGGAGTTACAACCGGCGGAGTTCCGCCACCGCTGCTAGATCCCCCGCCGCCAGCGGGTGCGGCGGCGATCGTCAAGGTGCCTGCGGTCGTGGTGCCAAGCTGGTAATTGGTCGCGGTCAATGCCGCGACGTCAAGCGCGTAAGTGCCGGCGGCATCGGCGACACCCGGTGTCGCACCGCCGTAAGAGAAGGTGACGGAAGAGAGCTGGGCAGTGTCCTCACCGCCAATGAAGCCGGTCCAGGTGACATCGGCCGGATCGGTCGCGTCGAGCGTCGGGGTCAGTGCCCCGTTCGAGATGCTCTTGTCCGACAGTGCCGCGTCCAAGGATTTCTTGGTGATGTCGGCGGTCAGGCCGGCCGGCTGGGCGAGCGAATAATTCCCGCTATCGGCTCCGCCGATCAAGAATCCCGAAGCTGTAACCGGCTTGCCTGCTCCGGCGTTCTGGTTGGCAAAAGTCCCGGTCGCACCCGCGTTGTTCAAGGAAACGGTATCGCCCGCAACCACGCCGGACAGCGAATCACCGGCGGTGTTCAACGTCGCTGCGGTCGTGCCGTCATAGGTCTTGTTGTTTGCGGTGACTCCGGCAATGGTCAGCCCCTTTGCAGTAATGTCGGCGGCGAGGCCGGCGGGCTGCGACAGGGCATAATTCCCGCTATCCGCCCCGGAAATCGAGAAGCCGGAGGCGGTAACGGCCTTATTCGTTCCGACGTTCTTGTTTGCAAAAGTACCGGCCGCCCCCACGTTGCTTAAAGAGACCGTGTCGCCTGCTACCACGCCGGACAAGGAATCCCCGGCCGTATTCAGGCTCGCGGTGGTGGTGCCGTCATAGATCTTGTTCGCGGCGGTGACGCCGAGGATCGAAAGAGCTTTCGCGGTGATGTCGGCGGTAACGCTCGAAGGCTGCGACAAGGTGTAATTGCCGCTATCGGCCCCGCCGATGGTGAGGCCAGTCACGGTGATTGGCTTCCCGGTCCCGACATTCTTGTTCGCGAAGGTCCCTGAAGCGCTGCCGGTGCCGAGGGTGACGGTCTCCCCGCCGATCACTCCGGACAGGGCCGCCGATAAGGTGTCGAGCACGGCCGAGGTGGTGCCGTCATAAATCTTGTTGTTCGCGGTCACGCCGGTGACGGTCAGGTTCTTCGCAGTGATCGTTCCCGCGTTCCCGGAGACCGTGTTCGAGGAGAGCTGGTAATTGCCGGCTTTTGCGCCGCCCAGGGTCATGCCGGCGACCGAGACATTCTTGCCGGTGCCGAGATTCTTGGTGTCGTAGGTTCCGGCGGTGGTGCTGACAGCAACGTCATCCGAGTTTACCACGCCGGTCAGGGTGTAGTTGTTCGCCGCGAGCGTCGCCGCGGTGGTGCCGTCGTAGGCTTTGGAGACGGTGCCGGTCAGGCCTGGGGTCAGGCTCTTCTTGGTGACCGTCAGACCAGTGGCGTTGTTGGCGTAAGAGAAGCCGTAACCCATTGCCGAGGTCAGGGCACCACTTGTGTAGTCGATGTTGTAACTGCCGACATCGGCGAATTGGGAGTAGGCGGTAACGCCGTTTAGCGAGCCGCCGATCGAATCGGCACTCGCATCACTGCCGAGATAGCCTGACAGCGTATAGGCGTAACCGGTCAGGTCAGCCGAGTCCCCGTAGGTCTTGGTGACGCCTGGCGTTGCCGTCAGCGTCGGCGTGTAGGTGTAAAGGAAGCCGTTCCCGGTCCCGAGGCTCGGGCAGGAACCGCCATAAGTGCAACTGAACCGACGGAAATTGTTGGCGAGACTTCCGATCGTGTCACTCGCCGGATTGGTGGAATACACGAGCCAGCGGCCGGAAGCCGCCGACAGGGCCGAGGAGCCGGCCGAGTTGATAAAGTTTCGTCCCGATGCCAGAGTAATTGCGTCGCCGCTTGCAGAAGCGGTCAAGGTCTTGCCCGAGGCAATGGTAAGGTCGCTCGCGGCCCCGGTGGTTTGAGCGGCAATCGTCCCGGCGGTTATGTTGCCGAGGGTCATCGCGCCAGGGGAGGTCAAGGACACTGCTCCGCCAGTCGAGTTCAAGGCGAGGTTGCTGACGCCGACCGAGCTGCTGCCGCCGGCGGTCATGGAAATGTTCCCACCACTTCCAGCATTCCGGCTTGCGGCAATCGTCCCGGTGCTGGCGCTACTGACGCTTCCGCCGGCAGTAACCGAGAGGTTCTTGCCGGCACCAAGGGTCATGGTCTCGCCCTTCAGGTCAAGGCTGACGTTCCGGGTCGCAGTCAGGCTGGTCGTTCCGGTGTTCCAAGAGACTTGCGGAGCGGAATAGAGCTTTGAAATGTCACCGGCTGAGAGGGCGGTGTTGTAGATGCGGATGTCATCCAAGGAGCTATTCAAATAGTAACCAGCCGCCCTATAACGTCCCGTATATAAGTTGCTATTCTCATTTGGAACGCTTCCTAAACTCCCGCTATAAGTGCTCTGCAACACGCCATTCAAGTAAAGATTGCCGCTATCTCCAGATCCGGTCTTAACCACGGTTATGTTATTCCATGCATTTGTCGCAATGCTCATTCCAGTATATGTTCGATAGGCACCAGCGTAACCCCAATAGAATCCATTTAAACCGTTAAACTCCAAGAACCCTCCAAGGGCATTTGAGGTTTGATAGGCGTCGAGAATTACCCCGATCCCTGGGTTGCTTGGGACATTAAACCAAAGGGATATCGTATGTGTGTCATCTCCCTTAATTGGGCTAAAGCCATTCGGAGTATCAACAAAACTATTCGTCCCATTGAAACTTAGGCTATAGCCAGTCCCGAATGGAGTCGTGCTGCTCCAAGTGGGGCCGTTGGTCAGAGTGCCAGTGTGGCCCTGGCCTGAAGTATCCGCCGCGCTTGTCCCACTGCCTTCGTCGAATTTCCAGTAACCGACCAGGCCGTTCGTCAGGTTGTTGCTGGTGAGGAAAATATCCCGACTGGCGTTCACCGTAAGGTTGCCAGTACCGGTGTTGACGCTCGTGTTTAAGGTCACGTCGCGGCCGCCCAATGTGACGTTGCCGTTGTTTGAGGCGATGCCGGCTCCGGAGAGGTCGAGGTCACTGCTGGCCGAAAGGTCGATGGCTCCGCCACTGGTGATGATGCCGCCCGTACCGGTGATGGTTCCGGCAGACGTGATGGCCGAGATACTCGACGCGTTAATCGTCGGTAATGAGAGGGCATTGGTCGAAGTCAAGGAAACTGCCGAAAGCGGCGTAGTCCCGCCGATCCGTCCGCCGAAGCTCATGGTGCCAGCGGTCGCGGTCAGGTTATAGCCGCCATTGACCGTCCCGGCCGTGGTCAGGGTGCCACTGCCAACATTCCAGGTTTGGGAGGCTCCAAGGGTTACCGGATTATTGAAAGTAAGGTTCCCACCGCCGGTGTTCATTGTGTAGGCGTGGTTCAGAACGATTCCATTTGTGCCGGTCAGTGAGATGTTGCCTCCCGATCCAGCGCTTGGGCTCGTGTTGATAGTCCCAGCGGACGCCGTCGTGATTTGATTTCCGGCGTTTAAGGTCAGGTTGCGCCCGGCTGTTGTGGTCAGAGTGTCGCCACCGAAATCGAGCGTAATGTTATTACTTGCTTGAACCGAGACATCCGCCGTCTGGGACATCTTCTGGATACCGGCGACGGTGAATCGGCTGCCGTATAGTTCGGCGACATCATTCGCCGTTAAGGCAACGGAGAATAGCCGCATATCATCAAGTTTACCTTTAAACGTCTCTGAACCCGAGTCGTCTCCGATCGCGATACCTGTGAAGGCGGCACCACTTGCTGAAGTTCCAGCAGCAACACCATTTAGATAGAACGTGACACTACCACTGTTCACACTGGCTACGAATAAATTCCATTGTCCATCGACCGCGGTCGCAGTCGTGTGATGGTCGCCGCTATAGTAATAAGTGACTTTTCCGGCATTTGCGCCTGCCGCTGTTCCACGATACCAGAATCCGGCAGATCCCGACCCCAATAAAGTACCGTAGCTATCCGACTGTGCTGTCGGTTTGAACCATGTAGAGTATGTAAATGTGCTGCCTGTTGCAGTTCCAGCCAGGTTAATCTTGTCATCGTTTCCGTCAAAGCTCAGGCTATAAGAGTTTTGTTGGGGAGTAGGTGCTGTATCGGTTGACCATGCCGGGCCATTCGCGAGAGTTCCGGTGTTACCGTTTGCGGTAGAATCGCCGGCATTTGTTCCGGCTCCCTCATCGAAGCTCCAATATGCTGTCATGGCGCTGTTGAAAGCGCTCGAACTATTTCCGTAAATCGTCACATCGGTCGGATCGAGAAGGTAGGTCCCTTTGTTGCCCGCGTCATTCTGGGCCGTCAGGTCAATGAACCCTTGGGCGTCGAGGTAGCCGTGGCCCGAGGTCTCGGTGAATCCTCCATTGCCGCTTTGTTTGCCGCCGCGGCCGTAGATGCTGCCGTAGAAATAGGTATTGCCGTCGGACCAGACGATGGTCCTCCCGCCGTCGCCGCTCGTAATCGCGTCGTTCTGGATTAGGCTCGCCGAATCGACAAACGTGTTCTTTGCGGCCGGCGTGTAGCCGGTGCCGAGGTAGTTTCCGCCGACGCGGACATCACCGCCTCCCTGGTCGCCGCTGGCGTCAATGACGCTGCCATTCAGCAGCCCGACATTGTCGGCGAGGACTCGCGCCTTGCCGCCTTTCTCTCCTGGCGCCTTGCCGGAGACGTCGATGGTGCCGCTGTTCAGGGCATAGCTCTCGCCCTGCTTTTTGCCTTTGTCTTGGGCCTGGTTGCCTTCAACCGCGTTCGATCCTTCGGCGAAGAGACGGACTTTGCCGGTCTTCGTGCCGTCGGCTGTCGCCGAGATGGTCCCGGAGTTCGCGACCATGCTGCTGACCACGTCCCTGGCTGCGGCCGCGGTCAGGTAGACTTCACCGCCTTTGGCCTCGATCAGCCCGGAATTGCCGGCAAGCTGGTCCTTTACCTTCCCGGTCACGGCAAGCTGGATCAGCCCATCGCCGGCGAGGTCCAGGGTGTAGGCGTCGCCGCTCGCGAGGTTCACTTTGCCGTATTTCGCACGGATGATGCCGCGGTTCTCGACCTGCGGTGCGACGAGCCCGACGAGCCCCGCGTCTTTCGTGGTGATCGCCCCTTCGTTGGTGATTTTTGCGTCCGCCTGGCCTGGCTTGTCGAAGACGAGCTTGCCGTTCTTGAACTGGGTCTCGTTCAAGTTGCTCGACGTTGCGACGATGCCGGCCACGTCTATTTTGCTGTCCTTGGTGAAGAGGATCCCGTTCTGGTTAATCAGGACAAGATTACCGTTCGCCTGGAGGTTCCCCTCGATCTTGCTCGGCCCAGAGTCGTTTATCCGGTTGACCGTCAGGCTGGTGCTTGCCGGCTGCTTGAACTGGGTGGTCTCGGCGGGTGCGATGTCGAACTTCCGCCAGTCGATCAGGGCCTTGTCCGAGGACTGGTTTACGGTCAGCTTACTGCCGCTGGTGCTGATGGTCGCGTTGCCCGACAGGACGGTTCCGCCGACCGGATTGGCGAGGACTTGATTGCTGAGAAGCGCGAGGATTGCGAGAAATGCGACGAGCCGTTTTAGAACCATAAGAACCCCCTGGGACAGACCATATTATATCACTAATCAGAATATCATGGAAAGGTTAACAAATGGTTAACTGGTAAAGACTTGCGAAAACTGCATTTTGGCCACGGTCGAGAAACGCTCTGTCCCAAAACGGCGCGCATGGATGCGCGCCGAACCCTACGGCAGGATGCCGTTCCGCGGCTATTCCCGAAACGAAAAAACCCCGGCCAGGTTCGGCCGGGGTCTCGTGGTTCGGCTCCTTCCTTCTACTCGGCCTCGCTCGGGGCCTCGGCCGGCTTCGGCTGGAAGCCGTGCAGGTACTCGGCCGCCTTGCTCGCGTGGCTGGCGGCCGTAAAGATCGCCTTGTTGTCCGCCTTCAAGACCTTCAGCCAGGCGGCGAGGTAGCTCGCGTGTTCGGGCATGACCTGCGGGGTGATCCCCAAATCGGCGGCCAGGAAGGCGGACCCCAGCTCGGCGACCAGCTCTTCGACGGCGTAGCCGTTATCGCCAAATCGCTTCGACTCAAAGGAACGGTGAAGCCGTTTCTCGTGCATGGTCCAGTGAATCGACTCGTGGGCCCGCGTGGCGTAGTAGGCCTCGCGGTTCTCGAAGGAATCGTAGGGCGGGAGCTGGATGTAGTCGCTAGACGGCGAGTAAAAGGCCTTGTTCCCGCCGTGGCGGGTGTCGGCTCCGGTCGCCGTGAAGAAGCTTTCGGCCTGCTCCAGCCTCTCGGCCAGGTTCTTCGGCTCGGCGGCCCTGGCGTAGTAGTGGCCCGGAAGTCCTTCGGTCTGCTCGGCGTTGAAAACGGTGTAGGCCTTCAGGAAGGGAATCTTCTCGGCCCGTTCCTCGCCGGTCGTGTGGTCGGTCTCCTTCTTCTCGAAGGTGCTGGCGTAGACGACCATTGCCCCTTTCTCGCCCTTCTTCACGAAACCGCCGAGTTCCTTGGCCTGGTTGAACGTGATCCAGAGCGGAGCGGTGTACCCCTTCTGGAAGGCGGTCAGCCAGAGGACGAGCACGTTCACGCCCGAATACGGCTGTCCGTTGAACCGGAGCGGCCGGGAGATTCCGCCGGCCGCATGGGCTGCGTTCCACGGCTGGTGCCACGGGCGGACCCCGCTCTCCAGTTGGGCGACGATGTCGCCGGTGATGCGGGTGTAGAGGTCGGTACGCTCGGCAGTCTTGGTCATGGTCATGTCCTCCGTTTGAGTTGATTTGTCCGGTTGATCGCGCGCGATCACCGGACTGGAGGCAGCACTTGAAAGGGGGGAAAATTGTCCAAGTACGGCCGGCGGGGAGGGTAGTTTCCCTGGGCGCACAAACGGAGGCTTTGCGAAGTGCGGAGCCTAGGGAGGGGACCCGCCGGACGCCAGCGGGAATACTTGACAATTTGGGGGATTCACCCCCTGCCTTTGTCTTGGCTCGGGGCTTCACCCGGATTTAGCCGGCATGTTTGCAAGCAAGCATGCTTACATGCTGATATGTTTACCTGACGGCATGCTTGCTACCGCCTGGATTGGGTCGGAAAAAGGGAAGGGGGTGGGGAACCGATCGGTTCCCCACAAGAACAAGAGTGTCTTGAAGACGCTCCCCGGACAGGAACGCGGCGAATCGCCGAAGACGTGGGACCAGTCATCGATCCGGGGCAAAAGTCGCCAGCGGCAAACCGGTCGAATAAACTGACGATCAGACAGGATCCTGGGCTCCTCTCGGAGGCCAAAAGTGGAGACGACGCGCCCTTATTTGCTCGAATATTTAGACATAGAACAGAGGGCGGAGTCAGACGCCCTTGAGATGGTCCGCGAACAAGCCGACGACGACGCCATACCTCGTTTGGAGGCCTTGCTGGAGCATTCGGAAGCATGGCTGCGAGCAGGTGCCGCGATTGCTTTAAGCCACATCGGGACGACGAATCCGAAAGTTGCAGTTCCAATTCTGATCAAAGCGCAGCGGGAGAAAGACCTTTGGGCTGGACCTCCGATATTGAAAGCGCTCAACAACCTAGTCTCGGCTACTGTAACAGAATCCATACCTGTGCTTTTCTCTGAGATGAATAACACAGATTACTGCATTCGATATACGGCGACGCATACTGTGACCAGAATTGTTCAGCAGGTGAAGTTGACCGTTCCATCGCTTTTTGAATCGGTTATTAGTGCGTTGATAATCGCTTCGAAGGATACGAATTACCCGAACATTCAACATCTTTCCATCTGTTGCCTTAGCAGAATCGGTAAGCCTGTGGAGTTGATCGCTCCCATATTGGTTGAGGCATTGGGCAAGGAAAGCAAAATTTTGCGTAAGGTCTGCGCAAGCGCCCTTCACAAAATGGGCGATGCGTCGGTTCCGTGGCTGGCGAAGGGGATGGAAAGTACAAACGGGTTTGTAAGAGCACGGGCGACAAAGATTTTAGCGAAGTCTCATCCGGATGTTTTTACACAAGATAACGTCAGTGCCGATCCTAACATCGCGATTCTGAGCGCTGAAGACCGTCAGATTGTAGATTGGTTCTCGACAATTGAATTGGGAGAATATCTGAATCACCTGCAATTGTTTTGGTGCATCGGGTTGGTGGATCGAGAGGCGCTTCACTCCGCAAAAAACGCCCTTGGCTACGAAAATCTGATAATGAAACTGCGTGAACAAAACCCCCGGTTCAATGAAGTTGAGCTTCGATTTAGTAATGGTTATATCCGCCATGGATGTCTTGCAGACTTAGAGGGATTGTTCGACCGGGAGCCGTTCTATTCTGAAGCATGGGACGCCGATGAAATCGAGCCGGAACTGCGTCTCGGGTTCGGTGGAAAAAAGGGCCAAACCTCCTACAGCCGATGGACTCCCAAGGCTAGAAAAGCATGGCATTATGTTGATCGTTTCTTGACAATTCGTCGTCTGTTGCCCACCATCGAAAAGACAGAGTAATAGTGCCTGCGATCTCGGCTTTGTCTTGACACGAAGGCAAAACTATGTGCAGATGGATGAGACTAACAAATGTTTTGCGATGGTGCCTATGACCCAAAGTTCGGAAGAACCCATAAATAGCGCTTACATCGACGAATTATTCCGCAGGCTGAACACTTCGCCAGTTGAGTTGTTTGCTTCGATCGAATTTCCAAGTGACTCGCTCTCAATCAAGCGACTTCGAAAGGCATTTCCTCGTGAATTCGATGAGGGGCTTTTGACTGACGGATTCGGGTCATTCTTTAATCCTCATCTCGGCGTTGACTCTTATCCTCCGACTCGCAACCGTCCCAACAGAATCCCTTTCCTATTCAAATTGGATGAACTTATTTCGGCAGAGCGGACGCTCTTTGCTTGGGCGATGCATGAAAAGGTCGGCAGTTTTAGTGGGCCTGAGACAGCGAACCCAAACCCTCGGCAGTGGCTCGACGAGAGTCGCGATTCACGAGCAGCCGCACTCAAAACGCTGGAGGAGGGTTACCAACTCTTCAAGCTCGCCGACAGCCCTGAGACCGCACGTCTCTTAATCCAAAACATCCAAAACGACGGCCGGTTACTAGTCGAACAGGCCAGTGCTAGGGGGCGATGATCCCTCGCCTGCCGCCCCTGTGCGCCTCGCGCAGGGGGGTGCGCGCCGCGCACATCGTGACATTCCGTTTCACCCTGCAATGATCAGTCCATGCAAGACATTGGACAGTCTTGCTGACGAACAGTCGCTGGCGAACAACCTATTGTCCGATCCGAACGGTGGTAGGCGGCGCGAATGGGAGCTTCTATGGCAGATTTAAACCTGACACCGCTCCAGGCTCACAAGGCGAACTTCTTCGACTTCAGTATACACCACGCCCACCCGGCGCTTCAACGGTGGCTGGCCTGGATGTACAGCGCCCACGGACGCTTGAACACAGCTCACTTTGGCGGGGCACTCAGCCGGCCGCTACTCCAGGCCGGCCCCACCCCGCCGCGGGCGTTCGCGGTTGCCCAGCCGGTTAACGGTTGGGGGGCGACGATCGGGTTCATCGTCCAAGAACGGCTGGTCAGGGCCGATCTCCCCGCCCACCGAATCCTTCGAGCGCAGTGGCCGGCGGAGGGTGTGGAGCGGCTGCATTCCGATGTCCTGTTGCACCTGATGGTTCACCAACACTGCATTGAACGGTTCGGGATTAGCGACGATGGGTACGAGGGGCACGGCTCGCGGTTCACGGCGGAGTGTAACCGAATCGGTGCGGACCTGGGTTTGGCCTCCGTGGCAGCACGCCGCCGGGGCCGGGAGCGGGAGGGCCCGCTCAGCGCCGACTGGCCGATGAACGTAAGGCCGGACGGCTACTATCTGGGGCACGTCGTATTCAGCGGGCGGGCCGGTTATGACCGGGGGGCGGAGGTGATGGACCGGCCAGCGGAACACAATGAAGGGGTGTATCGTTACTTCCGCTGGCTCCTGAACACCGGTCAGTCCGAACGCCTGCACGTAGTCCTAACGGACCAGATTGACCGCCTGCGAAGCCACCGGGACCCCGCCTGGCGGGCGGGGGAACTGGCTCCCCACGGGGCCGACGGTGAACCTGTTGCCCCTCCTGAGATTCATCCGGGGTGGCTGTTCTGGGACGCCGGCACAGTGCGACTGATCGCCGAAGGTATTGCTCGGACTCGGTCCTACGCCGACATGCCAATTCTGGCTGACGCGCTGGAAGACGCTGGGTGTGAGGACCCCGTCATCTTGTCGCACGCCCGGCTCCCGGCGGAACACGGGCGGACTTGCTGGTTGCTCCGCGCCCTCCTCGCCCGGCCATCGGCCGACGGTCAAGCGGAGACCCGAGCGCTTGCCGGCGTCCACTGATACCAGGCCAAATCGCCGCAGCATACCCTCGGTGCCGGTGGCCGAGGATCAACCGAGGGAGGTGTGCGATGCCAGGAGTTAGCTGGCCCAGAGACGGTGCGCCGTTTGGCGACCCGCAAGATGAAGTCCTTCAGACGGTGAGCGAGCAAGCAATCGAAGTCTGGCTCGACGATGGCGGTCCCGACCTTCCACCTTCCTATTTCGGAGGCTCCGATGCCGAGAATCGAAGACCTGTCCCTGTTCGAGGAAATCGGTCGGGTACTTTCCCGCCCGAATCACGGGTTCCTGAGTTGGGGTGGGATTACCAAGCGGCTGCGGCTGCAAGGGGATGACCGCCCGCGCCGGGCGGTGTCGCGAATGGAGGCGGCTTTCCATACCAGCTTGGTAGAGAGCAAGGCCGGCAGGCTGTCGCTGACCGAAGCGGGCCGCAAGGTTTACGACCAGGTGTTCCGGCTCCTTTCCCTCCGCAACTCGTTGGCAGAGGACGAGCAAGCCGAGCCGGTCGTGGTCGAAATGCACCCGGACCTGGCGAGCTGGGTCCTGCCGGCGGTACTTCCGGGCTTCCTGGAAACCTTCGCGGACACGGTCCAGCTCCGCGTCTCGCCGCTCGACGCCCGTATCCGGGACAACATCGGTTCGGGGATCACCTCGTTCGGCCTGGGGATCGAGAGCCTGGACGGTTCGCCGAGTGAGTCGATCGAGACCGGCCTTGCCTGGCATCTCCTGCTGCCGCCATCGCACCGGCTCCTGGAACTTGAGCCCGACGAGAAGGTGCAATTGGGTCCTGTGGACCGTGTGTTCCTGGTCGAAGGAATGCCGGTCTCCGAACAGGACGCGTTCATCCAACATGCCCCGGCACGCGTTTGGTGCCCGGACTTCGGGACGGTGCGGAACGCGGTCCCGTCGGGGCTCGGGGGGGTGGGCATCGTGCCGAGCTTCCTCGCCCCAGAGGACCTGCACTCGATCCGACTTGCCGATCTGCCGCAAATTCGGCTGGCCCTCTTCCTCCCTCGCGACATCGAGTCTCTCAGCGACCCTGCCCAATCATTGCTCCAGTCGATCCGGGAGTTCGTGGCAGTCACTGCCAGCGAGGCGGCTGTCGAAGCAGAGGCGGAGTCGGAGGACTCCATGACTGAGGGCGATGCGGAAGAGTTGGCCCTCAGCTCCGAGGAGAAGCCATGAGCAGACAACCTCCCCGCCTCGATCCTCTCGACGTGCCGCTCGTGCGATTCTCCGATTCGGACGCCGTCTCGATGCGAGAGTTGTTCGAGGGAACGATCATCTTCGGACAGACGGGCAGCGGTAAGACGAGCGGGCCTGGCGAAGCACTCAGGACTTCGCTGCTCAGGACCGGAGCGGGTTTTTGCGCATTCATGGCGAAGCCGGGTGATGTCGAGGACTGGATTCTGGCGGCGAAGCGCGAGGGACGCGAGGCTGATGTGCGGGTATTCGGCCCGGACTCTCCCTATCGGCTCAACGCCCTGGACTACCTGTACCGGGCTCCCGGCTGCCGCGGGAGTGGCTCCCAGACCGACAATGCCCTCGCCGCCCTGTGTGCCCTGATGGTCGCCAGCGAGTCGGGTGACCGCCCGCAAGGTGGTGACGTGTTTTGGCGGGACTCAGCCAAGATCCTATTGGGGGCAGCCGTTGACCTGCTCGGGCTTTCGCGAGAAGAAGTGTCATTTACCGCAATTCAAGAGTTGATGACGTCGGCTCCAGAAAGTCCCGAGCAAGTTCGCTCGCCAGAGTGGCAATCGTCTAGCCGCCTCAACAAACTGATCGATCAGAGTACGTCTCGAACCGATCTGACCGCGGATCAGAAGATCGACCTGGCCGCAAGTGTGGAGTACTGGCTGAGCGATTTGCCGCGTACCGACCCCCGGACAAGGAGTGGGATCTGTAGCCAAGTCTTGTCCATGACCTACCCATTCCGCCGGGGCCTCTTGGCCAGCCTGTTCGGTCCCGGCGGCAACCAACTGAGCCCGGAGGACGCCTTCGCCGGCCGGATCGTTTTGATTTCACTTGACTACATCCAGCACCAAGAACAGGGCCGGCTGGGCATGATTCTTTGGTCGATCCTTTTCATGCGTTCTGCGGAACGGCGAAACAGGCAACAGTTTCCCAAGCCAGTTGTTCTCTGGGCCGACGAGGCTCAGCAACTCTTGTCGCGGCAGTGTGCCATCTTTGCTTCCACGGCGCGGGCAGCGGGTTGTGCTACCGTCTACCTCACGCAATCCCGCGATACGCTACGGGCACGCCTGGGCGGGAGCGGCGCCGATTCTGAGGTGGATGCCCTGCTTGGCAATCTGGCTTTGAAGATCTTCACGTGCAACGACCACGCTGCGACCAACGACTATGCGGCCAAGCTGGTTGGTGAGCGGTGGGAGACACGCTCCAACGTGTCCGCCGGGCTAGGTGGGGATGGCGGCGTGTCCGCCAGTACGACCGACCAGCGCCGGTTCGTCGTCGAACCGCACCACTTCATGCAGCTCCGGAAGGGCGGAAGAACGAATAACGGGATTGTCGAGTCGATCGTGTTTCGAGCGGGCCGGCCCTGGATTGCGTCCGGGTCGAATCACCTGAAGGTCTTGTTCCGCCAGGAGGGTTTCAAGCCGTCTGCGGAGGGAAAATAGATGTCGCACCCTGCCACGTTGGACTTACACCCGAACGTCTACACCGTCATGGGCCGCGCTGCCGCGTTCATGCCGGAAAAGCTAAAGGTCTTTTTCGTGTTCGGGAAGTTCCTTTTGGAGGATTTCCTGTCCTCATTCGGGATGGCAGCGGAGGTCTATTTGCGAAAGCGTTTCGGCGTCCGCGCCTTGTCGCTTTTTCAGGTCGTGCAGCTAGTGGTCGGGTCCCTCACCTTCGCAGTCGGTTTCCGCGGTGTGTCCTTCGCGCCCCTGCTGTCGTTCTTCCTACTGGGGGCGGCGGGCTTTGCGGTGTACCACGCGGTGGAGGCCAGACTCTGGGAGCGTCGCAAGCGCGCCTGGCGGCATACGTTCCATGAAGGGGATCCCCTGCCTGCGCTCTGGGCCCGGCTGGGACCGGTCTTCGAACATCTGGGAGTGGACCCGGCCGAACACCTTACGGTCGAGCGAGTGGTCCGGTTCTACGAACCGCTATTGGTTTTGGTCTCCGGCATATTGTTGCTGCCTGCGAGCAGCGCACTCGGCGGCTTTCTCGTTCTGTCGGCAGCCGCCCTTTTCGGTAAAGCGGCGATCCGGCACCAGCGGCAGCTCGACAATCTCCGCGATTTGAACGACGGGCGTTTGACGGGAGTCATCTTGTCTTCGCTACCGGACCGGACGGAAGAAGCGGCATCCGATGAACCATTTATTGCGCAGATCGCCATCCCACCGATCCTGCAGGAACCGACGCGCGAGCCTCCGGCCTCTCCGCGAATGGTGAAAGTGGAGTGCCGAAAGTGCGAGTCGATCCTTCGTGTCATGCCCGGAGAGCAAGACCAGGTCCGGAGTTGTCCGAAGTGCGGCAAAAAGTTCCGCCTGACCGGCACCGCCAGCGCGGCGAGGCCTGAGACGGCGGTGAAGTGACTTCCTCAACCTGAGAGGTGAATCATGCCCGACGACCAATGGGCCAAAGACGCAGTACGCCGGCTTGCAGACCAGTGCCGGGGCCTCCGATCCGATGCGGTTCGGAGCGTCAGTGTCGAGCCGTACCGGGGCCAGGGACCGACCCCTACGCCTGGCATGCAAAAAGAGGGTCCGAGCGGGATTGCGGAACGATACCGCGCTCTCTCTCAGTCGGATTCCGGAACGAAGGGCCGGCCGCGGGACTCGGCCGTCCGTGCGGTTCCAATGGACCGCTCCCAACTAGGCGAACTCAAGCCGACCCAAACGCCCGAAGTTAAGACCCCTGAGAAAGGACGTGAGCGATGAGCTACACCACCATGAACCGTCCCCCGCTGCCCCGGCTGTCGCAAAGGCCGCCGGCTTTCCACCGCAAGTGGCTGCTGGCTGCCGCGATCTGCGGCGGCGTGGCCCTCGTCCTCGGACTGGTTGCCAACTCCATGCAGTTCGGCGGGAGTTTCTGGAAAGACGGCTCCGGGGCGAAGCTGCTTCAGGATCTGCTCGGCAAGGACTCGCGGGCATTCGACGTTGCCCTGAAGGTTCAGGCCCTCTTCGACCTGGCAATCGTGGCGAGCGTGGCGGTCGCTCTTTGCAGCCTGGCGGCCGGAGGCGAGAAGCGATTGATCCCGGATCGCCGGCGATCCAGGGACGACGATTGAACCTGGTCTGTCCTCGTCTCGACCGGTCGGATCGGACTTGCTCGGGCGAATGAGCTACCGTCCGACCGGCAGCGAGGACTTCGACTGCACGACACGGAAATAGTGAAGAATAAAGGACGTTATTCTTCACAACTTTTATTTCATTCGTCGGCACGGAGGTCTTTCGACTAATCCTTTGCCTTCCGACCGAGAGTATTGTCCCGGTCGGGTTACGAACCAATCAGCCATGAAGCTCACTCCTAAAGAAGCGGCCGAACGGGCGAGAGTATCCCTGTCGCTCATTTACCATTGGTGCCATTCGCACGCGCTCGTTCATTACCGCTTTGGTCAGCCGGGCAAGCGAGGCCGAATTCGGATCGAGGACGGCGATTTGGAAGCCTTCATGGCCGAATGCAAAGAGACTGGGGGAGGGACTTCCGCTCCTTTGGTTCTGAAGCACATCAAGCTCAATTAGACCAGAGGTGATCCGCGAGGGTTGCCTTCTTTAGCCCCCGGAGGTCGTAACTCCGGGGGCGTTTTCTTGGCTTCTCTTGCCGCCGCAACAAAGTCTTGCGCCAACATTCACATATGTTATAATGTGCATGGATTGAAAAAATGCGCGAAGTGATAGTCACCACCGTTGGAAACTCGTTAGGCGTCGCCCTGCCAGAAGACGTGCTGGCCAAGCTCAAGGTCGGCGAAGGTGATCGGCTGCTCGTCGTCGAAACGGCGACCGGTGTCGAGCTTTCCGTCTGCGACGCTGAAGTCGCCGGACAATTGGCGGTCGCGAAGGAGTTCATGGGGAAGTACCGCAACGTCCTAAGACGACTGGCTGAGTAAGCCGGTGATGCTGGAGCCGATCTGGATTCGCTTAGAGACAGTCCTCGCAATTCACAAGATTCAAATCGCAGAACATGGTGGAATGCACGGGGTGCGGAACCTTCCACTCCTGGAGTCCGCTCTTGCCCGACCGCGGCAATTGCTCTCTTACGAGAATCCTACACTTGACCAACTCGGGGCAGCCTACGGCTATGGGATCATTCGCAATCACCCTTTCGTTGACGGAAACAAGAGGACCGGTTTGGTCACCCTTGGCTTGTTTCTGCAATTAAATGGGAAGCAGTTTGTCGCGAGCGAGGAAGAAGCCTTTCTCTCGATAACTGCTGCCGCAGCCGGTGAAATCGCGGAGCGGCAGTTCATGGAATGGGTCGAAAGGAACGCACGCTGAAAAACAGCTCGGGTACCGGGAAGCCTCCTGCTACTTCGACACCCGAGGTCTCGTGGAAACCGACTATCCCTCAACCGCCTTCTTGGCCGCATCCTGCATGTGGGCCAGGCGGTCGGCCAGGTGTCCGTAGACCGATGACACCATTTCCGTGCTGGTGTGACCCATGAGTTCAGCGACCTGCGCGATGCCGACACCGTTCGACAGGGCTTCCGTCGCGAACGTGTGGCGGTAGCTGTAGGCTACCACGCCGGCCAGGTGCGGGAGTTTCTCACGTAGCCGGCGGAACCGGCAGCGGATGTTGTTCTTGCTGAACGGCCGGTTTCCTCTTGGGCTTCGGAAGAGCGACCCGTCCGGGTTCTTCTCGGCGAGCTTCCGCGTCAACTCGATCATCGTCGGCGTCAGATAAACCACTCGCGGGCGGCGGGTCTTCTTCGCGGTCTTGTGGTGCTTCAAGACCCACAGACCCGCCTCTAGGTTCACGTCCGCGGCGGTCACGCGGGAAACTTCCGAGGGCCGGCATCCGGTCTCCTGCATGGCGATGACGAACTCGCGGAACGCCTCGTCCTTGATCGCCGAGAGGACCGTCTCGCGTTCCTCCTGGGAGAGGATGCGGTCGCGGCGACCCTTGGCCGGCTTCTTCACCGCCTTGAGCGGACTCTTGGTGAGCAACCCTTCGGCCTCGGCCCATCCGAAGGCCCGCTTCACCGATTCGATGGCGTTGCACCGGCTGCCTTTCCAGGTCGGGTGCGCATCTAACCAGCGGCTGACGTGGAAGGGCTTCAGCTCGACCGCCATGCGGCGGCCGTGCGTGTCGCAAAAATCCTGGAGGTAGTAGCGGTAGAGCTGGTAGGTCTCGGGCTTGTGCTGCTTCTGGCTGTAGTCAAGAAACAGGTCGGCGAGGGTGGCGACGGTCAAGGCTTCGGGCTTCGGGGCCTCGCCCTCGTGGTCGGCGAGAAGACGGCAGAAGGCACGGTATGCGTCCTGCTCGTTTTCCTTACCCTTGACCAGCTTCACTTGCTTGCGTTTGGTACCGACCCGGATTTGGGCGTACCACCAACCATCGAACGAACGGTAGAACGGCTTGCGGGCCATCGTCTGGCTCCCTGCGGGATGGACCAGAGGTGATCCGCAGGGGGTGCCTTTTGCAGCCGTCGGAGGTCGTAACTCCGGGGGGCTGCTGCAACTTTTGCTGCAATATTATAGTGGCGGTGCGATCGTCTCGCGAAAAAATACCGGTTTTACCGGCGTTTTTTAATCGGGCTGACAGGATTTGAACCTGCGACCTCTTGGTCCCGAACCAAGCGCTCTACCAAGCTGAGCTACAGCCCGTCGTGAACAGGGGGTAATCTACCCAGGTCGCTTGTATTGTCAACCGCAATGGTGCGGCGCGAACCAAATGCAAGGCCCCGGCGTCGTCGCCGAGGCCTTCGTGATCACTGGACTTTCGCGTTACAGCTTGTTCGGGTCGATCACCTGACCGTCGGACT
>DATANR010000056.1:0-10881 GCA_036266155.1 Gemmataceae bacterium | reverse complement strand
TCAGGACCGCTCGCGGTCCGTCCTGAAGAGAGAATAAATCTCTCCTCCATTTATCCAAAGAGTTAGTAGTAAGGTATCGGCCTCAGCCGTTCATTTCAGCCGTCTTGGTCGCACATCCAACGAAGTTTCCAGCGGTTTCCGTTAACACCGACCCTGTGGAAAACCTGGCGCGCGTTTGGCGCGCACACGTCGCGCGGCGGCGCGCGTTTGGGTGACCTCCGGAGACTGCTGCGAAACAAGGGGTTTATCGACGGTATGCGCCAAACGCGCGCCAAACGCGCGCCAAGTTTTCCACAGGGGTGTCGCCAGCGATTTTGCCGTCAGCCGCGACGCGACAGCGGAGTGCGTCACGCAGGTGCGCGAGCGCGCATCGGGGGATCGCCTCGACGCATGCTTGGAGAGCGTTTCATGGCTTCCCCACCATCGCCACCAACTCGCGCAAATCGCGCGCGAGTGCGGCGTCTTTCGTTGCCGCCTCGGCCACTTTGCTACAGCTGTGCATCACCGTGGAATGGTCGCGATTGAAATACGTCCCGATCTGCGGAAAGGAAAAGCCGGCCTCGCGGGCAACGCGCATGGCGACCTGACGGGCCCAGGCGACGTTCTTGATCCGCGACGGCCCGCGAAGAGCTTTTATCGGCACGCGGTAACGCTCCGCGACGCACTTAGCGATGCGCTCCAGTGGCGACTCAGATTCCTCAATCTGCGGCACGTCGGCTTTGACGACCGCGAGCGTCAACGGCGGCGGATGAACTTTGGCGAGTGCTTCGAGCAGGGCGAGACCGCCGAGGATCGGCCGCGTACCTCCGGGATCGCGGGCGAGCCAGGAGACGACGTCGCGCGTGACCTTGAGGCCGCGTTCTTCGCAAAGTGTCAAAGCGAAAAGCCGCCGGCCCGGTTCGCCGAGTGGTGGAATGCCGACGACCAAGCCGCCCGCAAGCCGCCCCGCGAGCCGGCCCGGCAGAGCGATGTCGACAGGACCACGAATGGCGGTCACGAGCGTGGCACGTCGTCGCGCTTGCCGGCGATCGAGGATGGCGGCCATCTCGTCGCCCGCGGCCGGCGGCAGGTGTTGAATGTCTTCGATCACCAGCAGATCGCAGCCGACGGCTTCCTTGCTCACCTCACGGCGCTCGGCAGGAGGCTGCATGAGCGACCGCCCGATCTCCGCGGCGGCGACGGTCTGGGCGGTCTTTGGCGGATCGATCTGTGCGACTTGCTCAACGAGCCCGCTCGCGAGTAAAGACTTGCCCGACCCTGGCGGCCCATGCAGAAACAAAAGCGGGAAGTCGGTCCCGGTCGCGATGGCATCGCCCAGCCGGCCGACGGCCTCGTGAGCGGAACGATTCTCCGGCAGTGCGACAAACCGAGAGGTCATGCGGTCAGTTTACGATGCAGTCTAGTCGGGTCGTTGCGGTGCCTGCTGCTCGTGGGTATGCTGGCGGATCAACGCACCAATTCCGCAAACGCCAGGATATGCCATGAAGAGAATCGCCATCGCCCTCGGACTTTTGTTGATGCTTCCGGTCGCAAGTTACGCGGACTCCAACCAGGAGGCCATCGCCATCGTCGACAAAGCCATCGCTGCCTCAGGTGGCGCGGAAGCGCTCGCCAAGATGAAGGGCGCGACCTGGAAGGCCAAGGGCAAGTTGGATTTCAACGGCATGGCAATCACCTACACCGCCGACTACGCCTTTGCGTACCCCGACAAGTTGCGCTTCGACATCGATATGGACGCCGGCGGCATGAAGGTCAAGTTCGCGTCAGCGACCAATGGCAAGGACGCATGGCAACAATCGGGTGATCAGTTCGAGGTGATGACCAAAGAGAAGGGCGTCGAATTCGATCACAACGTCTACGTGATGCAGATCTCGCAGCTGCTGCCGCTCAAGGACAAGGTGTACACGCTGACCTCGCTGGGTGAGAGCAAGGTCGGCGACCAACCGGTCATGGGAATCAAGGTGGCCCGCGGAGGCCGGCGCGAGGTGAGCTTGTACTTCGACAAGAAGACCGGCCTGCTCGCCAAATCGAGCACGCGCGTCGTCGCCGAGTTGACGATGAAGGAGGTTACCCAGGACGTGCTCGTGTCGGACTATCGCGACAAGGACGGCGCCAAGATCTTTGGCAAGCTGACGATCCTGCACGACGGGAAGGAGTACATCGTCGAGGAAATGTCGGACTACAAGGTGATGGAGAAGGTCGACGACAAGGTGTTTGCGAAGCCGGCGGGGAAGTAGGCACCGGGGGAGAAACTTGGAAGTTCTATGCCCACGCCGCCACCACTTTCGGTTGCTGAACTCCGGGCGCGCCGGAACCGCGTCGCACGGCTTGCCAAGCGACTCGGTTTCGTTGGGCGTGTCGAGTATCGGCACGTTTATAGTCACAGCGGCGGCGCGATTTATGGACAGGCGGCCACGGCCGACCGGGACTTGCTCATTGTCTATATCGAGGCGTTCGAGCGCGATGCTGATCCCAACGAATTCTCGCTGAACGCGATTCCGGCTCACGAACGGGGACATCAGCTATTTGTCCGCCATTCGGGTCTGGCGAATTGTCTGGCGGGCATGTCTTTGGCGAGCGAAGAAGTGCTCGCGTCGATTCGTGGAGGTACAATCTGTGGGGATATGCAAGACCGGGACGATTTGCTCAGCAAGGCAGCATTCGAAATATGTCGCCGGGGCAAAGACCAAGATGTCGTGATCGGAATGGTTCGTCAATTGGAAGGCATTCTGGAGGCGCTTCTATGATGGGCCCAGAGAAGCTCA
This sequence comes from Gemmataceae bacterium, assembly GCA_036266155.1. Classification (GTDB taxonomy): domain Bacteria; phylum Planctomycetota; class Planctomycetia; order Gemmatales; family Gemmataceae; genus SIAJ01. The sequence goes on along the minus strand of DATANR010000056.1, from coordinate 8,116 downwards.
GCACGATTCGCGAAAAACTGCGAAAGCGCTTTAGCAAAGACGGTGCGGATCCGATCGAATGGCTTAATGCTCACATGGCTAAAGTGCCTGAGGACAAAGATATCGTCGAATCTTTGAAGCGCTTCATCGCCGGGATGCGTAAGGAGCGGCGCTCTGCCACAAAAAAAGCGACAACCCATCAAGAAGCGCTAACTGGCCGCAGCCGCTTCACGCAATCCGCAATTCGCCGCGCCGCCTCGTTCATCAATTCTGTCGTCGTACCCGGCCCGAAGCTGAATCTCATCGCCGAGCGCAGCACGTCGTCGGGCACCTCCATCGCTTGCAACACCGGCGACGGCAGGAGCGAGCCGCTCGAACAGGCCGAGCCGGTTGAGCAGGCAATGCCGGCCAGATCGAGCTTCATCAGGAGCAAGTCGGCCCGGCAGCCGGGGAACGAGACGTTCACGATGTAGGGCGATCCGTGGGCTGGCGAGTTCACCACGACCGGCGGGCACGCGGTTCTTAGGTGATTCAAGAATTGATCGCGCAGGCGGCACATCGTCTCGGTCGAGTCATTCAGGCAAGCCGTGGCGATCTCCAGGGCGGCGGCCATGCCGACGGCGAGCGCGACCGGCTCCGTGCCCGGTCGCTGGCCATGCTGCTGGTGGCCGCCGAAGAGCTGTGGCGCGAGCTTCGATCCTTTGTGAAGCACTAGCGCGCCGACACCCTTCGGCCCGCCGAACTTGTGAGCGCTGAGACTCAGGCTCGTCACGTTGAGGTCGTGGAACGAGACTGGCAGCTTACCGACGGCCTGCGCGGCGTCGGTGTGCAGTATGGAGTACTGAGTATTGAATCCTTGGATCGGCTGCACCGCCCCCGTCTCGTGGTTGACCAGCATCACCGTTGCGAGCCGCGTGTCGGAGCGGAAACATTCGCGGAACTTATCGACGGATACGATGCCGTTCACGTCTACAGGTAGATATTCAACATCGAACCCACGCGCCGCGAGTTGCCGCAGCGGTTCCATCACGCACGGATGTTCAATCGGGCTGGCAAGGATGTGTCCCGGCGGCGAACCGGCGAGACCGAAGAGGGCGAGGTTGTTCGCCTCCGTCGCGCCGCTGGTGAAAATCACCTCGTCGGGCGAAGCGCCTAGACAATTGGCGATGCGCTCGCGGGCATCCTCGAGCGCTTGCCGCGCCTTGCGACCAGCCGTGTGAGCGCTCGCCGGATTGCCAAAGTTCTCCGCCGCGAACGGCCGCATCGCCTCCCAGACCTCCGGGAGCATTGGCGTCGTCGCGGCGTGGTCGAGGTAGAGCATTCCAGAAGTCAGAATTCAGAGGTCAGAAGTCAGTTTACCGGCTTCCCCGCTCCGACTCTTGACCCAACTACTTCTTCCCTACCTCCACGGTCAAATCATTGCTCCCCGCCTGGATCGTCTGCGTTTGTTTTGGCGTCACCGGCATCGGGGCAGCGTTGGCCGACAGGGGCGGTTGGTACGTCACTTTGTAAGTGCCCGCAGGCGCGCCCTTGCCGACTTTCGACGAGATCGTGTGAACCGTTTGCAACTCGAACGTGCCGTCGGACGTGACCTCGGCGGAAATCACCAGGTCGGCGGTCTCCGGGTCGGTACGAAACTGCACGCCGCCGCCGGAGACGGGTTGACCGTTTTGCAGGACCTTGCCTTTGACGGGATGCAGAGGTGGAAGGTCGCCTTTAGGCTTGCCGTCCTGGCAGCTCGTCAGAGCCGCCAGGCCCAGCACCATGCCGACGATGCGGATACGCATGTTACCAGTCGCTCCCGAGGACAACGCCATCGCGTGGATCATTCGCCGCTGCCCAGGTCGCCGCGCTGACGGTGCCGCGCACGAAGCGCACGCTGCCGTCGCCCATGCACACGTTCATACCAAGTGGGTGGTTCGCCTGCGGTCGCTGATAATCGCAGGTGACGTACGGGATCGGCTGCATCTGGAACATCGGCGAGGCCGGATAAGATTGCAAACCAAAGCCGCCCTTGCCGGAACCCAGGTTATAGCCCGCGCGCCAGACGCTGTTGGCGTCGGCCCACAGACTTCCGAAGGTCGTGCTCGCATTCACATTGCCGCCGCTGATGCCGCACGTGCCGTACATCTCGGCGAAGAAGACCGTGTTCGACAGACCATCCGGCACGACGGTGGGAATGCTGCCATAGCCGCGCGTGCTCTGGTTGATCGGATCGCCGAACACGTAGTTGTTGCCGCCATAACAGCTGGCGGCCCAATTGTTCGCGCCGCCGTTGGTGGTCAGGTTCATGCCGCGCGAGATCGACGGGTCGGTCGGGCACAAGTAGGTCGGCACGACGCGCATGTATTGGCCGCCCGCGTAGCCGCTCGTCGTCATCGATTTGAAGACGTTGTCCTGCTCAACATAGGGGAGCAAGAACGCAAACAGCGTGTAAATATGAGCGCCCCAAGGCTCACTGGCCGGGGTGAAACATCCACTGACACTGGGGTCCGCGCACGGGGCCGACAGCGGCGGCAAACGCCCATTAGTGTCGTGAATGTTGTGCGTGGCTAGGCCGATTTGCTTGAGGTTGTTCGAGCATTTCATCCGATTGGCCGCCTCGCGGATTTTTTGGACCGCTGGCAACAAGAGACCGATGAGGATCGCGATAATCGCGATGACGACCAGCAGCTCAATCAGGGTAAAACCCTTGCGAGTGCGCGACATGGGATTCCTCCCAAAAAGGAAAGAGTGATGAGAACGAGAGAGGTATGGTTGGAGTCTAACTGATGGAAGAGCGTCTGTCACCTGGGAATTCGCAGTTCATCCAGCCGATCGTCGATGCGCTGGACCAATTCGGGCGGCAAGCGGCCGAATTGCAGCTCCGTGACATAGCTCTGCCCGTCGTGAATTGCCCAGCGCAGGAACGCGAGCATGTCCTTGGCGGCCGGCGATTGCGTTTGATCCGCGTAGAGAATCGCCCAGACCGTACCGGTGATCGGGTAGGCGTCGTCGCCGGGTATGTCGATCAACGAGTAGCGAAGGTCCGCGGGGATCGATCCGACGACTTGGTTCAACGCCGCGGCCGCACTCGCGGAACTCGGACGAACGTAACGTACGTGATTCTGGATGTGGCCCACCTTCAGGCTGCTGGATAAGGCGAAGCTCAACTCGAGGTAGCCGATCGATCCCGGCGTCCGACTGATCCGCGCGGCGGTGCCGGCGTTCGCCTTGGCCCCTTCGCCGACCGGCCAGACGGGCGTCGCGGGCTTGTCGGCCCACGCTCGATTGGTCTTGCTCAGGAACGAATTCCATAGCTCCGTCGTTCCATTCGGTTCGCCATGGTAGATGACGTTGATCGGCAAGTCCGGCAACGTCACGGTCGGATTACATGCCTGTAGCTTCTGGTCGTTCCAACGCTTGATGTTGCCCAGGTAGATTTCGGCGAGGACCGCGCCGGTGAATTGCAAATCTCCTTTCACTTCCGCCAGGTTGTAGGCGACTGCCACCGTACCTAACGCGAGCGGAATGTGGAACACATCGCCGCGTGCCTGGCCCAGCCGCGCGTTGTCCAGCGGGATCACGGCGCAGGCAAACGGATAGAGGCCGTCGAGCATGCGGTCGACGCCCTTCTCCTGGCCCACGGGTTGATAGTCGAGACGAACGTCGTGCGTCTTTTCGTACACGCCCGACCAGCGCTGGAGAACCGGATCGGCAAAGGTGACGCCGCCCACGGCCAGCACGCGGCCCGCGAATGCTTGCGGTGGGGCCTCTTTCGGCGCCACGGTAATCGGCGCGACGGGCTGGGCCACATTCGTGCGCGGAGCGTGCATCCATTCGCGCGACGCCAACCAACCGACGCCGCCGGCCGCCAACACGAACAACACCAACTCGCCCAGGCGCACCAGCCGGCGGAAACGGCGTGCCGATCGCAGACGCGTGCCGCCGGAGGTGGGTGGCGGGGTGGCGAGCAGGATCGACGGGTCTGCCCCGGTGTCCGCTGGCGCCGGTCGCGGCTGCGGCGTGTTGTACCCCGGCAGGTCCCAGGCGCCGGGCTTGGGAGTTCGATCGGTATCGGAAGTCGCTAGCGGGTTGGGCGTCGGCGCCATTGCCGCCGACGTTGGCCCTGGCGCCGGTGACAGGCCGAGCTGATAGCACGCAAACGTCTGGGCCGGCATCTCATGCACGGGCGGCGGTGCGACGCCATCGGTCACGAGGGGCGCCAATGCCTGCACGACTTCCGCCGGCGTCTGATGGCGGTCCGCCGGCTCCTTCGCCATCATCTTGTCAAGCACTTCCATCAAGTCGGCCGGCACACGCGGAACCAACTCGCTGACCGGCGCCGGCGCTCGCGTCTTGTGGGCGTACATCTTCTCGGGGATCGATCGGTCCGGGAACGGCACACGGCCGGTCAACAGAAAGTACAGCGTGCAGCCGAGCCCGTAAATATCCGAGCGGATGTCGACGGCGGATGTTTCGAACGCCTGTTCCGGCGCCATGAAGTCGACTGTGCCGATGACGATGTGCTTGTCGTACCGGTCGGTGATCCCCTGGTTGCGCACCGGATCTTGCGTGAAGCGCGCCAGCCCCAGATCGAGCACCTTGACGACCCCGCTGCGCGTCAGGATCAAGTTGCCAGGCTTGATATCGCGATGAACCAGCCCGACCTCATTAGCGTGTTGGAGGCCCAGCGCCGCCTGCCGTATGTACTCGGCGGCGCGCACGGGTGACAGCGGCCCGTTCTCGCTGATCACCTCATGCATATTGGTCCCGTCGGCGAACTCCATCACCATGAACGGGTTCGGCCCGACGCGATCGACGTCGAAGACGCGGATGATATTGGGGTCGTTCAATGCCGCGACGGCTCGTGCTTCGCGATAGAAGCGCTCGTATGACCGGGCCGCCTCGGACCCCGGACCGGTCGGCGGCTGAAGTAGCTTGATCGCGACGAGTCGATGGAGAATCAGGTGCTCGCAGAGATACACCTTGCCCATCCCGCCGGAGCCGATCAGGTCGAGGATCTTGTACTTGTCGGTAAGGAAGAACCCGTCGGCGCGTCCTTTTTGCAGTTGGCGACATTGGAATTGCGTGAGCATCCGGTCGGCGACCAGGTGTTCGGCAATGGCTTCCGGGTCGGCGTTCTCAGTGAAGTAGGGTGCCAGTTGCTCGACCGACAGCAGGCCGCTCTGCTCAATGAGCATGCGGAAGTCGGTGGCAGTGGTTGGCGGGGCCATGAGTGGCCGGTCGGTCTGACGCAAGACTTGTAGACCCCTATCGTCACGCGCGGCATGGCGACTGACAAGTGAATTCCGGGTGAGCTTTACCAAGCCGATTCGCGTGCGGCCCACAATTGTTGTTCCATGGCTGTTGAAGGATGAAGGCCGGTTTCCTTCATCGTTGTGATCGGCTATCGTTACCCTCACCTACCCCGGAGCCTCTCCATGTCCTCTCCCATCACGCGTCGTTCCTTCCTTGGCACTGCTGCTGCCGCCGGCTTCGTCGCAACCGCCCCGACGTTTGTTCGTGGCCGCGACTTGAACAGCAAGATCGACATTGCCGTAGTCGGTTGCGGCGGCCGCGGCAGCGGCAACATGGGGGAAGTCGCCAAGAGCGAGTACATCACGGCCCTGTGCGACGTGAACGGCCAGAACCTCGCGGCCGCCGCCGCGAAGCACAAGGAGGCGCAGACCTTCACCGACTTCCGCAAGCTCTTCGACAATGACAAGCGCTTCGATGCCGTCGTTGTCAGCACCTGCGAACACACGCACGTCTACCCGACGCTCGCAGCCCTGAAGCTCGGCAAGCACGTCTATTGCGAGAAGCCGCTGACGCACAACATTTACGAAGCGCGCCTCGTCCGTGAGCTGGCCGCCAAGACCAAGGTCGCCACGCAGATGGGCATTCAGATCCACGCCAACGACGCCTATCGCCGGGCGGTCGAAATCGTGCAAGGCGGCGTGATCGGCGCTGTGAAAGAAGCTCACGTCTGGGTGTCGCGGGCCTGGGGCTTGCAGAGTAAGGAAGCGTCGGACAAGAACAAGGACATCGTCTACGTCGCCGACCGGCCGACCAAGGCGGACCCGATTCCGAAGGGCTTGGAATGGGACCTCTGGCTCGGGCCGGCGGCCGAGCGGCCATTCAGCAACGTTTACTTCCCCGGCCCAAAATGGTATCGCTGGTGGGACTTTGGCAACGGCACCATGAGCGACCTCGGCAGCCACCGCAACGATCTGGCGTTCTGGGCGCTCAAGCTGCAAGCGCCCCTCACGATCGAAGCCTCCGGGCCGAAGCCGCACCCGGAGATCGCGCCGGCGACCATGAGCGCGACCTACACCTACGGCGCTCGCGGTGACATGCCGCCGGTGACGCTGACGTGGTATCAGGGCGAGATGAAGCCGAAGATCTGGACCGACGGCGGCATCCCCAAATGGGGCGACGGCATCCTCTTCGTCGGCGACAAGGGCATGCTGCTCGTCGATTACTCGAAGTGGCTGCTCTTGCCGGAAGACAAATTCAAGGACGTGAAGCTGCCGGACAAGACGCTGCCGCGCCCCGCGAGCCACCACATCGAATGGCTCGAAGCCTGCAAGGGCGGCCCACCGGCGTCGGCCAACTTCGAATACTCCGGCTGGCTGACCGAAGCGAACCACCTCGGCAACGTGGCCTACCGCGTCGGCAAGAAACTCGAATGGGACCCGGTGAAGATGAAGGCGACCAACGCGCCGGAAGCGGACCAGTTCATCAAGCGGGCGTATCGGAAGGGGTGGGAGCTGTAGGCGTCCGTCATTCTTTTTGATCAAACTGAAAGTTCGGATCAATCGGTTCGTCCTTGACGACGCGCTCCTGGCGTTTCCGATGGCGCTCACGGTAGCGTTCCCACGTGGCATCGCCACGGCGCTTTTGGGACACGAAATAGATCACGACGATCAGGAGTGCGGCAATTGATAGGAAAACGACGCCCATGATAGCATCCTAGCGATTGTGTAATCTGCCGTGAGACCAGGGGTGTCAGCCGTTGCGTTTCTCAACCATCTCTTGACATTTTCTCGACATGCTCAACGGCGTTACGTTCGTAGCTTTTTGACCAACTCCGCCAATATCCCCGCGATATTCCACGCATCATCGTCGCCCCGATGATGCGTCCCTTCCAGCGGCACACCCATCAAGCCGAGCGCTTCGCTCATGCCCATCTCAGTCGGCAGTCCGCGAGCAATGGCGAAGAGCGTCTTCACGTTCAAATGCCGCGGGCCAAAGGGATATGTCACGCCGGTCGCCTCGCACTGTTTCTGAAACATCGCGCGATCGTAATCGCCGAAGCTGGCCCAGACGCGGTCGCGTGATTGGTACTCCTTGCGTAGGATCTCGCATGCTTCGGTGAACGTGATGCCCGCGTCCACTTGCTGCGGCGTCAGAGTTGTCAGTTGCGTGCAGAAGGCACTCACTTGCGAGCGCTTTGGCTTGATGAGGATTGAGCGCTTCCCGAGCCGCCGGCCTGTCGACAACTCCAGCGGACAGATGCCAATCTCGATGATCTCGCTGACTTCGCCGGCCGGCGGGCTGCCGTCCCAGCAGGTCGCTTCGAGATCAACGACGAGAATGTGATCGAGTTTCTTGGCCATGATGAATGCTCAATGGAATTGATTACCGACATGGGACGGCGGAGAAAGGTTATCTCGGTGCGAATGGACCGTTGTAGCTCAAACGTGGCCCTCTCGCTCCGCGAGAGGATTGCAACGCTGGCTCCGTACGTTGCGTTACTTCAGGGCCGACCTTGCAATCCTCTCGCGGAGCGAGAGGGCCACAATTGAGGGACAGGGCCAGAGTTCAACGTGCTTACTTACGGCAGCAAAGTGTTGCTGATTTCGAAATCGTCGACGTTGCCGGTCGATTCGAATTGAGCGCCGTTCTTGACGCTCAGCGTGTCCATGCCGTTGCCGCCATACAGGACGACCTTGCCGCCGAACTGAACTTGCAGGGATGTCGAATTGTCCTCGGTGATGAACACCCCGTCGTCGCCGTCGCCGCCCTTGACGGTCAGCGTGTTGCCGAACGTCGTCGTGCCGGGCAATGGCCCGGCGGAATTGCTGCTGGTTCGCTCCATGTTGACGGTGTCAGCGCCGGCTCCGAGATCGAAGAGCGTTGGGCCGGCAACCTG
>DATANR010000055.1:0-7174 GCA_036266155.1 Gemmataceae bacterium | reverse complement strand
ATCTTTGCGTTCGTGAGTTCGCAGACGAGCCTTCAAAATCACTTTCGGTATGTTCTTCCCGCCCTGCCGTATTGGGTCATCTTCCTCGGCCGAGCCGGAGCACTGTTCGGCGCGGCGACCCGTTGCGCGCAGGCAGTTGTGGCCGTGGCACTGGCCTGGGCCATCGGCTCATACGTCGCCGTCCATCCGCACGCACTTCCCTATTTTAACGAGTTGGGCGGTGGGCCGGACAATGGCCACGATCACCTCCTAGGGTCAAACATAGATTGGGGCCAGGATCTTTGGCGACTGAAGCGATGGGTGGAAGACCATCCCGAAGCCCGGCCAATAAGGATCGCGTACTTCAATCATATCGACCCCCGGGTGGTTGGCTTGGACTTCAGCCTGCCCCCTCCTGGGCCGGTGGCCGGTCCGCCCAACGAGCCAGCCGACGAAATCAACCACGGACCGCAGCCGGGTTATTTCGCGATTAGCGTTCGCTTCGTTCGTGGAAATCAGGCAGCCCCGCCGGACGGCCGCGGCGGCTACAAATTGATGCCGGCCCATGCTCTATCCTACTTCCACAAGTTCCGGCCGGTCGCCAAGGCCGGGTACTCGATATTTATCTACCGGATCACCCTCGAAGAGGCGAACGCAGTCCGCGCCGAGCTTGGGCAGCCGCTACTTCCAAGTGACTGGATCGGAGAATGAGAAATAGGCGGCACACGAGCGCGACTTCACAGGTCTGATGGTCGTCCGAGGAGGCCCCGTGAAATTGGTGATCCAGATCCCGTGCCTCAACGAGCGGGCGACGCTCCCTGGAACGCTGGCCGCACTACCCACGAGCGTCGACGGGTTCGACGAGGTCGAGGTGATTGTGGTGGACGACGGCAGCACCGACGGCACGGCCGAGGTGGCTCGGCAGCATGGGGCACACGTCGTCCGCCTCCACGGCCACCAAGGTCTGGCCCGGGCATTCATGGCCGGGCTGGCCATCGCTGTCGAACGCGGGGCGGATGTGATCGTCAACACCGACGCCGACAATCAGTACGACGCAGCCGCCATTCCGGCACTGGCCCGTCCGATCTTGGATGACGCTGCCGACATGGTCATCGGAGCCCGCCCGGTTGGAACGATCTCACACTTCTCACCAACTAAGCGGTTACTCCAGCGGGCAGGTAGCTGGCTGGTCCGCACAGTCAGCGGGGCCGCCGTGGCTGATGCCCCAAGCGGGTTCCGGGCCGTGTCCCGGGACGCCGCCCTGCGGCTAAACGTGTTCGGCCGATTCACATATACCTTGGAGACGGTCATTCAAGCAGGGCTGAACGACCTGCGGGTAGCTAGTATTCCTGTCCGTGTCAACCCGCCGACCCGCCCAAGCCGGCTTTTCCGGTCGAACGTCGGATATGCCCTTCGAGGGGCCCGAACGATCGCAATCGTATTCATGCTTTATCGGCCAGCAGAGGTGTTCGCGACTCTTGCGGGGCTAGCCCTCTTCCCCGGACTGGCACTAGGAGTGCGGTACCTCGTGCTGATGGACCTTGGAGAGGGCCGGGGGCATACCCAGTCTCTCGTGGCGTGCGCCATTCTGTGTGTGTCCGGTGTTTTCTTCGCCACTGCTGCAGTCCTCGCTCACCTTCTGGCGGTCAACAGGCAACTCCTGGAAGAACTTCGTTATCTAGTCTGGTCGGCGCGTGCCAGCCGGAAGCAGCACGATAATCCCCCCTCGACAAAATTGGTGTAGCATACTTCCCCCGCCAGGATCTCTCCACGTTGCGAACGATCTAATGTGAAGGTTCTGAGCCATGACGAAACCGAATTGCACGGCCGTCTGCGAGCCAAAGCTATTGTCGAGCGGCCTGATTGCGGTATTGATGGGCGTCATGGCGTGTTCGGCCTACGCGAACTTCGCCTACATAATGACGGATCCGGGTGACTATGACTACTTCCCTCCGTTCCGAGCCGGCTATAACCGCAACAACGTGGACCATCTTGGAGGCGAGAATCTGAGCATCGCACGGGCCATCAATGCGGGCCATGGATTCGCCGATCCTTTCGATCGGGTAACCGGGCCGACGGCCTGGATGCCGCCGGTGTTCCCATACCTTTTGGCCAGCTTATTAGCAGTTTTCGACGGCGATCGTTCAGCTGTTAAAGACGTGATCGTCATTTTTCACTTGGGGGCTCTCGTGTGGAGCGGGGCTTTCGTCCTCTACGGATGGAAGAAGGCGAATCCACAGCGTTGCGTCTGGCTGCCGATTTGTGTCCTGGGGCTCTGCTTGATGGCCGATTTCCGGTACGCATTCCAGTTCACGCACGATCATTTCCTCGTGCTCTACGTGTTGAACGGCCTTGTCCTTTGGAGCGCCTGGGGCCATCCATTAGCGTCCACCAAGCGCGCCATTGGGTGGGGGTTGTTAGGTGGTTCGGCTGCTCTCGTTACACCCGCTCTCGGTCTAACGTGGGCTGGCCTGACGTGCCTCATGTGGCGCCGAGGAGGCACGACGTGGAAAATGACAGTCGCTATCTTCGTAGCGGCATTGATAATGACGCCTTGGACAGTTCGGAACTACGTGACGTTTGGGCGTTTTATTCCGGTCAAATCGAACCTGAACTTTGAACTTTACCAATCACAATGCATGCAGCCGGACGGTGTCCTCCAAGCGTCAAGCGTGCAAGAACACCCGCGGCAAGGTAACAACGAACAAGCCGCAATGTACGACAGACTTGGGGAGTCGGAGTTTCTCGCCCAAAACGGCGAAGAGTTCTGGGCCGCGGTCGAAGCCGATCCCTGGGAATTTGCACGTCGAGTGCGACAACGATTCGTTGCTGCAGCCCTGTGGTATGTGCCCCGCGACCGAAGTGGACGCTCAGAATTCGTAGCGGGGGTGTGGCTGGCGCGAGTACTTCATCCGTTGCCATGGGTGGCGGTAATCGTATTCGCCACGGTCCGGCGACGGGAGCGAACTAATGGTGAGGGGAGTGTAGTTGTGGCTTTATTGATATACATCATCCCATATATCCTGGTAAGCTATAATGAGAGATACTATTTCCCCCTTCTTGGGATCCGGGCATTTCTCATAGCCTCGATAATCGAGCGCGCCACTAACTTGCTCGTACCGCAACGAATTCAGGAACGGCTGCTTCGGTTTTCGGGTCCTCGCCTGACCCTAATTGCGCAGAGTGGAGCCTGTCCCCCATCCGAAAACACTTGCCGCTTGAACGGTTGAAATCAGTGTCTGAATCGTCGCTTCCCGCAATGCGAGCGTGCTCGCTGTTGGGAGGTTCGACATGTTCGAAGAATTTTGGAATGGGGCGGAAGCGAACGGCCCTTCAGCGCGCCACCGTATTAGCCGCTGCACCAAAGATCACATTCTTGACCATGCGCCAAATCGCAGATGACCTTGAGGCCCGCCTTGGTCGAAAAGGTGCAGACGTAGAGCTTTTCGGGCGCGGAGTGCTTGAGAAAGGTGTAAAGCCAGGAATGGCGCGAGGAGCAGTCTATTTTACGATCAGCGATTTCCTTAGCAATAAGGCGGCCATAATGCTCTCTACATCGGCAATATCTAAGAGTGGAAGTGTGCTGGCCACTGCGCTCGTGGGCTTCTCTGCCGAACTGGAGTGCTATACTGGTACGTTGGTAAACCACGTGACCATTGGGGAAAGATTTACACCAATGAACGGGAAGGAAAGCTACCATTCCTATACAATGATTGAAGGGTTTGCAATGAAGGACGGTGAGATGAAGCCCAATATTCAATCAAAAAGCGTGAACTTTTCTCCCGAAACGTTGAAACTATATACATATACAATTCACGGAAAAATTGGCGCTGGCGATTATCGTGGAAAGAAAGCCTCCGGCCGCGATTCGACCACTTTTGAGGACAAACATGAGGGACTTCCGACTATTCAACCGACTTAGTATGGCGAGACGACCGAATATGATTGGGGATTCACTGTGAACAAGAATCGTACAATCATTGAGATGAGGCCGAGCGTATCGAAGTAGCATTCGCTACGCGCGTTATTTCATCGCAGGGCAATCAAGAGCCCGTCGGCCAAAGCCTGGTCGCCACTACGTCTTGTCACGGGAGTCGTGCGGATGATGAATCTCCTAATGTCATTGGTGCTGTCAGCCTCTCTCGGATTGCCGGGCACAACCGGTGCCCAGCTTCTACGCGTCGCTTCCGAGCGTGGCTTACCATTATCAATGGAAGTTGTTTATTGGGTAATTGGTTATCCAGATGCATCTTCAACCTTTGGTCCGCCCGGAGATTATCGAAAGATCGTTGATTACTAGGAGCTAGGTGTCTCCATTACTCTCGATGCGAAGGGAAAAGTGGTGAAGAATGGAGTGCGGATCACGCGTCGAGAATAGAATTCCAATTCGTCGGATCTCTGCTCTTTTGGAGCGGTTCTCGCGTTGATGTAGTGCGATTGCCGCAGCTTTGAAGTAGTTCTTGCACATCCGTTCGGCCAACGACGTACTTGGCTGATCAGTTTGCTTGGGGTTTCCTCATTGGAGACCTCGGCATGGCTCGACACGAACGCGACTTGAAGCAAGAACAGATATGGCGGCAGCGCCTCGACGGGCAGCGTGCCAGCGGGCAGACGACTCGAATCTATTGCGAGCGGCATGGGTTTGCCGAGACAGCGTTTCATTATTGGCGGCGGACGACCGCCAAGCGTGATCGCGTGATCCAAGCCGTGTCCCGTCCGGCGTTTGTTCCGTCGCCGTCAGCGCTCCGATCCATACTTCTCGTCCTTGACGGCCCGCCATGAGCCGAGTCCTTTCGTCGAAAACGGGGCCAATTGGCCGTCTCCATTCGTCAGGCGCCAGACGCGTCAAATCACAATTCGCTCGATTTCGTCCAAGCTGATTTCATCGCTCGTGCGGTCATACAATTTCGTAGTCCGCGGCGACTCGTGCGCAGCTATCCTCTGCGCGTGTTCCAAAGTGCCGCCACTGAGCAGGTAGCAGGTGATTCCCGTCGCTCGAAAGCTGTGGCAACACACCGCTGTAGCTAACCCTACTTGTCGCGCTCGCCGCTTGATCATTGCCAAGACCTCGACTCGATGCATGCGTCGCTCCGTCAATTGCCCCTTCCGATCGAGTGTCCTGAATAACGCCCGGCCCCTCTGGCCATCACTGCCCGTTGTGGCCAGGTAGTCGTCGAGATACTCCTCAGCCTTGTGATGTGCTGGCACATCATGCAGCTTTCCGCCTTTCTCATGCAGACGGAACCAGAATCTTTTCCCTTGAGCAAAATAGTCCTCCGAGTTCATGGTAACGACCGCCCCAACGCGAGCGAAACTGTAGACCATGACACCGATGAGCGCACGGTCCCGAAGTCCGGCGACGGTCGTAGTGTCAATTACATCGAGCAGCGTTCGTGTCTCCTCCGCCGTCAGTCCTTTCCGAAGCACATGCTTCCGGCCGCGAGCAGAATTGGCAGGATTGGACGGCAATACCTGTCCCGTGACCAGATAATCAAACAACATCCGCAAGGCGGCCAGATGTTGCTTCACGCTGGGAACAGCCATGCGGCGCATCAGTTCCTCCAGATAGGCAGCGACAAGAAACGGACTGACTTGATTGAGCAACAGTTTCCGGTCCTGGCACCATTCGGCGAACTGCCCGACGGCTTGAGCATACGCCGCACGCGTATTCGGGTTCCGCAAGTGAGCCGTGAAGAACTCAATAACACGGCGCCACGCTTGCTCACCCGCGTCCACAAAGAGGGCATGCACCGGCGGCAACTGAGTCGTCGTCAGTTGACGTGATGGCCGAGACGTATTTGAATCTGACATGAGCAGTTTGGAGGAAAGCAAGTCGGATGGGAGCATATCATAAAGGACGTTATGAAATACAGATTGGATGGGCTGGACAAATACGATTCATTGTGTCGCGACACCAGAGCCTAGACAAAAGTGCGGATTTCATACAGAGTCGATCAATAATCGTGCTGAGCTGCCACGTGTTTCGACTTGTTTTCAGATGACATTGCCTGGCGATGAAATATATAGAATTGAAGCAGCACCGCAGAGGCTTGCGCGCGGCGGTCGGCCTTCTGGACGAATGAGAGTGATTCAGACCGGCTTCCTTGCCTGCACCTTCCGCATTCGCAGCCACTCACAGCGGTCAAGGTTGATCGGTTCGGTCGACCACGCGGCGTAGGCCTCGGGGAAGCGGTCACGAATGTCGGCGCCCGCCAACATTCGACGACGTTCGAAAGCCGCCATCAGCCGCGCACTGGAAGAGGCTGGCGAAGTCTGGCATGGCAACATCGACGCACTGAGAGGGCCTTTCCGGCGCTGACGTCGCGTCGGATTCGTGAATTGGTTACCTGTCGTGTTCTAGGGTGAACGACATCGCGTGCAAGTGCGTTTCGTACGCCATACGCCCGGTCGAATTCGGCCGTCAACTGCTCACTCGTGGTGGCTACCGTTTCGCAGGATTTTGGCGCGGCGGTCAAAGGTCAGAGTTAACAATCCGCACAAACGGACTAGTCCTCCCATCCGTGGGAGGATCGATGTGTCCATAGGGTCGTTTATGGTTCGGACAGGCGGCTCGTGTACTTTGCCGGCAGGGTGTGAGATGTCAATGGATCGCCTCGCCCCAATCTTGATCGCATGCCGAAGAGGTATGCGATAATGCTACTTTGCAACGATGTCAACGCACACTTTCGCGTTTGGCGTGCATAGTTCTCCGACCGGGAATCCAAAGTCCTTGCAAATCGTTCCGTAAAGACAGAGCTTATGGCCGCCGTCCTCGATGCAGAGCTTCCACTTGAACTCGAAACCGCCGCCCAAGTCCTGTGACCCCTCAATGCAATTGCCGCTAACATCAATGCAAAACCTGCCCAATTCGAAGTCCTTTGAGGTCCCGTTCAACTTCGCTTGTGCCTTGGCGACAAGGCAATATCGATTGCCGTCTCTCTCGAACGTCGCGGATAGCGTAAGCGATGCAGACTTTGCTGCACGAGTCTTGGATATCTCATCTTCGCCGAAGTCGACAGTTTTCGAGAGCTTCACTTCTATGTGATTGGTTGCGGATGTAAACGCCGAACGAGAAGTGCAGCGCCTGCCGAGGTACGGTCCGCCGAATGAGAAGTGCAGCGCTCCCAGGGTTTCTTGGCGTACGGTGACGATCACGCCCGTGATCGGACGCTGTGCGCCAGGAGGCGGGAGTGTT
>DATANR010000054.1:0-22631 GCA_036266155.1 Gemmataceae bacterium | reverse complement strand
GCCCGCAAGGCTCGCCCCTTCTTTATTGGCGGCTGCAGACGGCGCAATCGGGTCGCCTCGCCAATTGGACGGTGCGAAAGTGCATCTCACGCAAGTCCATCATCAACAGCCGATCCGTCAGCGGGTCGCCGATGCCGGTGATGAGCTTGATCGCTTCCATCGCTCCCAGACAGCCAACGGTGGCGGCGCTGGCGCCGAACACGGGAAACTGCCGCTTCCACGTCGCCGGCGGTTGCGGCACGCGACACGTCAGACATGCAGTGCGGCCGGGGAGGATCGTCGTGAGCTGACCCGTCAATTCGTACATCGCGCAATCGATCATTGGCTTCCGCTGGCGAACACACTGTTCGTTGAGCAGGAAGCGTTCTTCAAATAATGGGGCGCAGCAGGCCACGACGTCGACGGATTCGACCAAACGGGTGACGTTGGCCGCCGTGATGTTGTCGGGAACGGCGACCACGTCGAGTCTGGGATTCAGGTCGCGCAATCGCTGGGCGCCGCACTCGACGCGAGAAGAGCCGAGGGCCGCGTGCGTCATCAGAATCTGCCGATTCAGGTCGGCTGGCTTGACGTTGCCGGCGTGCGCGAGCACGAGTCGCCCGATGCCCGCGGCCGCGAGTTCGTAAGCGACCAGTCCGCCGAGTCCGCCGACACGCGTGACGAGCACGCTGGCCGCTTTAAGTTTGCGCTGCCCCTCCTCGCCGATGCCAGGTACCCACATCTGCCACTCGTACGTGGCACGCTCTTCGGGAGTGAGAGGTTCATCCGCGGACATCACGCGGCACCACCGGAGACGGGGGGGATCACGGTCACCTCGTCGCCATCGTTCAGGAGCATCGACTCCGTAACTTGGCGATCGTTGACGGCGAGCAGAATGGATGGAGCGAGCCGCTCGTCGTGAAGCAGTAGGTTGGCGAGTCGGCCGCCGCGCTCGCGAGCCAATTGCACAACGAGGTCCTGAGCGGAGCAGGGCGAGTCGCGATCGACGGTGACGCGCGCTGTTCCGGCGGCGTCGCGAGCTGGCCCAAAGAACTCGACGGTCACGCGCATGTCAATGTTCCGTTGTTCAGTTGGAAACACACGTCCGCGAGCCGCTCGGCCTCGGCTCGACTGTGGGTTACATGCAGCACGGTGACTTCGCCCGCCTTCCGCAGAGCATCGAGTAAATCGACAATCGAGCCGCGCGTCGTCTCGTCGAGTGCGCTCAGCGGTTCATCCAGCAATAGATATTTTGGCCGAAACGACAGCGCCCGTCCGAGGGCCACGCGCTGGGCCTCGCCGCCGCTGAGGCCGTGCGGCCTTCGGTTTAGCAGGTGCGCGATGGCGAGCCAGTCGGCCAGTTCTCGGACGCGTTGTTCCACCGCTGATCGCCTTTCGCCGCGCAAATTCAAAGCGAAGGCGAGGTGATTAGACACGCTCATCGTGCGGAAGAGGGCCGCATCCTGCGGTACGTAGCCGACGCCGCGGTCGCCGGGTGTCAGGCGCGTCACGTCGCGTTCGCCGAGCACGATCATCCCGCCGACCAGCGGCCGCAGTCCCGCGATTGCTTCGAGCAGCGACGTCTTGCCGCAACCGGTTGGGCCCATCAACACGCCGTATCGACCTGTCGGCACCGTCAGCGAAACATCGTCGAGCCGAAAGGCCCCCTGGCGGATCGATACCTTGTCGAGCAAGATCACGGGCGGCTCCTCATGCGATGCCGCCGCGGAGACCGAACGTGCGCATGAGCAGCAGCACGCCGACCGCCACGACGACCATGAGGAGCGAAACCGCGATCGCCGCCTCCAGCCGGCCGACGCTCAATTCGAGGAAGACGGTGGTCGAGAGCACCTCCGTCCGCATCCGCGTCGCGCCGGCGAAGACGAGAATGGGACCGAATTCACCGAGAGCGCGAGCCCAGGCCAAGGTACCCGCGGAGACGAGGCCGCGCCGAGCCTCCGGCAGGGCGATTAACCAGAAGGCCTGGCTGCGTGTGCAGCCGAGCGTGAGCGCGACCTGCTCAGTTCGCGGCGAAATCTGATCGAACGTCACCCGCATGGTTCGCACGGCGAAGGCACAGCTCACGGAGAATTGTGCCAGGATTACCGCGGGAATCTGGAACGTGATCCGAGTTCCGTATCGAGCTTGCACGACCTCGGCGATCGATGTGCCCACGCCGCTCATGCGGAGGACGACGGCAACGACAAGCGCGATGGCCGGTAGATACAGCGCCGTCTTATTCCCCCGCGATAGCGTGCGCAGGATCGGCCAGCAGAACAGGGCGGCCAGAATCGGAACCGCCATGTAGGCGACGAGGAACCCGAGGCGATTCGCCGTGGTCTCTTCCATCCACTTTCCCGGCAGCGTCTGGAAGAGGATCAGGAGGCTGAGGCCAATGACGAGCGGCGGCAGGACGATCGGGATGTCGAGAATCGTCTCAAGGACCGACCGGCCCCAGAAGTGTGTTCGCGAAAGCAGATAGCCGAGCGGCGCCGCGACCCAGAGGGACAACACGGCGGTCATGAGGCACGAGACCAGAGTCAGTTTGATCGCATACTGAATCTCGTGCGATTGCAGCGCGGCCCACCAGTGATCCGGGGTCGTGTAGCAAAGGTCGGCGACAACCATTGCGAGAATGAGGACGACGTACCCGCCGCCGAGCAGGCCGAGAGACGCGTAGAAGCGGCCATTGGCGCCGGCGGCCGTCATTTCTTCGGCCCCCGCCTGCCCCAGCCGAAGCCCAGCTCTTCAAATCGCTTCCGCGACTCCGCCGAGCGCAAGTATTCAATCAGCTTGGCCGCGAGTTCGGCATTGGCACTGCTCTTCGCGATTGCCACGGGCTGTTCCGGAGCTGAGCAGGCGATGCCGGTGACCGGGATCGCATCCAGTTTATCCAGGTTCGGCGTGACGTTGCTGATGTAGCAGACCACCGCGTCGAGCGCACCTGTGCGCAATTGATTGACGAGTAGATCGCCCGTGGGTGACTCCATCTTCACGTTGTTTCGCACCGCGGCATACACGCCGGCTTTCAAGAATGTCTCGCGTGTGATCGCGCCGAGGGCACACTGTTGCTCGTGACCCACGCCGACGCGCAGGCCTTCCGCGCCGAGATTCTTCAGTTCCTTTATGCCGGCCGGATTCCCCTTGGGCACCGCGATGACGAGCTGATTATTCGAGACGACTTCCGGTTTTAGAAACAACTCGGCAACGTCGCCCATGAAGCGTGGATCGCAGGCGAAATAGAGGTCCGGCTCGCGGCCCGTGCGCATCTGGCCCACGAGAATGCCGCAGCCGTTGTAAACGCGCGTGACCTTGACGTGTTCGCGCTGTTCAAATTCGACGATCGTGCTCTCGATCGCCGGCCGCAGCATAGCGCCCGCGTAGAGCACGAGTTCCGCATTCTCGCTAGGCTTGGCGCCGCGCGCCTTGGGCTTGGGCGCCTCCCGCGGCGGGCCATAGCCCAGGTCGCGGAAATATTTCTGTCCCGATTCCCCGGCCAGATACTCGGCGAACCAGCGTGCTTCCGTCCGTGATGCGGCTCCATTGCATACGGCCGCAGAGACGTTGGCGGTCACTTTTTCCAATCCCGACAAGTGAACCACCTTGAGCGTTGGATCGGCGTGAGCGACCGCATCCCAAATGATGGCGCCGTCGCCGCTGCCGAGCTTCACGGCATTGGCCGCCTCAGTCACGCTGCCGAGCATCGCGGGCTTGGCACGCTCGATACGCTCCCAAGTTCCAGAGGCCGTCAGCCCCTCACGCGTCAGTTTCCCAATGGCAGTGATGTCGGGGTTCGGTTGCACGAGTCGAAAGCCCTCGCGAAACAGGTCATCCCAGCCGATTTCCTTCGCTGCTTTCGGAAAGTCGGCGCGAATCACAGCGACGGCCGTCATGGACGCGATCGCATAATCCTGTTCCACGAGCCCGGCCTTGCGGGCGGCGGCGACATAACTCTCGTCGGCGGGAAGGAACAGGTCGCCCTGGCCGGACACCTTAAGGTTCGACAGCAGTGTTTCGGAAGGACCGAAACGGAGTTCAATCTTGATACCGGTGTCGTGTTCGAAGTCAGCGGCTGCCTTCTCCAACGGCAGCCGCATGGCCGCGGCAACGTGAACAACGACGGGGGCCCGTTCAGCGACGCCGCCATCCGGCGTCGGCCCGTCGTGCTTGGGATTCCACCAAAGCGCGATCAGCCCGCCGAGGACAGCAATGCTGCCGACAAACGCGAGCCAGGGAACATAGCGCATCGACATGGTTAATTTGTCACTGGTCAGGACGCCGGTGGATCTCGTCGGCCACGCATCGCCCAGTAGCCGGTCACCAAAACGAGCACAAACCCGGCTGCGATTCCAAATCGTAAGAGCGCCGACCGCCGGTGAGGATTCGTTGTGTCCGCTTCAATTTCCGCGGCTTCATAGCCGGCCGGCGGCGGTGAACGCGCCATCGATGCCGCGTCCCATTTCTCTGCCGGCCGATTCTCTGCTGCAACCGCTATCGTACGCGGTGGCGGCCCACGCTCCGCTTCAAAAATGATGTCCCAGTTCCCGGCGATCAGGAGGTCGACGCCGGGGTTCAACTCCTTGACCTGGCACGAGCACTCGCGACAAAGGAATTCGAGGGACCGTTGCAACTCGATCGGGTCGCGCAGGTCTTTGTCATGCACGCTGCACAAGGCCCGTCCGCGTCCAAAAACGGGAAAGACGATGGGGCCACGCACGACGCTCAGACCGACTTCGCTGTTGAGCAGCAAGCGAGTGAGAAACTCCTCGCGATTGCGCTCGACTTCGACGACGGGAAATTCGATTCGTACCGGCAACTCCGACATGATTTGCGGCCCCTCGTCGGTGGGGGCGGGCAACTTGATCTGCTGCGCGATCCGCGGCAATTCGCGCTTGAGGAATGCCCGCGCCGCATCATCTTGAGCTACATCGCCGCTGAGCAACAAGATCACGGTGCCGGCGTATCCCGCGGTCAAACGATCGAAGACCCCCGACCGAGCCGGTGAGGAAAAAAGCACGGCGGGATCGGTCGATAGGGGGCCAGTCCAGACACTTGGGATCTTCGGCCCCGATTCCGGAAAGCGCAAGATCACGCGCGGCAACGGCTGATCTTTTGCGTCGCGCTCCCAAATGGAACGCAGATTGGCATCGATTGAGCCGTCAAGATCGGCGTCCACCACGCGAACGTTGCCGCCGCGAACGGCGGATTCGATGCGATGTAGTGCGTCGCGGTCGGCCGGCGTCAGGGTGCCACGGTGATAAACGATCAAGTCGTAGCGCGCAGGGTGCCAATGTTCGAGCGCATACCGACAAACCGGCACGCTGCAGGCGAAGGAGGCTGATGTCGTGAGTAGTGTCAGAAAAACGATGAGGCCGAAACGTGACATTCGGCCACCTCGGCGCCGGGAGGGTCTCTCACTAATTTACCCGTTCACGGCAAGAGGTCAACGAGGGTAGACCATTCAGCTGGATTCAACTCGCGGCTATTGGCGTCGGTTCTCCCAGTAACGCGTCACGCAGCTTGCCGAGGGCCGAGGCCTGCATTTGCCGCACGCGCTCTTTTGATAGGCCGAGTTCCTGGCCGACTTGTGCCAACGTCAGCATATTCGCGCCTTCGCGCACGCCATACCGGCGTCGAAGGATCAATTTCTCGCGCATGCTTAAGAGTGGATGGTCTGCGTGCAGGTATTCGTCGATGCCCCACAGATTGGAGTCATGCAAGTTCGCATCGAATTTCTGCCGCGGTTCTCCTTCGGGCAACAAGTCGAGCGATGCGGAGTGTGCCAGCCAGTCGGTGGCCATCCGTTGCGCGAGCCGCCCGAGTGCACGGACCAGGCATGTATACGCGTACGTGCTGAAGCGAATGCCCAGCCAGGGGTTGTAAGCGGCCACGGCCTGGATGAGCACGATATGGCAGTCGCCAATCAGGTCTTCCGACTTATTTGACATGGCCATGCGGCGACGAACTGCCTGATAAATCAGCTTGCGATTGCCCAGCACAATCTCGTCGCGGAGCGAAACGTAAATCTCCTTCCATTTCCGAGCCTCAACCACGCCCTTGGCGTGTTTCCATCGATAGGCCGCGTAATGCATGCGGCGAGCGAAGTCGCGCGTGACCTCGTCGGGCATATAGTGATCGGCGAACTCATTGATGTCCGGCACGTTGTGCGGATCGAACTCGTCCCGAGCGTCGGGATCGGTGAAGGATTCGTGAAAGATCGAATGGGGAGCGTCGGGGGCCCGAGCCGATCGCGGCTCGCGACGTGTTGGCTCTAGAATCTTCAAGATGTACCTCGGGATTCGGAGTAAGTCCGTTTTCGATCGCGCTCGTACACCGTCGGGCAAGCAGTTAGAGGGGAATACCGGGCCAACGGAATGGTCTTTCATGAGCACATGAGATGCCGAATGTGCAAATTCGCAGTTGTAAATTGGCGTTTGATCGAACACGAATCGAAGGAAGTTGAATGACCGGCCGCGAAGAGGTTTTCCGACGCGCTCGCCGACGTGAAACGAGCGACGGCATCAAATGTGAAATGTGAGTTGCCGTCCGGCAATGCACTCGTGCGCTGCGCCCCAGCTACCGGACGGGGTTGGAGTCCCGACTTCAGCCGGTCTTTTCCGCCTGAAGGCGCGACTCCAACCCGATCTTTTGGCTCGAGTGCGGCACCATGGCAAGGAACCGCGCTACTTCTTGCCGCCCAGCTTGACCATTTCGGCGGCTACTTTCTTGACCGCCGTTTCGTCGAGCTCGCCCTTGCGGAATGCGAAATTGGCGAGCACCTTGCGGTTTTCGAAGACAAGAACCGTGATGTCCGCGTCGCTGGCGAGGCGATAGCTCGGCGGGCCAACCGGGTCGTCAAAGACGCCAACGGGAACGGCCTTCAAACCTGATTGTGTGGCCCACTTTCCAAGGTCATCGAGCCCGATCGTCTTTTCGCCAAGGACCGTCATCCAACTGCGCATCGCTTCTTTCGGCCGGGAAGCCACGGCATTGTCGCAGGCGCCCATGAGCTTTGCGAGCGGTTCCGACAGCGATCGTGCGAACACGATCACGCCCGGTTTCTCGGCCGTTTCACAAACGTAGCAAGTCGGCTGGCCGCGTTCGGGACCGGTGGCAACCAAGAAGCTATACGGGCCGGGACGTTGTCCGAGTTGCGGGCCCGATACACATGGGTCCGCGGCGGTCGCTACGACGCTGAGGAACAACAAACTCACCAACGCGCCCATCCGCATTGCTCGGCTCCAAAGTAGTGCTATCGTCCGCCGGCGGCCGTCGTCGTTCCGGCCGGAACATGACTGGCGCGCACGACCATTTCCGACCTCAGAGCTTCCAGGTCACGCGCGTCGGCCTTCGACCAGAGGCGGTTTGCCAACGAGCCGAAGTTCGCGGCCTCGGCGGTCCTGCCGAGTCGACGGCACAGCGCCTCCATGCCAAGGGCGGCCTTCACGCTGCCCGAATCGTGAGCCAGCGACTCCAAAAATGCTTCTTCCGCAGCCGTGGCGTTGCCGCAGTCCAAAGCGCCGATTCCCCACGCTTCCATGTAGTAGGCCCCGCCGCCCCAGGAGTGGTGGTAGTAGTCGTTCTTGGTCTTGTCGACGACGCGTTGCAGGAGTTTTAGGCCCGCCTCGCCGTTGCCCGTGGCGCACTGCAGGCGGCCTTGAACCTCGAACAGTCGCTGTTCGAGTCGACCGTCGCCTTTCTTCGTTTGCTGCGCTTGCCGCAACACGTCGACCTCGGCGGATGCCTTGGAGAGGTCGCCCTTTTCAATCGCGAGTAGAGCGGCCATATAGCTCGCCTGGTTTTTATCGCCTTTGCGCTGCTGCGTAATGATCGCCTCGGCCTCAGCCCAGTCGCGCTGGCCGAGCGCTAGACGGAACCACGGTGGAGTGAAGCGATAACCATGCTTTTCGGCCTCCTTACGGATCTCCTTTGCCTCGGAGAACCGGCCATCATGCAGCAGGCCGAGCGTGAGCGTCTCCAAATGGTGCGAATATTGGTGGTCATCATTGGCCGCCACACCCTGCACCCGATGGTATTGCTTTTCCAAGTCGATCGCCTTCGACGACCAATCAACCGTGTGTTCCCACTTGCCAATCCGCGTCGCGAGGTGAGCTTGCATGTGGAAGGCGTGGGGAATGCCCGGCGAAGAGGCCATGTAGCCGACGGCGTAGGGCCAGCCCAGCGCCGGGCGTTTGCTGTTTTCGTAGAAGTGCACCAACTCGTGATTGGCGCCTGGATGGAGCGGGTTCACGCGTAAGAGTGCCTTGTAAAACGGAATTCCTTCGGCGGGCCCACCGAAACCGCCGCCGGGAATGGCTCCGCGATTGAACCAGGCTTCCTCATCGTCGTCGTAGATCGTCAACATTTCATCGAGAGTCTGTATCGCCTTCTTGCGCCGCTCATCGACGCTGGCCGTGCCCATCAGCCCCTTTTCGTGCAAGCGGGCCGTAATCAACATCTGTTCGCGGTGCGAGGCACGCGGCATCAACTCTTGCGCCTTCTTGAGGGCCGCGGTCGCGTCACCGCCTTTGCCCCATTTCTCGATGCCCTTATTCAGCACGAGCCACGCGTAGGCACAGTCGGGATCGTACTTCAGCGCGGTCTCCGCCGAGCGGGCCGCTTCGATCCACACGTACGAGTAATAGTAACCGAGCGCCTGGTCCAGGAACTTCTGGCAATCGGCTGATTGCGTGCCGACGCGATACTGGAACAGGCATAAGTGGGGAATGTAGACGGCAGGTCGCAGCTTGGTGCGAGGCATGCGGTCGTCGAGCGCCACGAAGGCCAGTGCGGGGGCGCTCACGGGCGTCACCATGGGAATCTGTGCCGGCGGTTTCAGGGAATGGCCCGGAAACGCCATCGCCGGCCCCGCGGCTCCGACCAATGCGAACGATATCAGGAAACGAGATTTCATAGCGGCCACGGCTCGGGTGGGAAATCGCCTATTGGAATTGTGCATCGTTCGGCCCGGAAAAGCCACCGAATTCGGTGATCAGCCGCCAATCGCGTGCATGGTCCGCGTCGGTTTGATGAATCGGGCCGTGTTGATCTCGTGACCTTCCCACTTGTCCCAAACGACCGCGCGAATGGTCTTGCCAAGCGTCGCATCGTCTGGGCGAGGCCGAAGCAAGTGCCTGACGTCGACTTCGTCCAGGGCGAAGAGGCAATTGCGCACCTTGCCGTCGGCCGTTAGGCGCAGCCGGTTGCACTGCATGCAAAACGGCCGGGTGATGGAAGCGATGATGCCCACGGTCCCGCGACCGTCGGCATAAGCGAACTCAAGAGCGGGGGCGTGCGGATCATGGTCGACGGTCGTCGTCAAATCGCCGAATTCTCTGGCCAACTCATCGAGAATCTCGCTTGCGGGCAGCACCTTGTCCCGCTCCCACGGGTCAGCCCCGATGGGCATGTATTCGATGAAGCGGAGATCGAAACCACTGTCGCGGCAGTAGTGGGCGAGTGGAACGACATCCAGTTCCGTTAGGCCCCGTATCGCGACCGCGTTGACCTTGATCCGTTCGAAGCCGGCGTCGCGTGCAACTGCTAGTCCGTTCAACACCTGATCCAGACCGTCGCGCCGACTCAATTCGCGGAAGCGATCGGCGTCCAACGTATCGAGGCTCACGTTGAGTCGCCGAAGGCCGGCGTCACGCAGCGACCGCGCTTGTGCCGCGAGCAGCAATCCATTCGTCGTCAAACCCAGGTCGTGGAGGCCGGGAATGGCGACCAACATTTCGACCAGTCGCGGCAAATCGCGGCGCAGGAGTGGTTCGCCGCCGGTGAGCCGCACCTTGGTGACGCCAAGGTCAACGGCGACGCGCACGAAATGTGCAATCTCCTCGAAGGTCAAAAGTGCATCCTTCGGAAGAAAGGTCACGTCTTCCGGCATGCAATACGTGCAGCGAAGGTTGCACCGGTCGGTCACAGATATGCGCAGGTTGTCGTGGATGCGACCGAAGGTGTCGACCAGCGCGCCCGCTGTTGGAACGGGACCCGTGGGGCGGGCCGCGGTGGGCGATTGCGAAAGTGGCAGTCGAAAGCTCATTTAGTTCGTGGCGCTCGCGTCGGGATGAATCCACTCTTGGTTGCCCGCGGGCCCGATGTCCTTCTTCCAGATCGGAACAACTTCCTTCAAACGATCGATCGCATACCGACACGCGGCGAACGCGTCGGGACGATGCGGCGTGCTCACGGCGACGGCCACCGATACTTCACCGACGTCGAGTCGGCCAAGTCGATGTACCAGAGCCACGCCCGCGACCGGCCACCGGTCTCGGAGTTCGTCCGCAATCGTCGCCATCATCTGCTCGGCCATGGCCGGGTAAGCTTCGTATTCGAGCGCCACCGTTTCTTCGTTTCCTGTTAAGTCGCGGACCGTGCCGAGAAACGTTACGACGGCACCGCAACCCGGCTTGCGTACAAGTTCCGTGAGGGCGGCATGGTCGATCGGGTCACGTGTGAGTTGAATCATTCACCTGCCCCCGCCGCTGACTGGCGGAATGACCGCAATCTCGTCGACGTCGTCAACAACTCGTTCGTTCGCCGCAAACTCGCAGTTCACGGCGACGGCGGATCGCGCGATGAGGTCCTTCGCCTGAGGATAACGCGATCCGAGAGCCGATCGAATCGTGGCGACCGTCGAGCCGGTCGACAGCTCCAGTGAACAGCATTCGTCGCCGATCAATTCCCGCACTCGAGCGAACAATTGAACTTGCAAGATCATCGACACACCCGGCCGCCGAACGGTGTTTGCAACCAATCTGCCAGGTGCGGCATCAGCCCGTACGCCAGTGCCAAAAACTGGACCGGATGCAAGGCTCGTTTGCCCGTTCCGAATTGCATCTGCAGTCGACATGCCGAGCACTCGGAGGAGCCGTGTTGGTGTCGCGCCTTGGCCAGTTCATCAAGCATCGGCTGACCCGCTGCCAATGAAATGGGCAAATTGCGTGCGTTGAGCCCGTAGGTCCCGGCCATCCCCGAGCAACTTACATCAATCTTATTCACCTGCAACTGGGGGATCAATCCAAGCAATCCGGGGCCGTGAACGCCATCGCCAAGTGCCTTGACGTGACAAGGCACGTGGTGGCCGAGCGAAAACGGCAACGGTTGAAAATCGGTTCGCAAATTGCCGATTGCGTGCAGGCCCCAGAGATACGACGTCAACTCCATCGTTCGGCTCGCGACGAGTTGAACGTCGGGATCGTCCGAGAGGCCAAGGGCGTCGATCCGAAAGAACAGTGCGGCCGTCGGTTCGGGGCAGACGATGGTGTCGCCGGCCCGTGCCGCTTCGGCCAGATGGCGAACGTTGAAACGCAGGCGTTCACGCGCGACGTCGGTGTCGCCCTGTACCAGGGCCGTGGCACCTGTGCCACGTTGTCGATGAGGCACATAAACCGCGACGTTGTTGTGCTGCAACACGGCTACCGTCGCTTCGGCGATGGTGGGATCGCAAACGTTTGCGAAGGTGTCGACGAACAGTGCGACGGCGGCTGATTCGGTTGGCCGGCGCGTCAGGCCCCGTCGGCGTGCTCGGCGGAGGAAAGGCCGGAAAGCGAATGCCGGCAGCGTGCGCCCGCGTGCCAGCCCAAAAATGCGCTCGAGGCCCCAGCGCATCAACGGCCTTCCCAGGAGCATGTTCGTGAGAGGCGCGATGCGGCTGCCCAGTTCGGCAAGCCCATCCATGCGCGCGAGGAACCAGGCGGACCGGCGAAGCCCATGCGCCTGGTGATTCGCCGCCTTCGCTTCCAACATGAGCTTGGGAACATCGACGCGGCTCGGACATTCCTGCGCGCACATCTTGCAGTTCACGCACAAGTCGGCCACCTTGCGAACGTCGTCGTCGCCCGCCTGAATGCCAGCGGACTCAACGATCGCGCGGAACACGTTGGCTTTGGCTCGCGGGGCGGCCGCCTCCGCGTGCGTTGCCCGAAATGTCGGACACATGCGCTCAGCCGGTTCCTCGGTTCGACAAACGCCGCAGGCGTTGCAGGCGTCAATGGCCTGCGTCATCTCTCCTGTTGCCCACTGAAGCACAAGTGGCAATTTTGCGGCGGGCTCGCTCGCTTGATCCG
Organism: Gemmataceae bacterium; assembly: GCA_036266155.1. Lineage (GTDB taxonomy): Bacteria > Planctomycetota > Planctomycetia > Gemmatales > Gemmataceae > SIAJ01. The sequence goes on along the minus strand of DATANR010000054.1, from coordinate 10,581 downwards.
GCTCTTTGCGCAGTGGCCACGCAGGTCGGCCCGGGTCGGGGCCGACGATCTTGCCGGAGTTTAGAATGCCGCGCGGGTCGAAGAGTTGTTTCACCTCACGGAAGGCGGGCACGAGTTGCGGGAACTGTCGTGCCACCCAGGGTGTCCGCGCCAGCCCGATGCCATGGTGCGCGCTGATCGTTCCGCCCATAGAAATGGCGAGCGAGCACAATTCGTCGGCCAACGGCCAGAGCTTCGCGGAATCGGCTTTCGACGTTGGATCGATGAGAGGTCGCAAATCGACATGGCCAGTCGACACGCGGATGCGGAGAGTCGCCGCCAGTTCGAAGCGCTTCAAGGTTTCATCGATCTTGGCGACAAACGCGGACAACTTGGTCGGGGCGACGCCGAGGTCTTCAACGATGGGCAGCGGACGCGGTCCGCGAACGTTGGCGAAGGAGGCAGTGTTCGCGCTACGACAGATAGCCTCCAGAGAACCGACTTCATGTTCCGCGAAATTCGACATTTGCGGAACCGCAGTCACTATGTGATTGCTGGTCGCGCGAACCAATTCACGCGCATCATCACATGTGTCCGACTCGAATTCGACAAACAACAGGGCCTCTGCCGGGTCATCTAACGACGTGGGTCGAGCTAACGCCAAATAGCGGTGATCAACGACTTCGCAGACGGAGGGCTGGAAGCGCGCGGCAATCAAGCCGGCTTCGATTGCGAGTTCCAGACTGGGGAATCCAAAAACGGCAGTTTGCCGAGCAGGAGCGATCGGAATTGTCCGAAGCGTCGCTTCCGTGAGGATCGCAAGAGTTCCTTCCGAACCGACCAAAAGTTCGATATGATTTGACCGCGAAGGGTCACCAATTCTGTCCACTCGGTAACCACACGATTTCAATCCAGTGTCGAGTCGACTGGCGGTGATTGCATCGGCATGTGTTGCGACGATCGCCCGCACCCCTTCCAGAATTTCGTGCGTCCGGCGACCAGGGGGCTCGCACAAAGTGTCGTCGGCTGCAAGTTCGGCAGTTGTCCCATCGTCCCAGACAACCCGCAACCGACGTACCTGCTCACGCATAGAACCATGGCGTGCGGTGTTGCCACGCGCGTCCGTCGCGATCGTGCTACCGATCGTGCAGCTGGCGCTAGATTCCAGATCGATCGCCAATCGGCGACCAGATTTTGCGAGATGAGCGTTGAGCCGCTCTAAGGTGACACCAGCTTGGACGCGGACCCAATCCACGGCCATTTCTTGAATTGCGCGGAAATGGACGCTCAAGTCGATGACGATGCCTGGTCCGAGGCTCGCGCCGGCCAAACCAGTTCCAGCGCCGCGGGGCACGAGCGGAATTGACCGCTCATGGGCATAACGGACGAGCGTTCTCAGGTCGTCTTCATCGCGGGGAACGGCAACGGCCAGCGGCTCGACCTGAAATATGCTGGCGTCGGTGGAATAGAGCGTGCGGGTTACGGCGTCGACGTGAAGTTCGCCGCGAAAGTCCCGGCGAAGGTCGTCGCGCAGGCGAGTGCGGAGTGCGGCCGGGTCCACGACGAGTTCCTTGCAACGGCTCTCATTCAGCCGGATGGGCGGGCGCCGTGGATATGGCCGAGCACCTCGGCGCGGGCGGTCGCATTGGTTTGATACAGGCCACGCGCGGCACTGGTAATACAGGCGGTGCCGGGCTTCTTCACGCCACGGACGGTCATGCACGCGTGAACGGCCTCGACGACGATGAGCACGCCGCGCGGCGCTAGCTCTTCCTGAATCAAGTCGGCGATTTCTTGCGTCAATCGCTCTTGAATCTGCGGCTTTCGTGCCAGGACATCGACGGCGCGAGCCAGTTTGCTCAGTCCAACGACTCGGCCCGTCGGCAGATAGGCGACGTGTGCACGTCCCGTAAACGGCAGCAGATGGTGCTCGCAAAAGCTGGCAAACTCGATGTCCTTTTGCAGGACCATCTCTTCGTGATCGACTTCAAACGTCTTGCGCAAGAGCAACCGCGGATCGGAGTGCAGACCGGCAAAAACCTCGGCGAACAGGCGACCCACGCGTGCCGGCGTATCGCGCAGCCCCTCGCGTTCCGGATCCTCGCCGATGGCCAGCAACAACTCGCGCACTGCCGCTCGAACGCGCGGCTGGTCGACGCTGGTATCGGGGATCGCGAGGACCGGGCGCGTGGAAGACGAGATCGGTTCGTGAATCCGCTCGGAAGTGTCCAAAGGGGGTTTCCTTGGGGCCGGCATTGCCCGTGGCTGAAGGCGGGGAACGATTCACTTTATACGCGCCATGTCCATGAGCAGGCAACTCTTGACGACGCTATTTGCGGGCCAATCTCCTCGTTATTCTACATTTCGGGACCGTGGCCTCTTGTCGATGACGCACACGGCGAACGGTTGGTTCTGTCGATTCACGACACAATTCCCTTGGCGAAAGAAGCTGCCAGATTGCGACAAAGAGCCATTCTTGCGTTGCATGCCTTATGGCATAAGCTATTTATGGACAATAGTTTGCGCATACAGCGTACTTCGGATGTCATTTTGGTAATCGTTCGAGTCACACCGACTCATCGGAAAAGCCAGCCGCCGGAGCCCGATCTTCGCCAACGAATGATTGCCGTATGTGTTGCAAAAGTAAGTGGTGCCAGTGTCGGAGTTTGGCTGGACGACTTCCGCCCGGACGTTTTATGCTGGACGTGGTAGCGACGGTCTCAGCGGTCCCAAGCGGGCTCGACCCGCCGCAACTCAGGACGGGCCAGTACCGCGTGTCCATCGACGTAGGCCACCCGACCGGCGACGAGGCCGACTTGATCCGCGCTGCCCAGGCGGGGGATCGGCCGGCGTTTGCCCAGTTGATCGAGCGCTATTGGGATCGCCTGTATCGATGGCTGTGCCGACTGACCCGCGATGCAACGTCGGCGGAAGATTTGACTCAGGAGACGTTCCTCAAGGCGTTCGCGGCGGTCGGACGTTTCCAGGCGGGGAGTAACTTTCGGGCCTGGTTGTTTCGGATCGCTCAGAACAACTTTGTGAATCTCCGCCGGGCGATGCGCCACAATCGTCAGCCGTTGGTTCCGGAGATTGTGGAAGAACGCCGCGGTCCGGTTGCTGAGGCGTTGAGTCGAGAGGCCTTGCTCCTGGTCGCGGACGCGGTTGCGAAGTTACCGAGTGATTTTCGCGGAGCGTTGACCTTGCGGGTGGAAGAAAGCATGTCGTTCCGCGACATTGCCGGCGTGCTGGGGATCACTGAGGAGACCGCCCGTTGGCGGGTGTTCAAGGCTCGGCAAAAGTTGATGGCGGTGCTGGCCCCCGAATTGTTGCCCGCGGGCTCGAACGAATCGAAGATGTCATGAACTGCGACACAGCCCGAAACCGAATGCTCGCCGTGACGGATCCCGCTGCGATACCGGCCGCGCTTGTCGAGCACCTTGAAGCGTGTTCCGGCTGCCAGGCCTGGCAGCAGTTGTTGACGCGAATCGATGGCGCCGTTGTGGCGACGGGACCGGCAGCTTACGCTGGCAAGGCGAAGCAAGCATTACTGGAAAAATTCGCGGCCCCGAAGCTCGTCGTCGCCAAGTCCGGGTCAGGCATTAAGCTCAACAAGCCAGCGCCGAAGGCGGTCGTTGTCGTTCAGCCAGCGGCGCCGCGTCGGCCACTGGGCGAAAGTCTCGCTCGTTTCTGGCCTGCGGGTGTCGCGGCGGCTGTCATCCTGACCGGCGTGCTGATCTGGTCGTCGTTGCGGAACGGCAAATCGGACGGACCGACGGTGGCAGCTGTCCCGGCCGACCCGTTCCTCGACAAAGTAGTGACCGCGAAGGTCAATCTCGATCGAGCGCCGGACGCGACGGCCCGGCTCAATGTCCTCGATGTGCTCGGCAGCGATATTCACACCGAAGCACGGACGCTCGCTCAGTTCACACCGGGTGCGGAAATGGAATCGCTAGCCGCGATGTACGATAAAGTTGTTGGCGAGGCGATGTTTGAACAAGCGCGGGGACTGAATCTCGAAGAGAAACGGGCGAACTTACCGAAGTTCATCGAGCATTTGAGCAAGGCCGAGCAGGACGCGAACAAGCTGGCCGCCGACGCCCCGCCGGGCTCGGTCCAGCCGTTGAAGGAGATGGCACGGTCGGCACAAAAGGGACGGATTGCCCTGGCACAACTGATGCAGCAAGGGCAGGGGTAGGCGTCATGTTTCGTCACACTTTATCCACCGTTGTCGTCGTCTTCCTGGTTGCCGTCGTCGGCGCTCAAGGGCCGCGGACCATTTCCGGTCAGCAGCAGGGCGATCTGTACAAGAAGAATCGCCTCGTCATCGAAGAGATCGTCGACCGGACGCTCGAGTCGTCGCGGAAGCCGAACGACTACGTCGAGCGGGCGAACACCTATTACAAGGTCGTGTACAAATTCAATTTGGAAATCAATCAAGCGCGCCAAGCCAACGACAATGCCCGGATCGAAGAACTGTCCAAGCACCTGGGCACGTTGCTTGACAATGGCTTGGCCCCAACGCTGGTCAAGGCCCGAGGCCAGGTCGAAGGTGGAACCGGTGTGGAAGCTTACATAAAGGTTCGCAACGATTTGCTCGCTCAGCTCGATGCACTGCTCGGCATGCTTGGCGACAATCCCGCGGCGAAGGCATCGCTCGATGGCGCGAAGAAGCGCCTGAACGAAATCAGGACGCCAGAGTAATAGTTCGCCGTTCGGTTTCTTGCTCCCTTTCCGGTCGCTCGATGACCCTGTTACCGGTCCTCATTTGGTTCGGCTGTGCAGCGACGGCAATTCCACCCGAAGTGCGTGCGACCGTTTGGATTCGTGCCGGCGACAACAGCGTCGGCACCGGTTGGGTCGTTAATGCCGAACGGCGCTGGATGGTCACGGCCCGCCACGTCATCGGCGATCGATCAGCCGTTGACGTCTACTTTCCGGACTTCCAGTTTCCTTTCTTGCGGAACGATCGACTCCACTACCTCGCGAACCGCGCCGATCTGAAAAAGCGCGGCCTCATTGCTACGGGCCGGGTCCTTTTTCATCGTGACGCACACGATCTGACGTTGCTGGAATTAGATCAAATTCCCGCCGGCGTGCCGGCGCTACGTCTAGCCGAATGCCCCCCGCGAGTCGGCGACGAGTGCCACTCCATCGGTCACCGGCACGATGCGGATGTCATGTGGAATCGGACGGATGGCTACGTTCGACAATCCGGTTCGCTGCCCGATGGCTACTTCTGGGCCGGTAAGCGTCTCGGCGCCGGCGTGCCAATTCTATTCCTGCAATTGCCCATTGAATCCGGCGACAGTGGTTCGGCTGTGCTGAACGCACGGGGCGAAGTAATTGGCGTAATTTCAGCCGTCATCAATCCGCTGCCAGAGTTGGCAATCGCCATCGACTTGCACGGCCTTCTTGCCGAGGCGCGCAAAGACGGTTCATCCAATTGCCAGTCGAAAGACGCGCCAACCCGAGTCGACGCAGACGCTCTTGCTCGAGCTACGGTCTGGGTTCGACCTCAGGCGACCGGCAGTCGCGCCGCTGGGGCGTTGATCGACATCGGTCGCGGCTTGGTCCTCACCAGTGCGACGGCCGTCGGCTCGGAGCAGATTGTCGATGTGGTCGTACCCAAGCGCCGAATTCGCGGCATCGTGGCGGAAGCAGACGAGTATCGCGACCTGCTGGGCCTGCGCCTCGACGGGCACTGCGTGTCCGGCGTCGTGCTCGCACGCGATCGCGCGCGCGACCTGGCGCTGGTGGAACTCGATTCAGTTCCGGAGGAGATCGAGGGACTGCGAATTGCGGCTGCGGACCCGCACATGGGCAACCACGTGGCGGCGATGGGACACCCGACCGGCATCGATGCCCTCTGGCTGTATGCGGCCGGCTCGGTGCGATCAATCGGCCAAATCGCGTTAGCGCGCGATGGAACTGAAGACCTGCCGAAAGTAAACACGACACTTCTGCAATTGCCGCATCAGGGCAGTGCCTGCGGCGGGCCGGTTGTCAATGAGGGCGGCGAGTTAATCGGTATCCTGGCCGCTCGCGAGTCGCCACGCCAGGACCTCGCCTATGCCGCCACGCCGACGGAACTCCGTGCATTTCTGGCTTCTATCGATGCTATTTGGCAGCCGAAAAAAGCGGCGGACTGGCAAGCACGCGGCCGATTCATGCTGAACGCTGGACGCCTGGACAAGGCACGTGATGCCTTCAAGACGGCCGTGACGATGGCGCCTCGCGATCGAGAAGTTCGCAGTGGCTACGCGGCCGTGCTGCTCAAGTTGTGGGAAAAGACCGCCGCGATGGAAGCAGTTGATCAAGCAATCGAGCTGAATCCGGGGCCAAACGGACTCGCCGAACTGGCGGGAATTCTTTGGCAACTCGACGAAACCAAACGTGCTGTCGAACTCGTCGCCAACGCCCTTGATCGCGATCCAAAGTGCGCCGCGGCACTCGTCTTTCGCGCCCGCCTACGTTCGCGCAAACAAGCGATGGACGACATCGCGGAGGCCCTCTTCATTAGTCCGAACTACGCGCCAGCCTTTGCGGCGAGGGCGGGCATGCGTGATCTCACCGACAACGATGGCCGTCGCGACGCCATTGCGGATTGGAGCCGTTTCTTGGAGTTGAGGCCAATTGATTTGAATGGTCTTCGCGCAAGAGCGTCTCTCTTCGAAACAATCCGTGAACCGAAGAAAGCAGTGGCCGACTGGTCGCGGGTTACAGAGCTTGAGCCGTTGCGAATGGAGAATTGGATTTCACTTGCCCGTGCCCGTTTCGCGGCCGGGGATCGCAACGGCGGAGCGGACGCCCTCGTCGCGGCCGTGCGCGTTCAACCGGACCGCGCCAACGACGTGTTCCGCGTCGTCCGCGATCTGGCATCCCAACTCGCGGCGGACAATCCGGCCGACACACAGCGCGTCCTCGATTGGTGCTCGCTCGCGGTCACCAAGTTGGCGGGATGGTTGCCGAACTGAGTTTGCGGAGCGTCTAACAATCGTCAGCAAATTGTGCAACACATGCGGACTCCCGTTGCAGCCCGTCACCCGTGATAAGATAAGAAGGTCCCAATCGGAAACTCTCGATGCACGAGGAAGCGATGCTGCTTGAGCCTGACGACCTGCTGAATCTGCCGAACGGGGAGTCCTTCGAACTCGTCGATGGGCGGTTGCAGGAGAAAACGATAGGCGCCAGGTCCGAAGAAATCGCCGGGCATGTATTCGCTGCGCTTCATCAATTCATTCGGGCTCATGGACTGGGGCATCTATTTGGATCGCAAACAGCTTATCGTTGTTTTTCACATCGACCGCGACTCGTCCGCAAGCCGGATGCCTCGTTTGTCGCGAAAGGCCGCTTTCTCAATGATCAATCGCCCGATGGCGATATTTCAATCCAGCCCGATCTCGTTGTCGAATCGATCTCACCAAACGACTCATTTGAAGAAATTGAAGAACGGGTCAATGATTTCCTCAAAGCCGGCGTGCGTTTGATTTGGATTGTCAGCCCAGTTAATAAGACCGTCCTGATTCGTCGCCCCGACAAGTCCGCCGCAATGCTCGATGTCACGGATACCCTCAGCGGCGAAGACGTGGTGCCCGGCTTTTCCTGCCCGGTGGCCGACCTATTCTCCTGAGCGCCGGCGTGGACAAACTCGAGGAAGATTACCGGGAAACAAACGTCCTCTCGTCCGGAGAGGTTGACAATTCAAGGGAAATACGGCCTCATGATCGCATTCAAATTGTTGGATGGGTTGGGCTTTTCGTTGCGACACTTCCGACGGTAGCCGGGATCATTTATCTCGGTTCGCCGAAAGAATGGCAGATGGATCAAGCGATCCGTGTGCTTGGCATCACCGGCTGTCTGACGGCTACCTATCTATTCGCTGGCGGGTTCCTCGTTGTCCGCGGCCTTCAATCACGACCAGTTCAGGGCGATGCGATTCGATTCCTGAACCTTGTAATTGTCGCTCCGATTCTCGTTGTGTTAATGGCGCCGCTTCTTTCACCGCTTCTGGTGCCACTCTTTGGACTGGCCTTTCACAATCAATTCGAATTCATGCCTTTTGCGGTAGCTGCATTTAGCGCAGCCAACAGCTTGCTTGTCTGGGTCGTGATTCTTCGGCAGCGTCGTGCCGTGTGGGAATCAGTACGTCGGTGGCTCGACCCGACGATTGACTGTCATCAACCGTGATCGCAATGACGGTGAATTGTTCACAACATGTTGAATGGATCCACATCAACCTGAAACTGGACATTCGACGGCGTCTTCACCACCGTTAGCACTTCGCGCAACACCTCGTGCAACACTCGCGGGCTCGCGGATTGAAGCTGGAAGTGGTAGCGGAAGTACTTGTTGAGCCGATAGACCGGGCACTCCGCTGGGCCAAGCAAACGAAGAGCAGGGGACTGGCGTTCCGGTCGCCGCATTGCTTCGCGGAAGGCGCCGGCCAGCATGTCGGCGAAATCGCGGGCCGCTACTTCATTGAGACTGCGAACGATGAGGCGCACAAGCCGTTGGTACGGCGGGTACTGATGCTCCTTGCGATGGGTCAGCTCCAGTTCTGCAAACTTGAGATAGTCATGCGTGGCTGCCAAATGAATGCTCGGATGCTCCGGCGCATACGTCTGGATCATCACCTTGCCGCCGCTGTCGCCGCGGCCGGTTCGGCCCGCTACCTGCGCAAGTAGTTGAAACGTCCGCTCGGCCGCACGGAAGTCTGGCAAATGCAGGCCAACGTCCGCGTTGACGACGCCGACGAGTGTCACGTTCGGGAAATCGAGCCCCTTCGCGATCATCTGCGTCCCCATCAGGATGTGGATGCGCCCGTCGCGAAAGGCGTCGAGGACACGCTGATGCGAGCCCGGCCGCGACATCGTGTCCGAATCCATGCGCTGCACGACCTTGTCGGGGAACTTGCGATCGATCTCTTCTTGAAGTTTTTCCGTGCCGAGCCCCTGATAGAGAATTGTCGGCTGCTGACAGTTCGGGCAGTCGCGATAGGGTGGTTGCTCATGGCCGCAATAGTGGCATAGCAAGCTGTTCCGCTGGCGATGAAATGTCAGCGACAAGTCGCAATTTGGGCACGCCGCCACGTAACCGCAGGCCGGACAGTGGACGTGAGTTGAGAATCCGCGGCGATTGAGTAGCAGCATCACCTGGCCGCCGGTAGATAGGGCTTCACGCATGCCGCGCTCGAGTGTGGGGCTGATCGACGAGAAGCGGCCGCCCGTGCGCGGTTCATGTTTCATGTCGACAAGCACGACGCGCGGCATCGGTCGATCTTCGACGCGATTGGGCAATCGCAACAGCGTGTACTGCAGCCTCTCGGCGTTCGCCCAGCTTTCGAGCGCTGGCGTCGCCGAGCCCATCAAAATCGGAATGTTCTCGAGCTTGGCTCGCATGACCGCCACATCGCGCGCATGATAACGCGGCGTCGATTCCTGCTTGAACGTGCTCTCGTGCTCCTCGTCGATGACGATCAGCCCCAGGTTGCGACACGGGGCGAACACGGCGCTGCGCGCTCCAACGACGACTTGCACTTGGCCCGCCGCGATCCGCCGCCAATGGGCGCCGCGCTCGCTATCCGCGAGGTGGCTGTGCATGACGGCCACATTGCCGCATCGGCCGCGGAAGCGCTCGATCGTCTGTGGCGTCAACGAGATTTCCGGCACCAAGACGAGCGCTTCTTTGCCTTGCTTGAGCACGTTTTCGATGGCGCGTAAATAGATCTCAGTCTTGCCCGAGCCGGTGACGCCATGCAAAAGAAACGTGTGGTATCCGCCGACTTCAATCGCGGTACGGACCGGTTGCCAGGCCTTTTCTTGATCCACATTCAAAGCGATCGGTTCCGGCGGCATGACATCCGCGTCGAGCGTGTCGATCCGTTCGATGCGCTCGACGTGTCTGCGCGCCAAGCCCTTCTCGATGAGTGCGTGGACCACCCCTGGACCAACGCTCGCCTCGCGACAAAGTCGCCGCTGCTCAATCGGCCCGTTGGCTTTGCGCAATTTGTCAAGCGTTGCTGTTTGCTTGGGAGTAATACTCAATCCCTGGCTTGCCGCTTCGCCGTCGGGGACAATCTCGACGAAGACGGCCTCCCGTGTCCCCGCCTGACCGCGCACGCCGGCCGGCAACACCGCTTGCAACACCTGACCCCAGCCGCACAGGTAATAGTCGGCCATCCAACGCGTGAGGCGCAGCAGTGAATCGGTAAGCAAGGCCTCGTCGTCGAGCACGCGGCGGATCGTCTTGACCGCGCGCAGCGGCGGCACCTCGTGAACGCGCACGCAATAGCCGATCGTTCCCTTGTCGCCACGCCCAAACGGGGCCTCTACGCGCTTGCCGACGCCGATACGCTCGATCAGGTCAGCCGGTACCGCGTAGGAATAAGCATGGTCGAGCGGCCGATCGAAGACGATGTCGGCAAAGACGCCAGTCGCCGGGGGGCTGAAAAGCGAGTCGTCGTTGTCGCTCGACGCACTCATGGGGAAGAGTAGGGTGGAGGTCATTCTGCCAGAGTAACCGTTTTATCGGTCGCGGCGGAATGTCGGAAGGGAGAAGGCGAGCGGAGCGGCGCAAGCCGCCCGATAATGACAGCATCGGGCG
>DATANR010000053.1:0-10135 GCA_036266155.1 Gemmataceae bacterium | reverse complement strand
CTCCTTCCGTGGAGAAAACATCGATGGAAGCGATTGTGGCCGACGGACTTCTGCGCCGTCAAGACGACATACAGTAGAATTATTGATACGGGCTTCCATTACTCCATCGATGTACGCCGCGACATCGTTGAGCAGGATGGGAGCAGCGCCATTGAGGAGCGTGCCCGACAACGAGCCGAGGTAGATTTTGGACACGCTCAAAAGGCCTACCGGGACGGCGACTACGCGCAGGCTGAGCGACTCTTCGCCGACAAGAAGCTCAACCAGTTGCCCGCCAGTTATGCGCCCAATCGAACCCAGTGGCAGGCAGCGACGGCATTGCGGCTCCGCAAGTACGCGGTCGCACGTGACTTGCTGGTCAAGGCGGAGCAGGAAGCGCCGAACGCGGCCACGGTGTTCGAGTCTCAGACGGAAGCGTTTTATCGCCTTGGAGAATTCGATCGCGCGCTGGCGGCTTCCGAACGCTATATCCAGCTTGCCGGCGTGGAGTCGGATATTTGCGTGTATCGCGGTTTCTGTTTGAAAGAGTTGAAGCGATCTCAGGAGGCGGCCGTCGAATTCCGGCGTGCCCTCGACGACAATCCCGATCAGGCCGTGGCCCTGGCGTACCTTGGCGAGATCGTTGGTGCGGCCGGCGTTGCCGAACTCGAAGCACGCTATCGCAAATTCGCCGATCCGAGTCGTGCCTTTCCCGACCTGTTGCGCTGGGGCGGCACGGACCCGATGGTGCGTGCGACCTATGTCAAGGTGGCGCGTGAAAAGGCCCCGACGGACACTGCGGTTCTATTTGAGGACGCGCGGCTCAAGGCGGCGGCCGGCAATGTCGCGGCAGCGCTACCGCTGTACCGGCAAGCCATCGACGCGACCACCGAGCGCGAAGCCAAGGAACGATTGCACGATCAACTTGCCGGCGATGCCGTCGCGCATCACTTCGTCGTGGCCGCGTATCAGTCGTACCCGAATGCCGAAGCCGCCGCGGGCTTCAGCCACCTCACTTCGGCCCTTGAGGATGAGTGCGACCTATCCGATCCCGCGAAAAGCCAAGAGTTCGAAGCGCTCATGAACGCTCATCACGCCCGACAGCCCAAGGACATCCGCATCACGTATTACGAAGGCGTCATTCTTCACGAACGCAAACAATATGAACAGGCGGAGATATGCCTGGCCAATGCGATGAGTCGTGCGACCGACGACGCCTGGCGTGAGACCTTGCGCTGGCGACGAGTCCAGAACTTTGCCGACGCGAATCGAATTGTCGACGCTTACACACGCGTCGGCCCCGTGCGCGCGACGTTTCAGCAACTGGCCAACAACCTCGAATTTGCCAAAGACTCGACGGTGCTGGCCCGGCTGGTGTGGATTCACGGCAAGGCGGCCCCGAGCGATCCACAACTGCGGTTCTGGCGGGGTCATCTTGCATTTCGCGGTGGTCGCTATGAGGAGGCGGTCGCCGAGTTGCAGCCGTACCTGACTGACGAAAAGGCCGCCGATACCTGGCGTGCGCGTAACGAGCTCATCCGGTCCTTGATTCGGCTCAAGCGTTATGCGGACGCCCGCGCGGCGTTGCCACCAAACGATGGACTCGCGTATTACTCACGGACTCTGGCAGCCGCCGTCACCGCGGCGTCCGGGGATGTGACTGCGACGGAGAAAGCCCTCGACGCACTGATCGCCGATCACATTGCGACTCCCGCTAGCTTCCATGCCGACGAGGATCTGTCGGCCGCGCTGCGCACCGAGCCCTTCCGCCGTTTGCTTGAAAAATACCCGCCTCCCAGAGACGAGCCTGGTCCCGCCAAGAAGGAGTGACGCTCTTCCGGCACCGCGATTGCTCTACTCCACGCGATCATGGCGATGGAGAGCATGCGGTGTCCGAAGCCAATGGCCCAGTCGCGGCATCCGAAAACAAACTCGTCGCGGTCCCGTCGCCCAAGGTCGAAGGCCCGCTGACCACTGGGCGGCCGCTACGGCCCGTCGCGCTGGCCGTGCTCACGATCGTCTTGTTGATTCTGTGCGCCGTTCTGGCGTGGCCTTTCCTCCCGGCACTGAGTTGGGCCTTCGCTCTGGCAGTCATCGCCTGGCCGATGCACGTTCAGATCAGTCGCGTGATTGGCCGCTCGAGCATCGCCGCCGCGATCAGTACGTTGGCCGTGTTTCTATTGGTGTTCTTGCCATTCCTGTTCGTCGTGTACGAGCTGACCCAGGAAGCCACGTCGGCCGCGGAGAACATGAAGAACAAGTCGGCCGAGGGCGTGCTCAAGGAAACGATGGAGAAAACGCCGGGTCTCGATCGGGTCGTCGCGTGGGCGGATCGCATCAACGTTGATCTCGATCGCGAAGCTCGGAAACTGGTGACGGCTTATACGCAAGACGCTTCCGCAATGGTCCAGGGCTCGCTCACCGGGATTATTCAAGCTGTGGTGGCGCTCTTCATCCTCTACCACTTGTTCAAGGATCGCGGTTCGATGCTCAGCAGCATCCGCGGGCTCTTGCCGTTGACCAAGGACGAAGCCGAACAGGTGTTCCTGCGCGTTACGGATTCGGTGCATGGCAATCTGTACGCGACGTTGGTCACGAGCCTGATCGATGCGATCGGCGGCGGCCTCATGTTCTGGCTTCTGGGCTTGCCGTCGCCGGTCATGTGGGGTGTCGTGATGTTCGTGTTGAGCATCCTGCCGATTGTCGGCACGTTCATCGTCTGGATGCCGGCCGCGGCGTATCTGGTGTTGGTGGGCCACTGGCCGAGCGGCCTGGCCCTGGTCGCCTGGGGCGTGGCCGGCTGGATCATCAACGATAACTACATCTACATGTGGGTGGCCGGTCCACGCATGCGGCTGCACCAGGTGCCGGCATTGCTGTCATTCCTCGGCGGTCTGGCGCTGTTCGGCGCGTCCGGCATGATCCTCGGTCCGGCGATCCTGGCCGTGACAGTGGCGGTGCTGGAAGTGTGGCACCGGCGGGCGATGGTGCCGCCTGAAATGAATGTGCCAGGCGAGCGGAGCCGCGTCAGCGGCCCGATTATGACTTGATGGAAAATGATGATCGGCGAGAACATCATCGGGCCGCTGACGCGGCTCCGCTCGCCACTATTCCTTCTTGAGCGAATAGCTTCCCTTCGATCCGCTCACCAGAACCTTGATGCCGCTCGCGACATTGACTGTCGACAGGCCGTTCGGCGTCTGGAACTTCACCTCGCCCGGCCGGCCGCGCGTGTGCGTTTGGATCACTCCAGGCTCAAGCGTAAACTTGTCGTCGCCGATCGTGTATTCGAGTGTCAAGTCCGACTTGTTGGTGATGCGAATCTCGATTGACGCCGACTTTGGCCGGCCGAACATTTGCACCGCGTAGTATTTGCCGGACGTTTTGCTGTGGGCGACCGCGACGCCCGTTTCCATCACGTCGGGGTCGAGCATGTTTTTGCGATGGCCCGAGGACTCCTTCCAGCCGGTAACGAAGCCGTCGGCCAGCGCGTCGGTCTTGAAACCCTCGGAGTTCATCTGCCAGGCGATGTTCTCGAGCACGACCGCGTAACTGTAGCCGTGTTTCTTCGCACGATCGGCCGGCTTCGAGCCGTCGGCCTCATGGCCGTACTTGTCTGTCTCGGCCATGAATTTGGCAAAGTACTCGGCCGCCTTGGTCAGCTCGGAGTTGATCTTCACGGGCTCGCGCTTCTCGGATTTGCGGAAGTCATTCGTCTTGTCGACGATCTGCTTAACGGCCTTGGGCAGATCGGGCGTGTCCTCGGCAAAAGCCGGGGCGGCGACTAATATGGCGATGAGAGTGATCAGGCGATGTTTCATGAGTCTCTCCCAGCGTCGCAGGTCTAAAGATTCAGTGTAGAACTGATTTGGGCGCCGTGAGTCGTGGATCCATGCCGGAGATATGCATGCCGCGTGCCCTTGCCTTTATCTTGCTTATGGCCTGCGGACCAGCCGCCCTCGCGGCCGATCCTGAACCGTTCGATCAATCGGGCATTCCCATCGAACAACTGCCGACCGATCCGAAGCTAGCGAAGATCGTGCTCATCGCCGGCCCGGCAGCGACCAAGTTAAAATCCGGCGAGCATGAGTACTTCGCCGGCTGCGCCGTGCTGATGAAGATGCTTCAACAATCGCCCGGCGTGTTCCCCGTCTTGGCCCGCGACGGCTGGCCCACCAAACCGGAGACGCTCGCGGGGGCGAAGGCCGTCGTTCTCTTCGTTGAAGGCGGCGACGTTCACGAGGCTCTCAAGAGGGATCGCGTGGCCGAACTACAAAAGCTTGTCGACGCGGGCGTCGGAATCATCCACCTACATTCGTCGATCGATTATCCGAACGACCTGGGCGACCGCGTGCGTGGCTGGTCCGGGGCGGCGTGGGAGAAAGGCTTTGGTCAACGGGCGCACTGGGTCGCTGAGTTCAATGCGTTTCCCGATCATCCAATTTGCCGTGGCGTGACGCCATTTCAGATCGACGACGGCTGGCTGTACAAGTTGCGCTTCGCTGCCGAGATGAAGGGTGTGACGCCGCTCTTACATACGGTCAACCCGAAGGCGAAAGAGAAAACGCCCGACACAGAGGCGACCGTCTCCTGGGCTTTCGAGCGATCCGGCGGCGGACGATCGTTCGCATTCACCGGTTGCCACTTGCATGAAAGCCTCGTCAAAGAAGGCTATCGGAAGTTCCTGGTCAACGGCATCCTGTGGTCGGCCGGGCAAGAGATTCCCAAAGGCGGGGCGCCGGTGAAGCTCGATCCGGGCGAGTTGAGTCGCTATTTGGATCGGAAGCCGGCGAAGAAATAATCCATCTCTTGAATCGCATCGGAGAGAATCATGGTCAAAGGCAGCGCGGTTCGCAAAGCGGATCACCCGATTGATCCCTTGTTCCTCGATCGCTGGTCGCCGCGGGCGATGTCGGGCGAGGCGGTTGGGCAAGCCGACTTGATGACCCTGCTCGAAGCGGCCCGCTGGGCGCCGTCGTCGTTCAACAATCAGCCGTGGCGCATTCTGTATGCGCATCGCGATACGCCGAACTGGCCGTTGTTTTTCGATCTGCTCGTCGATGCGAACAAGGCGTGGGCGGCAAATGCGGGCGTGCTCTTGCTCTTCGTGTCCAAGAAAACGTTCGATCACAACGGCAAGCCGTCGATCACGCACTCGTTCGATTGCGGCGCGGCGTGGGCGAACTTCGCATTGCAAGGTTGCCGGCTTGGCTTGGTCGTGCATGGCATGCAGGGGTTCGATTACGACAAAGCGCGTATCAATCTCAAGGTCCCGGAGGGATACCAGGTCGAGGCGATGATCGCCGTCGGCAAGGCTGGCGACCCGGCAACGCTGCCGGAGAAGCTGCGCGAGAAGGAAACGCCCAATAGCCGACGGCCGCTGAGCCAGACGGCTTGTGAGGGCGTGTGGAGTTTGTAGCCGCCGCTTGCGGCGTAGAGCCGACGCGCTACGCCGCAAGCGGCCCGGGGGTTTAACGTGCTTACTTTGTTGATCATGCTCCCAGTCGGCGTCGCGGCGCCAGCACTGCCGGCGCCGAATCTGGTGGTCAACGGTTCCTTCGAAGAAGGCCCCGAAGAAATTGGACCATTCAAACCACTCGACAAGGGGTCGACGGCCATCAAGGGCTGGACAGTGACGCGGGGGCAGATTGATCTGATCGGCACCTTCTGGAAATCGGCCGAAGGCAAACGGAGCATCGACCTGCACGGCTCGCCGGGCCACGGCGGCATTGCCCAGACATTCAAGACCAAGAAGGGGGCCAAGTATCGCGTCGAGTTTCAGCTCGCGACCACTCCGGGCGCCGGCCAGCGCAGTGTGATCGTCGAAGCAGCCGGCGAATCGAAGGAATTCGACGTCGACGACAAGGGCCGTACGCTCCAGGAGATGAAGTGGACGAAGATGACCTGGGAGTTTAGCGCCACGGCCACGGAAACGACGCTTGAGATCCGCACGAGTGGCAAGGGCGACGCGGAACAGGGACCAGCCCTCGACGATGTGGTAGTGCGCGAGAAATAGGGTCGTGGCGGCGGCGTCTACTGAGTGGTTTAGACGAATCGCGAAGGCGGAGACCGAAGCGCAGCGAGGGCGACGCCTTTGCTTACGCGTTCAGCGTCGACCTCGCTGCACTTCGGTCTCCGCTGTATCGTAAAGCAGAGTATCGGCACACTTCGCACACGAGACAAATCATGTCGCGTATCTCCTTGTTTGTTGCCTTGTTGCTCACCGCATCGGCGTTTGCTCAGCCCGCCAAGCTGCCGCCGGACCTGGCGCTGGTGCCGCAAGATGGGATGGCGTTCGTCCACATCCGCGTTGCGGAGTTGTGGGGGCATGAGTCGCTCAAGGATGTGCGCACGATTCTGAAGAAGGCCGGCGACGAGGCGATCGCGACGCTCGATAAGCGGTTTGCCGAGTTGCCGTCGAACGTCGAGCGGATCACTTTGTGGCTTGGGCCGACGAAGAGCAAACACGAATTCGATGGCGACGCCCTCTTCGTTATTCGTCTCCTGCGGCCGGCGGACCCCAAAGTGATTCGCACGCTTCTGTTGCCGGAAGGGACGGAGAAGAAAGGCAAGCGTTTCACCTGGTCTTCAGATGCAATGGGGGCGGCCCTCTTGATCGCCGACGACCGGACGTTCGTGCTCGGGTCGCGGGCCGAAGTGGCGAAAATCGCGGATGGCATGCCGCCGACCGCGACGCCGCTTGCCGATGGCATCGCGATGGCAGCCGCTGATCGGCCGTTGACCGCGGGAGTCAACCTGCCGGCCGTGCCGACCGATTTCCGCAAGGAAGCACTGGAGATCGTTCCCGAAAGCCTGCATCCGGCGCTTGCGGCCCGCAGCGCGACGCTGGCGCTCGACCTTGCTGGCGAGGGGCATCTGCATTTGCGCGTCAACTACCCGACCGAGGCCGGCGCGACCGCGTCGGCCAAGTTGCTCAAGGCCACCGATGGGCCGGCCCACAAGTTCATCGGCGGACTGCGGTCCGAATTGGAAGAGTTGGTTTTCGACAACAAGGCCATCGGCCTGATCGAGATCCCGAAGGCAGCCGCCGCAACGATCGGGCTTGGAGTGCTGAAGCGGGCCGAGGAACTGCTGGCGTCCGATCGCTTGCGGCAAAATGGCCAGGCACTCGAGGCGACGATCGATTTGCCAAAGGGTTCGAAGACGATCCTGGTCCCCGCTGCCTTTGCCGCAGGCGCCGGTGTTGGCGCTTATGCGACACAATGGCGCGAGATGGCCTGGTGGAAGCAGAGCAACGACCTGAAGCAGATGATCCTGGCCCTGCACAACTACCACGACACGAACGGCAAGGCCGAGGCGGCTGTCGTCGACGGCGATGGCAAACCGCTCTTGAGTTGGCGAGTCCACATGTTGCCGTACATCGAGCAGGACAACCTTTACAAGCAATTCAAACTCAATGAGCCGTGGGACAGCGAGAACAACAAGAAACTGATTCCGATGATGCCCAAGATGTACGAGATCGCCGGGCATCCCGCGAAACCCGGTGAAACGCACTATCGAACGTTTGTCGGCGCCAAGGCGGTCTGGGCGTTCGATCGGCCATTTACGTTGGCGCAAGTTGTGGACGGCACGTCGAACACGGTGGTCTTCGTGCAGGCCGCCGAGGCGACCATTTGGACGAAGCCCGATGAATTGATCGCCGACGGCAAGCTCGCGATCAAGCCGCGCATCCTATTCCGCGACGGCCGCACGCTGGTGGGCATGTGCGATGGGTCTGTGCAGGTAGTCAGCGACAAACATGCCGAAAACATTTGGGCGATGCTCATCGACCCGGCCGACGGTCTGCCGATTCCCGAGGGGGTCTTCAAGCGATAGGAACGAGCCGCGCCTCGGCCTTGGCTTTCTCCACCAACTCATCGAAATCCGGCCGCTCCAATAACGTGCGGGCGGCGCCGCCGATGCGCGGCTTCGAATTGGGCTTGTCCGGCGCCCGCAGGTTGCGGATCTCGGCGGGCGTGTGCCATTCAACGAGCATTGATTCAAATGTCGGCGTCGCCACGCCGGCGTCGTAGACGAGGATGTGATAGGTCGGCACCGTCACCCACGCGACCTTGATGCCGCGGCCGACCAGGGCGTCGAAAATCTCGTAGCGGTGCTGATGCAGTTCATCGAGGTCAATGCGGGCTTCCTTGGCGGCCTCGATGAGCAGGTCCTTGGCCCCGTGGCTGATGCGCTCGCTCGTCCGGTGCTTGGGCGGCTCGGCTCGCGACGACCCGAAGCCGATCGGTTCGCGATAGACCCGGCCCGGCTGCAGTTCGAACGACACGTTGCCCGAAAAGGCCTTCGCCTTCACGCCGCCCGATTCTTCTTCAACTTCGCGAATGGCCCCCTGGAGCGTGGTCTCGCCCTCGTCGAGTCCGCCCTTGGGGAAGTGCCAGCCCTGATAAGCGAAATCAGAGTAGCAGACCAGCACGCGGCCTTTGGCATCGACGACGACGCCGCCGCCGACCAGGCGGCGCGCGGGGGTCGACGTGGAATTGATCATTCCAATGGCGTCGGCGACCTGGTCGATCATTAACTGCAGAGACATTGCAACCAACACCGGGCGTGGGGATAAGGCTATTGTGCTAGAAGCCCATGCGGAAGGAAGGGGGCGATTACGTGTTTGTCGTTACAACGTCACGTCGCCGCGTTGCCCGAGGTTTCCCGCGTACCGCTCACGCACGGGCCGCACTTCTTGTTCGATGAACTCGTCCACCTGTTCCGCCGATCGGCCGACGTAGCGCGCCGGGTCGAGCTCTTTCGCTACGTCGATGCCGGTGAACATCTTCTCGGCTTGAAGTCGCGTCATCAGATCGCGGCTCGTCATCGTACCGGCCTTGATGCCGGCTGTCACGGCGTGGCTATGCGTGCGGATCATCTCGTGCGCTTCCTGCCGATCGCCGCCGCGGGCGACACAGGCCATGATGAGGTTTTCGGTGGCCATGTACGGGAGATACTCGGCCACTTCGTGGGCGATCACCTCGCGGTTGACCACGAGTCCGCTCGCGAGATTCAGCGCCAACTTCAAACAAGCGTCGGCCGCGAGAAACGCTTGCGGAATATACAGCCGCCGTGGGGCGCTGTCGTCGAGGGTGCGTTCGAACCACTGCGTCGCTGCCGTGTCGGCCGCCATCGCGGGCAGGTTCATCAGAAACCGGGCAAGCCCGCACATGCGCTCGGCCCGCATCGGGTTCCGCTTGTACGCCATCGCCGACGAACCGATCTGACTTGCTTCAAACGGCTCGTCGATCTCCTGCCGATGAGCAAGCAATCGCAAGTCGGTGCCCCACTTGTGCAGGCTTTGGCCGAGTCCGGCGAGCGCATCGAGAACGAACGCGTCGACCTTGCGCGAATAAGTTTGACCCGTGACCGCATACACGTCGTTGAAGCCGGCCTTCTTCGTGACGAGGCGATCGAGCTGGCGGACCTTATCGTGGTCGCCGCGAAAGAGTGCGAGGAAGCTCGCTTGCGTGCCGGTCGTCCCCTTGGCGCCGCGGAATTTGAGTCCATCGCGGCGTTTCTCAAGTTCGTCCAAATCCATGACCAGGTCGTAAGCCCACAACGTCGCCCGTTTGCCGACGGTCACGAGCTGGGCCGGCTGGAAGTGCGTGAAGCCGAGCGTCGGTTCGGAGCGCCAGGTCGTCGCGAACTTGCCGAGCGCGTCGATCACCGATGCGAGCTTGCCGCAAACGTCCGCGAGCGACTCATGGATCAGAATCAGGTCCGCGTTGTCGGTGACATAACAAGAAGTCGCCCCGAGATGAATGATGTCGCGCGCGGCCGGTGCCACATCGCCGAGCGTGTGGACGTGAGCCATCACGTCGTGGCGAAACTTGCGTTCGTAGTCGTCCGCTTTGGCGAAGTCGATGTCGTCGAGATGGGCCTTCAGGGCAGCCAGTTGCTTCGGCTGGATGCGCGGCGACTTGCCATCATCGCTGAGGAGGCCAAGTTCGCTTTCCGACTCGGCCAACCAGAGCCAAAGCCGGCGCCAGGTGCTGAATTTGCGTTGCGGGCCCCAACGCTCGGCCATCGCCTTCGAGGCATAACGGCCGATGAGAGGGTTATCGTAAAGTAGATGGGAGTCAGACATTGGGATCGGCGAGCGGAGCGGCGTAAGCCGCCCGATAGTGAACATCATCGGGCGGCTTACGCC